>JBFWJN010000141.1:0-8362 GCA_050253185.1 Kiritimatiellales bacterium | reverse complement strand
GTCGTCTCTGCCGACCACGAGACGGAACAGCTGGTTGTTGGCGATATGGTGACCGGCAGACTGCGAAACCCCCCGGTATCCTTCGCAGCTGAAACCGAACACATTGCAGTCGCCCAGCTTGGCTTTCATTTCACGGGACACGGAGTGGACATCGTCGCCGATCAGACCGACCGGACAGGTGGAGAACACACCGATGGCCTTCGGCTTGAAGATGTCGTACACTTCCTGAATGGCTTCCTTGAGCTTTTTTTCACCGCCGAAGACGATGTTGTCGTCCTGCATGTCGGTCGAGAAGCAGTAGTTCATGAAGTTGTCGCCATCCGGACCGGGATCAGTCTGGTTGCGGCGGGTCAGCCACGCATAGAAGCTGCAGCCGATCGGACCGTGAACCAGGTTGACGATGTCGCGGGTCGGTCCCAGCACCACCCCTTTGCAGCCGGCATAGGTACAGCCACGCTGCGTGATGATGCCCGGAATCGTACGGACGTTGGACTGAATCTCCTGATCCAGCTTCGGATCGTTAATCACCATCGCCTTGCTGCGCTTACGCGCAATCTTCGGCGGATATTTTGCGAGGATCTCCTCTTTGAGTTTCGAGGGATCGGGCAGTTTTTTTTCTTCGCTCATTCTAAACCTCCTGACGAATCAAGTACTGTTCCGCCCGATGGACCGGTTGCGGTCTCTCCGGTGCGGACGCGGGTTGCTTCCAGAGTCGGCAGGACGAAAATCTTCCCATCGCCCGCGTTGCCGGTCTGGTTGGTTTTAATGATTGCCTCGACGGTGCGCTCGACCCAGTCATCGGACACGACCACCGTGATCAGCCGCTTCGGCACAAGGCGCGGACCATCTCCCAGTTGAGCGATCGCCTCCGGGGCGCCGTCTTCGGCGCCGTGCAGGATGCGATAGTCGACCAGGCCCTTTCCGCGACCCAGCACCCGTCCCGTCGCAGTGAACGAGGTGATTCCGGCCTCGTTCAACGCACGTTTCGTTTCGTTGATCTTGTTCATCCGGATTACAGCCATTACTTCTTTCATGAATTTCTCCCTGCGGGAGGAACGTTTCAACCGCTGACTCGTTCAAGCCGTTAACCGTTCGCAGTCCCTTTCGAGTTTCAAATATCCAGATTCAGGCTTCCTTCACGCCGGAGCTGATCGTGTAGACCTCTTCAACCGGAGAGATAAAGATCTTGCCGTCTCCGAAGTTCCCCTTCTCGCCCGTTTTGGCGACGGACAGAACCGCCTTCACCACGAACTCCTTGTCGGCTTCCGGAACGACCGTCATCAGCAGCTCTTTCGGAAGTTCGTCATAGGTCACTTCGCCGACCTTCAGACCGCGCTGTTTCCCGCGACCGCAGACCGGGACCTTCGTCACGGCCGGATAACCGGCTTCAAACAGCGCTTTCATCACGGCATCCGCCTTCTCGGGACGCACAATGGAACGAATCAAAAGCATAGACATGGTTTTCTCCTTGGTTAAGTTACGCGATGAATCAGACCCCGAAACCGAATTTCACGAGAAGCTGTTCGAGCTCTTCGATGGACAGCGGATTGGGAATCACAAACATTTTGTTTTCATCGATCTTCTTCGCCAGCGCCCGGTACTCGTCGGCCTGCCCGGCAGTCGGATCGAATTCGATCACCGTTTTACGGTTCAGCTCGGCGTGCTGCACCACATTGTCGCGCGGAACAAAGTGAATCATCTGCGTGCCGAGACGCGCCGCCAGCGCTTCGATCAGTTCGTGCTCGTTATCGCACTTGCGGCTGTTGCAGATCAGTCCGCCCAGACGCACCCCGCCGGCATCAGCAAACTTCACAATCCCCTTGCAGATGTTGTTCGCCGCATACATCGCCATCATTTCACCGGACACCACGATGTAAATTTCCTGCGCCTTCCCTTCACGGATCGGCATCGCGAATCCGCCGCACACCACGTCACCGAGAACGTCGTAGAACACGTAGTCGAGATGCTGGTCCTCTTCATAGGCACCGAGCTGTTCGAGCAGGTTGATCGACGTAATGATTCCGCGTCCCGCGCAGCCGACCCCCGGCTCCGGACCGCCGGATTCCACGCAGCGGGTACCGCCGAAACCGGTTTTGATCACATCGTCGAGTTCCACATCTTCGCCCTCCGTGCGCAGAGTATCGAGCACCGTGTTCTGGGCCAGGCCGCCCAGCAGCAGACGGGTGGAGTCGGCCTTCGGGTCGCAGCCGACCACCATCACTTTGTTTCCGGCCTCGGCCAGCCCGGCAACCGTGTTCTGAGTTGTCGTGGACTTTCCGATTCCGCCTTTTCCATAGATCGCTATTTTTCTCATCTCGTCTTCTCCAGTTGAGTTGGTTTCCATTCAGCGGCGACGGGCCGCAAACACGAGCCCCCTTATTGCACAGGGCGTGCCAGTTAAAAAAAACGCCCGTCGATCCGGAACCTGACAAGCCGGGTAAGTTATTAATAATCAATAAGAAGAGATTTTTACCGACCCGTTTTCCAAACCCTGGAAAATCAAAAAGTGAGGCGGTCGATAAAGTGAAATAATTGTCACATCTCGAAACACCTCCATGAGGATCGATTCGTCATCATATTGACGGAAAACGGGTTACAGAACTATCTGACAATTATTTCCCCGCGGTCTGTGCACATGGAAAGGAATGTTCACTCCATCGGCACAGCCGGCTCCCCACCATTCACAACGCAAAACCCCGCGGTTTTGCAGAAAAAACAAACTGCGGCCCCGCAATGACGGGGCCGCAGCAGCCGGTTTCGGTCCGGCGCGCGCCGGTCAGTCCGTTTCCAAAGATTGGAAATTTATTTCCACTTTTTTCCAGGCATTGGAAACTCCCGGGCCCTCGACTCGTCAGCGCCGGCTTTTCCGGCTCTTCGCCTTGAAAAACCGGTCGTAATCAATGTCCAGATTCTCGATTTTATAGCGCACCATGCGGCCGGTGATGCCCAGGTCGCGCGAGGCGGCGGAAATGTTGCCGCGATGCCGCTTGAGAGCGTCGATGATCAGGTCGCGCTCGAGCATCGCAACCTGTTTCTTCAGCCCGCCGCTGGCCTCGCGGTCCGCCGTCGTCGGCGTCTGCAGGGTCGGCGGCAGGTGGCGTCCGTAAATCACGCCTTCGTTGCAGAGCAGCACGGCGTGCTCGATGCAGTTTTCCAGCTCGCGAACGTTGCCGGGCCAGTGGTAGCTCATCAGCAGGTTGATCGCCGACGTGCTGATCCGCCGGATCGGATGGCCGAGCTGTTTGGCATATACCTCCACAAAGTGGTTGGCCAGCGTGAGGATGTCGCTGCGCCGCTCGCGCAGGGCGGGCAGCACAATCGGGAAGACGTTGATGCGGTAGTAGAGATCGTCGCGGAATTTTCCATCGCGCACCATCGCCTCCAGGTCGCGGTTTGTGGCTGCCACAATCCGCACGTCGGCCTTGATCGTCTTGTTGCTGCCGACCCGCTCATATTCGCGCTCCTGGATCACCCGCAGCAGCTTGACCTGAATTGCCGGCGAAAAGTCGCCGAGTTCGTCGAGAAACAGCGTGCCGCCCTCCGCCTCCTCGAGCCGGCCGATGCGCTTGTAGAGCGCACCGGTAAAAGCCCCCTTCTCGTGCCCGAACAGCTCGCTTTCCAGCAGCGCCTCGTTGAGCGCCGAGCAGTTGACCTTGATGAACGGCTTTTCGCTGCGCAAGCTGTTGAAATGAATGGCCGATGCAATCAGCTCCTTCCCGGTCCCCGACTCCCCGCGGATCAGCACGGTGGTGTCGGCCGACGCCACCTGGTGCACGCGGGCGAAGACGCCGCGCATCTCGCTGGAATCGCCGACCATATTGGCGGGACAGAACTTTTCCTGGAGCTGCGTCAGCAGTCGCTGGTTTTCCGCCTCCAGCGTTTCGCGCTCGATGCGGGCAATCCGCCGGGCGCTCACGTCGTTGGCAATCAGGCTCGCCACCAGTTCCAGCAGCTGCGCGGTTTCCTTCAGCAACGAGGCGCTCTGCGCCGCGTGGTCCGCCGACAGCGTGCCGATCACTTCGTTTTCGAGCCGGATCGGAACACAGATGAAGCTGACTTCCCGCTGCTCGCCCGACGGCCGGCGGTGCACGCGAAACTGGAAGCGCGGCTCGTGCGAAACCAGCGGAACAATGATGGTTTCCCCGCTTTCCAACACCCGTCCGGTGACTCCTTCGCCGGGAAGATAGCTGACCTTGCCGTCGGCCTCGCCGGTGCTTTCGGCCTCCAGCACCAGTTTTTTGCCGTCGGGCGCCAGCAGCATAATCGTGCAGTGAATCATCCCGCGCCGCCGCCCCAGAAGTCCGAGCACATCGCGCAGCATCCGGTGCTGGTCCGTTCGGGTTGCCAGTGTTTTTGCAATCAGCGCCAGTGTATCCAAATCCCTGATATGCCGGGCATCGCATAGGCTCGGACCGGGACATGATGCCTGACCGTGAAATACATCTTTGTGTTTATTTTCCATTAATAGGTCATTTTTGTGGTTTTGTGGCAACGAATAACATCCATTTCGTTTATCAAGCATTTTTGATGCCGAAGGCGTATTTCTGCCATTTCAGCGGCAAAAACCGACCGGTTTTTCGCATTTGGTTTGAAAAAGGAGCGCTGCGCGGTACTCTGTCCAGCCTATGGCAACTGCACGGGAAGAAAGCTGGCAAATCAAACGACGGGCCGATGTCTGCACCGGAACCGGCGAGCCCTTTAAGGATAAAGACGAAATCATAACCCGCCTGCTCCTTCAGGACGGCGAGTACGTTCGTGAAGATTACAGCCTCGCCTGGTGGAACGAGAACAATCCCGACCACGGCCTCAGCGCATGGAAAAGCGTCTTCCGCCTCCCGCCGCCGCCCACCGAACCGGTCAAAAAAGAAAGCGCCGAATCGCTTTTGCGAAAACTCGTCGCCAAAGAGGACTCCGACGACATCAACGCCATTTACATCCTGACCGTCATGCTCGAGCGTAAAAAAATTCTCGTCGAAAAAGACGTCCAGATCCGTGACGACCAGGTCAAGGTTCGCGTTTATGAGCATAAAAAAAGCGGCGACACCTTCCTGATCGTCGACCCGGAACTCAAACTCGCCGAAATCGAAAAAGTGCAAGAAGAGGTCGTCGGCCTGCTCGGCGGCAAACCGCCGAAAACCGAAACGGTCTTCCAGTTCGAAATGATCCTGCACACCCTCATGGAAAAGCACAAAAAGCTGCTCTTTCCGAAACGGCCCGTCGGCGGCGAAGAAGGAATCGTCCAGAAACTGGCCGCCTCGTTCTTTGCACTGCTCGCCGGCAAGAAAAGCCCGTGGTGGGAGGAATCGAACAAGGTCTTCAACCGCTTCGAAGATTCCGAAACATGGGGCCCCGTCATTACCGCCTATCGTGACCTCATTGAACGCATTCCGCAGGAAGTCCGTTTCCAAGGATTGGAAAAACCGGCGCTTGCCAAAGCGCTCGAAGAGCTGTCGCACAAGGAACCGCAGGAAACCGACGCGCAGGAACTGCTCGCCCTGTTCTCCATGGACGAACCGCGCGCCAACGAACTGCGCGAAAAATTCCTCGACGCCGTCCGAAACGCCACCGCGTATACCGTTGAATCCTGACTGTGACGCCTGCTCGACATGGCCGTAAACCGACATCATCCGGGATTTTTCAACGGTTGACAGGACGCTCTTTCCCGGTTCATCATCCGATTTGTGATTAAAACAGTCGCAAAAAAGTACAGCCTGCCCGACCGCTGGACTTGTCAGCTGCCGGAGGGCGTGCGTCTCGTCGATGCACGAACGCTCGATGAACTGAAACAGCACGCCGATGAGTGGAATGAACTGTTTCGGCAGACCGACCGCCTCTCGCCGCTGCTCTCCTATCCGTGGATGCACGCTTTCTTCAAACACCTCGTCCATTCGCCGGAGCAGTGGCTCTGCCTGTTCGCCTATGAAAACGATCGACTCATCGGCGTCCTGCCGCTGGTCTCGAGCTATGCCGTCAGCGTGTTCGGCTTTTCGCTTCGCCTCTTCAAACTGCCCTACCACTTCGCTCACACCAGCGGAACCGACTGCATTGCCCGGCCCGGCCGTGAAGACGTCTTCGGCCTGTTCATGAATTATCTGAATGCCATTCCTCGCTCCATTCCCTGCCTCAGCCTCAAACACGTTCCCGATCACTACGCATCCGTCCGTTATCTGACCGACGGAAGGCACCGCCTGAGTTTTGTGCAGAAACCCGCAGGTACCGAAGGAGTTCTGCCGCTGCCCGCAGATGGAAAAACCTATCTGTCCGGCCTCTCCGCCAAACTGCGCCGGAACCTGCGGCACGCCGGACGCGAACTCGACAAACTGCCCGATGTCCGGTTCCGCCTGTTCGAAACCGACCACTCCGCCACCGAAAACACCCGGCGCTTTCTCGACGTCGAATCCCGCGGATGGAAAGGCGAGCGGAAATCCGCCGTCAAATATTTCACCGGCTGCGCCGACATGTTCGAAGACGCCGCCGATGGACTGGCTGAATCCGGTCTGATGGAATTCAGCTTTCTGGAAAGCGGCGACCGCACCCTCGCCGCCCACTACGCCATGCGCAGCGGCCGGACGCTATACATCCTGAAAATGGCCTACGACGAAGCATTCGCCGCCGACTCGCCGGGTAACCTGCTCATGCTCCGCGTCATTCAGGCTGCCGCCGACTCCGGCCGCTTCGACGAAATCAACTTTGTCTCCGACCCGCCGCTGCTCGCCAAATGGAACGTGCAGCACCGCCCGCTCCACCACCTTGTCGTCTTCCCCGATATTCCCCTGATCGCCCCGCTGCTCAAAGCCGTCATCGCTTCCGGAAAAATCCACAGCTTCGACATCGAGCGCTGACCGCAGTTTTTGATGGTCATCCATTCTGTTTGCCGCTAACTTCACCGGCTTTTACGGAGAAACACCATGAGTTTAAGCATCGGCATCCTGGGACTTCCAAACGTTGGAAAATCGACCATTTTCAACGCGCTGACGCGCGCACAGAACGCGGAAGCCGCCAACTATCCCTTCTGCACCATCGAACCGAACAAAGCCATCGTGCCGGTGCCGGACGAACGCGTGGATCAACTCGCCAACATGGTCACACCGAAAAAAACCGTCTACGCCACCGTCGACTTCATGGACATCGCCGGTCTCGTCAAAGGCGCAAGCCGCGGCGAAGGGCTCGGCAACAAATTCCTCGCCAACGTCCGCGAGGCCGATGCCCTGCTGCACGTCGTGCGCTGCTTCGAAAACGAAAACGTTGTGCATGTCGACGGCTCCGTCGATCCGCTGCGCGACATCGGCGTCATCGAAACCGAGCTCATCCTCGCCGATTTCCAAACCTTGGAAAACCGCATCGAGCGTATCCGCAAGCAGGCCCGTTCCGACAAGAAAGCCGCCGCCACCGTCCCGGAAGTCGAGCGGCTTTTGAATCATCTGGGCGAAGGCAGCCCCGCCATCAGTTTTCCGGACCACGATGTCGAACTGTTCCGCGACCTGCTTAAAGAGACCCCGCTGCTGACCGACAAGAAAATCATCTACTGCGCCAACGTCGATGAAGACGGCATGGCCGAAGACAGCGAATACGTCAAAGCCGTGCGCGACTATGCCGATTCCAAAGGCGCCGACATGGTCAAGATCTGCGCCAAGATGGAAGAGGACCTCATCGGCATGAATGACGCTGAAGCCGCCGAACTGCTCGGCGCCTACGGCGTTTCCGAGAGCGGCCTCGATCAGATTGCACGCACCGGCTATCACACGCTCGGTCTCATCAGCTACCTCACCGCCGGACCAAAAGAAGTCCACGCATGGACCATCCACCGCGGCTGGAAAGCCCCGCAGGCCGCCGGCGTCATCCATACCGACTTCGAGCGCGGCTTCATCCGCGCCCAGGTCATTTCCTACAGCGACTACGTCACCCACGGCGGCGAAACCGCCTGCCGCGAAAAAGGACTGATGCGCACCGAGGGTAAAGATTATGTCATGCAGGACGGGGATATCGTTGAGTTTCTCTTTAATGTCTAAACCTGAACTTGCACCGGCAATACCCAAGCCCTATAGTCGTCATTACGCAAATAAAACGGGAGAATACTATGTCCGATAAAGTGAAAAACCTGACAGTTGACGATTTCGCGTCCACCATCGCCTCCGGCACCGTACTGATCGATTTCTGGGCTCCGTGGTGCGGACCGTGCAAAATGCAGGCTCCGATTCTCGACAAAGTTGCAGACCAGATCGGTGACAAAGCCGCTATCGCCAAAGTCAACGTCGACGAAAGCCCGTCGCTCGCCGCCCAGTTCGGCGTCCGCTCCATCCCGACGCTGATCCTCTTCAAAAACGGCGAGGCCGTGCAAACCTTCGTCGGCGTCCAGCAGGAA
>JBFWJN010000140.1:0-8515 GCA_050253185.1 Kiritimatiellales bacterium | reverse complement strand
CTTGTACCTGATCAGTGGCGTGGAAAACTCAACGCCGCGCCGGTTCGACAAAGCGCCGTGGGCCTTTGCGATTCTGGTCGGAATGGTGATTTCTGCGGCGTTCGGGTGGCTGAATATGCTGCAGGCCGCGATGCTGGCGGCGGGCGCGATGCTGCTGCTCCGCTGCTGTTCGACGGCGCAGGCGCGGCGTAGTATTGAATGGAATGTGCTGATTGTAATCGGTGCCGCGCTGGGACTGGGCGCGGCGCTGGATAAAACGGGAGCCGCAGCGTCGATTGCCGGGCTGCTGCTGGGGCTGGTTCAGGACCAGCCGCTGCCGGCGCTGGCGATGGTGTATCTGGTGACGACGGTTTTTACGGAGGTGATTACAAACAATGCCGCAGCCGCGCTGGTTTTTCCGATTGCGATGAGTACAGCCGAGCGGCTCGGCGTAAACCCGATGCCGTTTATCACCTGTATTATGATTGCCGCGTCGGCGAGCTTTTCGACGCCGATCGGGTATCAGACGAATCTGATGGTTTACGGTCCTGGCGGATATCGGTTTGCGGATTACCTGAAAACTGGCATTCCCCTGAATCTTCTGTTCGGAGGGGTTGCAGTGGGGCTTGCTCCGCTGGTCTGGCCGTTCTGATTTTCTGGAAAATGGGTTGAACAGATCGTAAATATATAATACATGATAATAATACTAGTTAAACGTAAGGCATTTATTTATGGGCGGTTATAACTTAAGTCATCTGAAGCAGCTTGAAGCGGAGAGCATTTACATCATCCGTGAGGTTGCGGCGGAGTTCCGGAATCCGGTGATGCTCTATTCCATCGGCAAGGATTCCTCAGTGATGCTGCATCTGGCGCACAAGGCCTTTGCTCCAGGGAAAATTCCGTTTCCGCTGATGCACGTGGACACGCAGTGGAAATTCCGGGAGATGTACCGGTTTCGGTCATTGATGGCGGAAAAATATCAGGTGGACCTGAAGGTCTGGATCAATCCGGAAGGCAAGGACGTTTCCAACCCGTTTGTTCATGGTTCTGAAAAGCATACGCAGGTGATGAAGACCGACGCCCTGAAACAGGCGCTCAATCATTATCAGTTTGACGCCGCATTCGGCGGAGCCCGCCGCGATGAGGAAAAAAGCCGCGCCAAGGAACGGGTGTACAGTTTTCGCAATGAGTTTCATCAGTGGGATCCGAAGAATCAGCGCCCGGAACTCTGGCACCTTTATAATGCCAGGATCAATAAGGGGGAATCGATCCGGGTGTTTCCGCTGTCGAACTGGACGGAACTCGATATCTGGCTCTATCTGCTTCGCGAAGAAATTCCGATTGTTCCTCTTTATTATGCCGCCGAGCGGCCGGTTGTGGAGCGTGACGGAGTGCTGATTATGGTGGATGACAACCGGATGCCGCTTCGGGACGGCGAAACGCCGATGATGAAAAAGGTGCGTTTCCGCACGCTGGGCTGTTATCCGCTGACCGGGGCGGTGGAATCTGAAGCCGAAACCCTCGAAGAAATTGTTCAGGAAATGCTGCTGACTACCACCTCTGAACGTCAGGGACGTGTCATCGACGGAGACAATTCTTCCATGGAAGATAAAAAGAAAGACGGCTATTTCTGATCCCCGATCAGAAGTAGCCTCGTTCAAACGGCCTGCGGCCTCGTTAAAATCGTTAAAGGCGTGAAGTCGAAGGAATATGATGAAAGTTGATCGATTTGAAGATTTAGATGCGTGGAAGGTGGCGCGCGAGCAGGCCAACCCAATCTATGGGGTGTTCGTACCGTTTCAACGATTTTAACGAACTCTAGGGGTGATTATGTCCTATGAAATAAAAGAAAAAGAGCTGATAACCAGCGACATCACAGCCTATCTGAATCGGCACGAAACCAAGGACCTGTTGCGCTTCCTGACCTGCGGGTCCGTGGATGACGGGAAATCCACATTGATCGGTCGGTTGCTTTATGACAGCCACATGATTTACGAGGATCAGCTTGAGAAAGTGGCAAAAGATTCCAAGGTTTACGGGACCACCGGGGAAGATTTTGATCCTGCCCTGCTGACCGACGGCCTGAAGGCGGAGCGGGAGCAGGGAATTACCATTGATGTGGCGTATCGTTATTTCTCGACCGATAAACGCAAATTCATTATTGCCGACTGCCCCGGCCATGAGCAGTACACCCGGAATATGGCGACCGGCGCGTCGACCTGCAACCTTGCTGTGATTCTGATTGACGCGCGGCACGGTGTGATTCGCCAGACAAAGCGCCACAGTTTCATTTGTTCGCTGCTGGGCATCAAACACGTCGTGGTCGCTGTTAATAAGATGGATCTGGTTGGCTGGTCGGAAGAAAAATATGAGCAGATCAAAAACGACTATAATGCCTTCATATCCCGGCTGAATTTTTCCGATATTCACTTTATCCCGATGTCGGCGCTGAACGGCGACAATGTGGTTGAGAAATCGGATAAAATGCTGTGGTATGACGGACCGACCTTTCTGCATCATCTGGAAAACGTGAATATTTCCACGGACCGCAACCTGATTGATATGCGCTTTCCCGTACAGTATGTGCTGCGCCCCAATCTCGATTTCCGCGGATTCAGCGGCACGCTGGCTTCCGGCGTTGTTCGGGTTGGTGATACAGTTGCCAGTCTGCCGTTCCGGCAGGAGTCAAAAATCAAAGCGATTTACGGTCCGGACGGTGAACTGCAGGAAGCGTTTGCTCCGCAGGCCGTTACGGTGACGCTGGAGGATGAGATCGATGTATCGCGCGGGAATATGCTGGTGCCCGTCAAAAATATCCCGCACATCGGAAATGAATTTGAAGCGATGGTGGTCTGGATGCACGAAGATGCCGCGCGATCCGGAAAAAGCTATCTGATCAAGCACACCTCCAGCATGGTTCCGGGCGTACTGTCCAGTGTTCGTTACAAGGTGGACGTGAACACGATGAACCGCGACAAGAACGAAGACGCCGTTTCATCACTTGGCCTGAACGAAATCGGGCGCTGCCACATTACGCTGCATCGTCCGATTGCATTTGATGCGTACGAAAAGAACCGTACCACCGGTGCATTTATTATTGTGGACCGCATGACCAACATCACGGTCGGTGCGGGAATGATTGTGGACCGCGTGGTCTCCCGGCCGAAAACCTCGGCGCCGGTCAGCAAAAATATTGTGAAAAGCGACAGTCTGGTTTCGGCCGAAGATCGGCAGAAACTGCTGAACCAGAAAGGTGCCACGCTGTGGCTGACAGGGCTCAGCGGATCAGGCAAATCGACAATTGCCCGTCAGCTGGAACGCGAACTGATTGATTTGGGCCACCCCTGCTATATTCTGGATGGAGATAACGTCCGACACGGGCTGAACCGCGACCTCGGTTTTTCAATGGAGGACCGCACGGAAAATATCCGGCGGGTGGCCGAAGTGGCCCGTTTGTTCAATGATGCCGGAATCCTCGTCATTACGGCCTTCATCTCGCCGTATCGTGCCGACCGTGCGGCTGCGCGGGAGGTAGTCGGCGAAGGCTTCGTTGAGATATTCGTCGATACACCGCTTGAACTCTGTGAACAGCGCGATCCGAAAGGTCTCTACAAAAAGGCCCGCGCCGGAGAAATTCCGCAGTTCACCGGCATTACGGATCCTTATGAAGCACCGGAGAAACCGGAACTGGTTCTTCCGACCGCTCAACAGTCGGCCGAGCAGTCGGTCGACGCAATTATCGCGAAGCTGCGCGGTACCGGAATTATCGGATAATCACGTTCAAAACGTTGAAGTCGTTTACACCGTTCAAATCGGAACGACCCCAACGAGGCCGCTGAGCCGTTTTAACGAGTTTAACGAAGCGCGAATGCGATGTTTCAACGAACCCCGAGGTTTCGGGGTGTTTCAACGGAGATCATATGAAAAAAGCACTTATAACCGGGATTACCGGGCAGGACGGGTCGTATTTAACCGAGCTGTTGCTCGATAAAGGATACGAAGTTCACGGAATTATTCGCCGGGCCAGTTCGTTTAACACCGATCGCATTGATCATTTGTACAAGGATCGGCATGACACCGGCGTCAAGATGTTTCTCCATTACGGCGATCTGACGGATTCCAGTAATCTCAACCGGCTGATTGAAAAGCTTCATCCGGAAGAAATCTACAACCTTGGTGCACAGTCACATGTTCAAGTGTCGTTCGAGGTGCCGGAGTACACGGCGGAAGTCGATGCCCTCGGCACCTTACGTTTGCTGGATGCCATTCGCGAAACCGGCGTAAACAGCCGGTTCTATCAGGCATCGACCTCGGAATTGTACGGTAAGGTTCAAGAAGTTCCGCAGACCGAAACCACTCCCTTTTATCCACGCTCACCGTATGCCGTTGCCAAGCAGTACGGATTCTGGATCGTGAAGAATTATCGCGAATCCTACGGCCTGCACGCCAGCAACGGGATTCTGTTCAACCACGAATCGCCTCGCCGCGGCGAAACCTTTGTTACCCGCAAAATCACCATGGCGGTGGCCCGTATTTCGCGCGGACTGCAGAAATGCCTCTACATGGGAAATATCAATGCGCTGCGCGACTGGGGCTACGCTCCCGATTACGTGCAGATGATGTGGATGATGCTCCAGCAGGACACCCCGGACGACTATGTGGTCGCCACCAACGAAATGCACACAGTACGTGAATTCATTGAAAAATCCTTCAGGCATGTCGGTATTGGAATTGCTTGGGAAGGCGAGGGTGTCGCGGAGGTCGGTAAAAATAAAGCGACCGGCGATGTCATCGTCCGTATGGACCAGCGCTACTACCGCCCAGCCGAAGTCGAACAGTTGCTCGGCAATCCGGCCAAAGCAAAAAAACAGCTCGGCTGGGAACCGAAAGTAAAATTTGAAGAGCTCGTCAAAATCATGACCGAAGGAGACCTCAAAATTCTTGATGGAGCACTGTACTCAAAAGGATTTTAAGATCAGTTTGCAGTTTGAAATTTGTGGTTTGTTAGCATGAGTGATTATAAAGATTTGGAGGTTTGGAGTCGGTCGGTTGATATTGTAACAGACATTTATCGACTCACAACTGACTTCCCTGAATCTGAAAAGTTTGGGATAACCAATCAGATGCGACGTGCGGCAGTGAGTATTCCTTCAAATATTGCCGAAGGAAGTGCTCGTCGCCATTCGAAGGATTTTATTCATTTTCTTCGGATTGCTGATGGATCAGCCGCAGAACTTGAAACTCAATTGATTATTAGCGAGAAGCTGCATTTTGCTTCTGCGAATCAGCACCTTGAGGATGAAATACTAATTATTCGCCGCATGTTGGCGGCTCTAATAAAATCTTTAGGAAGGTAGAAATATGGAAGTCGATTCTCAAACCTCAAACTTCAAACCTCAAACTGCTGGCATCCCAAAGGATGCCAAAATCTATATAGCAGGCCATTTAGGACTGGTCGGCGGCGGTATCTGGCGGGCCTTTGAGCGCCACGGCTATACCAATCTCATCGGGCGCTCAATTGATGAAGTCAATCTGATCAGCCAGCAGGAAGTGGAGACCTTTTTTGCAACAGAAAAACCCGAATACGTTGTACTCGTTGCCGCCAAAGTCGGTGGTATCCAGGCCAACAGCCTCTACCGCGGACAGTTCATCTACGAAAATATGATGATCGAGATGAATGTCATCCATGCCGCTTATAAACACGGCGTGAAAAAGCTGTTGTTTCTCGGATCGAGCTGCATCTATCCCAAACTCGCACCGCAGCCGCTGAAAGAAGAGTATCTGCTCACCGGTCCGTTGGAACCGACCAACGAACCGTATGCGATTGCAAAGATTGCAGGGATTCGCCTGTGCGATGCCTACAATCGGCAGTATGGGACCAATTTTATTTCCGGCATGCCGACGAATATGTACGGTCCTGGCGACAACTATCACCCGGAAAACTCGCACGTTCTTCCCGCGATGATCCGGAAAATGCACCTCGCAAAATCGCTGGAGAACAGCGATTTTGACGAGCTGCGGCGTATTTTCGAGTTCGAAAATCGCCAGGTAAAACGTAACACGTCAAATGTAGAACGTGCCGAAACGTCTAACCTCCAACATTCAACCTCTAACGACGACCTGCTCGTCTGGCTGGGCAAGAGCGGAATCTCACTGATCGCTGATTCCCGATCTCCGACCTCTGAGACGCGCAGCGTCTCCCTGGCCCTCTGGGGAAGCGGAACTCCGCTCCGGGAATTTCTTTACAGCGATGACCTTGCGGAAGCCTGCGTATTTCTGGTGGAAAATGGAAACTATGCAGATATGGCCTTCACGGACGAGTCCGGAACGGTCCAATCGCACATTAATATCGGCTCCGGCAAGGAAGCAACGATTCGTGAAATCGCGGAAACCGTTAAAGAGGTCATCGGGTTTAAGGGAACGATCAAATGGGATCCCTCCAAACCGGATGGTACCCCGCGCAAGCTGATGGATTCGTCACGTATCAATGCGCTGGGCTGGACACCTAAGGTTCCCCTTCGCGAAGGTATTGCTTTGGCCTATCAGGATTTTCTGTTTCGGTTCAAAGCATGAAGAAAACGATGATCAATTGGATATAATGGCCAGCCAGATGCGCGTTGCCGGTTATTACTGTTGGAAGAAATCATCATTAGCTTGGCTTTGCGTGCGGATTCTAAGTCCTGAGTAATGAGGCGGATTTTGTCTATAAATGCTACAACTTCTACACACCCGGCGACGAATATGGGACCCGCAGGAATGACTCCAATATCGACATTCATTGGTCTAAGTTCAGCTTTTTGGTATCAGAAAAAGACAGAAACTCGTTGTTTCTGGACCAGATTCCATCGGAAACGTTGCCAATCTAAATGAGCTCTCTAAAAAAGCAGGCAGCGACAGGTGCCTTGTGGATTGGAATCGAACGATTCGGTCAACAGGGCATTCAGTTTGTCGTTTCCATTATTCTTGCCCGTCTTCTGGCTCCGGCAGAATTCGGATTGATAGCGATGGTTGCCATCTTTACCAGTCTGGCAACACGGCTTGCATTTGGCGGATTTAGTGGGGCGCTGGTTCAAAGGTCTAGTGTAACGGATTCTGATATCAGCACAGTGCTGTGGTATAATATTTCGCTTGGCATAATAGGGTTCATAATTTTATGGCTATGCGCTCCATACATTGCCGATTTTTATAGCGAGCCCCGATTGACAGCAATTACTCGGTGGAATTCCCTTGTTATCTTGTTCAGCAGCCTAGAGATGACGCATGGAGCCATGCTTCTTAAGGAGATGCAATTCAGGAAGCGGTCGGTGGCTACGATACTGGGCGTGATTATTTCCGGCGGAGTGAGCATTATTATGGCCTTTAAGGGCTTTGGCGTATGGGCATTGGTGGCTCAAGGTCTGGTGATGCATGCTGTGATTACTGCCATGTACTGGTTAAGAGCTTCGTGGAGGGTTCGTCTGGTTTTCGACACCACGGCCTTCAAAGAAATGTTCAGCTTTGGGCACAACCTTATGTTGACCGTGCTGGTCCGCACGGTTTTTGAGAACATTTATGCAGTTATTATCGGGAGGCTGTATACCGCAACCGATCTTGGTTATTTCCAGCGAGGGAAACGTTTTACGTTACTTTTTTCCCAGGTTCCGGCAATGATGTTATCCCAGTTATCATTTCCTTTATTAGCGAAGCATCAGCATAACAAACGGGAAATGCTACGCATTTTCAGCCGATTGTTCCGGGTGGGAATCGTGGCTATTATGCCTTTATTAACAGGAATGGCTGTGGCGGCCCCGAATATGATCGTGGTTCTGGTCGGAGAAAAATGGCTGCCATCTGTGCCTTATCTTCGCATCCTCTGTGTCACTGGAATTTTCTATACCATGTTTTCCCTATGCAGCGATGTTTTAAGAGGATGTGGTGAGGGACGCGTTTTTTTGAAATGCGAAGTCACAAAGCATGTGCTTACGATGCTATCCATCATCATTTTGTTCAGAATGGGCATAAAACTGTTGCTTATCGGGGAAGCGGTCGCGACTGCGATAGGATTTATTATCGTCAGCATAAGCGCGATGCGCAGTCTGGAGAGCTCTATGGTAGATATGCTTAAATGGTTGATTAAGCCGGGGGTGGCGGCATGCGTTATGGGGCTCGTTGTCGGCCTTTTGAGGCCTAATGATTTTACCATACTTGGGCTGGGCGTGAAAGTTATGGCTGGCGCGGGGGCATATGCGCTGGTGCTAATCGTTTTGCGTGATGATGTTGTCAGGCTAATCTGGAATATGAGCAAACGTCGAGTTTGCGGTATAAGGGTAGGATGGTGATGAAAGTAAATTTTTTTATAATTGGAGCACCAAAGTGCGGTACAACGGCATTAGCCTATTATCTGAGCCAGCATCCGTGCATTTGTATGGCAAATCCCAAAGAACCCTGGTTTTTCTCTAAGGATCTCGAGGTCGGGTATCCCGATTTGCCAGCTACTGTGGAGGAGTATCACAACCGTTATTTTCGACAATTTAATAGTCAGTTTCACTGTTGTGTG
>JBFWJN010000139.1:0-8569 GCA_050253185.1 Kiritimatiellales bacterium | reverse complement strand
ACATAAGAGAACAGCCGGCCGTGCTCCTGCACATCCGGCTGGTGCTGACTCAGCATATAAAGGGTGAACGTGACGTGAAATCCCCAGGTCAGTCCGACCAGCGCCAGCTTCCACAATTCATAATTCATCAAATCTACAAAAAAACCGGCCACGGCCCAGAGCAGAAGAACCAGGAGGGTATAAAAAGGGAAGAAGTACGGCGCCAGAGAAATCAGGAAGTTGCTCTTGGAAAGCATCACGTGTCCGCCGTTTTTCCCGACCTTCATTTTTCCAACCTTGGCGCCCATCAGCAGCCCCCAGACCGCGTGGGTCATCTCATGCCCCAGCACATAAGTCCGGAACGGGCGCGGTAGAATAAAAAATCCCAGTACCGCAATCCCAAACCCCGCCGGCAGCGCCCAGTCCTCCCAGCCGGATGCCGCGGCCGGGGAAGACGTCAGCAAATGGAAAACCGTTAAAGACATCGACCAGCAGAGCGGAAGAAAAAACAGGCCGACTAGCAGTTTGATGAATTTTTTCACGATAAAAAACTAACAGGCTGAATGATGGTTGACACTCCAAAAAACATCACGTATAACCCCCGTCTCTTTTGACCGTTTCTGGGGGTATAGCTCAGTTGGTAGAGCGCTTGAATGGCATTCAAGAGGTCAGGGGTTCGACTCCCCTTACCTCCACCAGTTCGGAAAAAGTTTCGACCATCGTTTCCGCTTCAATATCAAGTACTTCCGCAAGTTTCATCATCACGTCTACCGGACTGAACTTAAAGGTTTTTGGGGCGGTTTTCGGTTGTTTTTGGGGTGGATTTTGGGGCGGATTCACCAGACTCGGCAGTGTTAGAACCTTTTCAACGCCCAAGAGTCCGGTATCTGTGTAAACACCGGTGGTCAATCGCATATCAGAATGTCTCATGAGCTCTTTAGCGACCTGTGGACTGATACCGGAACGGGCCAGCCGGGTGCAAAAGGTATAGCGCAAGGCATGAAAATCTACACGACGGCCGGCAATTTCTGTTTTGATGCCGGCTCGTTTACAATCCCGGCGAAAAACACGAGGATGCAGCAGCGGAAAAACTGATGCCGAGGGTTTAAGCTGCCGGACAAACCCAAGCTCCGGCAAAAGGTCTTGATGCAGGTACATAATGGACTCCTTCCCGTTTTTGGTTATCTCCGCCCGAAGCCGAATATACGGCGACGGACCATCAAAAATAAAATCTGCGGCCTGCAGCTTGGAAAGCTCTCCACGACGCAGACCGGTGGACAGTGCGGTCAGATACAGCGCTCGTCTTTCAGGGAGCTGCAGCAGTTCCGTTATTTCTTCGTCTGTGAGGGCGCGGCGGCGAAATGAGACACGTCCCCTCACCGGTATCCGTTTGACGTTCTGAAAGGGATTTTCGAAAGCATGGCCGTTATCCACGAGCCAGCCAAAGAACGAATTCCACGCAGAAAGATAATCGTTCAGGGTTTTCGGCATCAAATCACGCTTCCCGGAACGCCAGCCGACAAACTCCGAGGAATTCACATCGGAAACGAGTTTCCAGGCACAGAACTTTGAAACCGTCTTAAGGCGATGCTGTACGTGCTGGATATGGTCGGCACTGGTGGCAGTCATGGACAAATCTTCAAGATAACGAAGCTGCAGGGGCAGAAGTTCCGGGCTTTTCTCAGAGGATGGCAGCAAGCCCACCCGCTCCAGTTCAAGACGGGTATAAAGCGCATCCAGTTTCTTTCGGGCAACCCGTATGTTCCGAGTGCCAAGCGACCGGTAAATGATCTTTTCATCGGGAGAAAACCGAATCCGCGCCTGATAATTACCGTTTTTCTTTTTGTGCAGGTTTTTCATCGTCTATCGCTCTAATCCATCCATGGAAGCTTTACACCCTGCTTCCCGTTCTGTGCTCATAGTCAACCGTCTGCGCCTCCCGCGAGGAGAGGGCTTTAAAATGTGAGGGTCTCAGACCGGCCCATTTGATCTTTTAACGTGACTGAATCTTCGGAAATCGAAACCACCTTGCGGCCCTTCACCGAATCGCCCAGACGATAAACCTCTTTCGTTGTTCCAAGCTGAGGAAGTGCCCCGAAGCCCCCGGAACAGAACATGGTTAAACGTTCAGTATCCCCGTCCGGTTCCGCCTTCATTTCCGGAGCAGATACCGTTTCTGTTTTCACAGCCTGAACCTCGCTGGAATCACTGGCAGCAGGCGAACGAACCGCAAAAAACAAAGATGCAGCCAATGCTGAATAAATAATGAGTCTTTCCCACAGTGCCACTTTAGCCCCCTTTTTCTCTATTTTCTCAATGTGTGAAAAATCTGTCTGAACCCCTTCGGCCATTTTGAGCCGGACGTTGTGCATAGCGACCGACTGATAACAGCCGAAAACATCCGGGTCGCGCCATTGCCAAGTTCCTTTATTAACCGGTTCTCCCGTAGTTTTTCCAAACTGTGACCGATGAAATTTTTCACAGATAATATGATCGCGCCAAGGCATCGGAAGAGGACGATTAAAGACCGGAACCGGCCACGTATACATGTCACGGAAACGCCAGACAAAGTGTGTCAGCATCCGGATTTTTTTATCCAGTGAGCCGAAGTCCTGGGCAATGAATATCAGGTTAATTCCAAGCTTACGGATATGGCGCAGAAACGAGCGGAATTCCACCGTGGAACTGGAGGACTGCCCATTACTCTCAAAATGGTCGAGTGCTTCATCAAGAATCACCATAACGGGCCGGGAAGTCGTCCCCTGTGGAAGAATGGTATAGATATCAGGACCTACGCTTTCATCCGGAATGTAATGATACTGCCCCTCCTGATACGGCCAGCGATGTTCTGTTCTGAGATAATGCTTAAGACCCCGTGAATTGTACTCAAAAAGGACTCGGTCACCCTCCCGCTTTATGCAGGGCAGCCACAGACCGCCTTTATGCATTTCAACCCGGCAGCCGTCATAGCATTCAGGCATCCAGAATTCTTTCATCTTGTCCGCGTAGGCTTCGTTGAACCATGGATCGAGCTGAAACCGAATGTTCGAATAAACCACCCCGCCGTTTGAAATATGCTCGGCTGCACGCTTCACCGAGTAAAAGCTTTTTCCCCCTCCCATGAGGCCGCTGAAACATTCTACAAACATTAGAACAGTATCGTTTGTTTGATACCTTTAATCGTGCGAATCAGCAGGCAGGCCATCCAGAAAACAAAGAGCCCCATCCCTGCCACCATAAGTTCGTCCAATGGAATGAATGAATTAAAAAAAGCCATCAAATCACCAAAGGAAGCCGTACTGCCATTGTATTGAAACATTCCGCTTAACTGTATCGCACTGAACGCAGAAACGAGCTTATCCGACAGAGTGCGCAGCAGATCAAAAACAAGCTTAAAAACGGCCACGAATGGAAAGATCAATACCCAGATATGATTCAATGCCCATGAAATAATATGCTTAACGGCAGTATCGGCCAATTTAAGCCATGAAAGAATTCCTGCAAACAAATCTCGAAATGACATGTCCTGCTCCTACCATGTGGATTTGTAAATACGGAGTCCGAGAAAGACCACTCCAACGGACAGACAAAATAGCTCGATATTGCGAATCAAAGACAGCGGCCAGCTTGAAATATCAATCGTAAACGACTCAATCATGGCAACATGAGCGGGAGGAGATCCGCCAGACCAATCCAGCGTGATCTGAGAAGCCGAACCAAAGCCGCTGGGAAGCTGCAGAGAAAAGAATGATCCAAGCCAGTTTTCAAAAAAGCCAATTGTGTCAGAGGCATCATTCACCGCAGCGGAACCGCTGTCATAAAGGCCCTGCCCCTCCCCGAGCTCATTTATATCAAACCCGTCAGGATCAGAAGGACCGTTATAGCCGAAGTCAATATCACCTTCCCCCATAAGGTTCGTGACAGCAGAATTAAAATTCGAACCAATCCCGGAGACACTGTCGGATAGATTGGAAATGGAACCGCCGAGACCATTCACGGAATCGACAATAGACATCCCTGTAGAGTCGATTTGGTCACGGGTCTTCTTGCCCTCGCTCTTGAGCGCATCAACAATATCGACTCCCCCCTGAGAAATCATTTTGCGAGTATCATAGAATTCATCATTCAAAAGATTACGAAGAGAAACCCCCTCCTGTTTCATCACGTCACGGGTCGCTGACTCTTCTGTACCGATCTTATTACGGGTATCGGTGAGCTCTTCGCGGATTGCATTTCGAGTATCCGTATGCTCTTCATTCACTACCTGCTGGATTTCAGACTGAGACAGATTCCGATTGGCAAGTGCATTTTCCATTGCGGCCTGAAAGGCGGCGTAGTCGATGGAAACCGTATTCGTAGGTGTCGGCGAAGGGTCCGCCGGATCGGGGTCAGGATCTGGATTTTCCGGGTCCGGGTCAGGTTCTGGATCAGGATCTTCCGGATCAGGAACAGGGTCCGGAACAGGCTCCGCTTCAGAAGGAAAAACAATCAAAATATCAATCTCTGTATAATGGTCAGGTTGACCAAAATCAGAGACCAAAGTAGTGGGATTGTCATATGGATCAAAGTAATAACTGTAACCAAGAGAACTCAGCTCAGAGGCATACGAACCGGGAATACTGAACTCATTAACAACGGTGGTTCCCGCTGGAACAACAAAATCCCCGCCACCATAACGTTGCCAACCCAAATCATAACTTTTGACGCTGCATTCATACGTGTAATTAGAGACGGAATTATTATGTACCGTAATCTTCCAATGATAATCGATTCCGGGATCCGGTTCCGGCTCAGGATTATAATCCTCATATTCGATGCCGTCATCTAGATCCGGAGTATCTCCAAAAACATAACATATCCAAAATTTCGTATCAGTCGTATAAAAATGTATCTCACCAATGGGATGTTCGTCCCTATACATCACATTATCAGCACCGGGAGCATCACCGGCATATGAATAAAACGGGATCCCATCACGAGTCCCAGAAGAGCCCGAAACAAGAACTTTAACTTTCGTAAACCCAACGCCATCCTCATACATTGTTGTACCCCAAATTGCGAAGGTATGCACCGGGATAAAAACAGCGGCAGCCCATAGGCAAAAAAGAATCAGGCGTTTCATCAAACCGGACTCCTCAATGTAATCAGACGTACAACCAGCAGACCGATGACGACACAAAGGAGCCGACAGGCCCACACACCGACGTTAATCAGTGTGATGAGCCTGACGGATATTTCTTGCAGGAGTTCGAGTTCCGTCATCGGAGCACCTTACGCAGCGTTAAGGCCCTTCTTCACCTTCCGGTAAACCCAGGAAGCACCGACAATGGTCAGGCCGGCACCGACGAGAGTCAGAAACCCGGTCACGCCATACGCGATCCACGCGGAGCAATCAGCAACGATTGACTCCAGAGCAGAGGTATCCACCTCTGCATGAGCAGAAACTGTAATGCCGAGAAGCATCAGCGCTACAGTGAGAATCATTTTCGTAATTTTGTTCATATTTCCTTACCTTTCCGAGCCTTTCGGCTCATTGTTTTTTCGGGCACCTCGCCCGTTTTTCGGCGCACCCTGCGCCTTTTTCAGTTCGGACAGCACCCGAACTCCGCAAATTATTCAGACTTCAAGCCCTTTCGTATGGCAGCGGCCACAGCCAGAGGAAAAAAGAAGCCGCAGCCGATCATCATTCCAAGGGTGATCCATGAGAACAGGTCCGGAACCGTGAAGGACATTTCAACAGTCTCGGCATGGGCACCGGCAGCGGCCAGCAGCACCAGAAGAAAAGAGAAAATGGAACCCCGGCGATTCATTGACGAAGACTCCGGGAAATCTTGTTCCGAAAAATAACAACCAGCCCTACGGCCAATATCACGAACAGAAGCCAGTTCGTACGAACCGACACCCAGAGCGACCCCGCGAAAGACGGGAGCGCCGAGAGAAATGAAGCAAACAGGGTTTTGAATATATCGGTCATGATGAAAATTCAGGGGGCCGGAAAGGCCCCCTTCCCCGGTTACTTGGAGATTGCTTTGACCTCATCGACACAGAAGCGGGTCGATTCCTTGCCGGAACCCTTTTTGATTTCGTGCTCGAGTCGGCCTGAACAGGAAACCATCTTCCCTTTGAACGGAGCGATTTTCTTGAGGTCTTCGGGCGAGATCGTCAGCGACGCCAGACCGCCAAAATAGGCCAGCTTTGCCCATGCTTTCACTTCGCCGGTATCCGAATCCTGAAACGATCCGCAATCCTGAACCAACCCCTGATTACACATCCAGATGATGCCTTCCATGATTTACTCCTTTCGTATTAACAGCCACCCGCAGCAACCGCGCCGCGAGATTCCTTTTGCGACCGGTACCACCGGTCAAAATCGTTTTCGTCCCGTTCAGGGTCAGGCTCAGTGGTATTCGGCCCGGAAATGGCCATGGAAAAGCCGCAGACAGTACAAACGTAGTTCTGATGACAGATCGTCATTACGCCGTCGCAAATCGGGCAGGTCGTAATCATATCGCCAACTCCATTTGATTGATTTGAACGGGTACGGGAGATTCGGGAAGCGGGCTTTGACGGGCCGAAAGGACGGCCTGAACCGCAGAAACAAAGGCATCGTCGCAGAGATCATTATGTTTCCAGTATGCAACATGCCAAGGAAGCGCGCTGGACTGCGCGAAATAAGCGTCTACCCCTGCCCCGACCAATTCGTCATCGCGAACAGAGGAAACCACTGCAGGAAAGGCATAGCCGAGAATTGAGGCTTTCAGACACTCCGTCGCGTAAGCGTAACAGGCCTGTGTGTGTTCGTTGGTCCAGTCCAATGACCAATCGGAAGAACGCTGCAAAAGCAGACGTTTCGCCTCGTAGGAATCGCGCAGCACGTACCGCAGGGGCTTCGTGTTCGGAACATTTTGAGAACTTATCGAACTTTTCACCAAGGGCCTCGTTTACATTAGCATCTGTTGAAAACGAAAGACCAATAGCATCTGATAGATGCTTATGTAAACATCTTTTTCAATTTTTTTTCTGGGGAAAGGTAATAAAGTGTCCTCACGATGAAATTAACTCAGTCATATAGGCTCTCAGAAGAGGACAAGAAGGCACTGGAAAAGCTTGCTAATAATATGAAAATACCAGCAGGACAGATTGTTGCCGTCTTAGTCGAAACCTACATTGAAGCAAAAAAACAGCACGGAAAAAAACTGATCTGGCCACCTGAGTTTAACTATTTCACAAACTCCGAAACAGAACAAGACGCCCAAGACAAGAGAGACGCATCCGCCAAGGCGGGATAATCAACTTTTCCGACATCTGCACTGTATTTAAAAAATAACCATGCAACCAGCTTTATAAGTTATGAATCAGTTAGGACAACTTCTAATCACAGGGATACTTTTGTACTCTGTTGCAAGTTATTCTGATAAAGGCTCTACAATTGAACAGTCGATCCAAAAATACGGCGAGCCGACAGGCAGAGCCAAATCGGACAAAATGGAAATTCTGTTCTTCGAAACACCGGATTCGAAAATAACAGAAACGTTCAATAATCAAGGTATCTGTATCGAGTCAAAGCGCGATTACAAAAACAAAAGATTTCGACCGAGCCACCAGCCAGCAAAAACAATATCTCCAATAAGAAATTATGCCGCACCGGCCCAAAAGCCTACAATCCAGCCCCAACCTTACACCATTCGAACAGCCCGTACCAACAATCCGCCCAATCTCATAAAAGCCGAAAACTATAATGCTCCAATAAAACGGGCAGAAAAAACAGCACAGGCCCCAGAAACAACAGCTTTAGCAAAGGCAATGAAGAACATTGTGCCTTTCGCAGGATTCATTCTCATCTCATCCATAGCAATTGCCTGTGCATTGGTTTTCTTTAAAAAAAAATATCCAACAGAACCAGAAGGCGCAACGTCGCAGGAAAAAATTCAAACCCTCTATAACTTCATAAAAAAGAAATACGACGATCCATTAGGTACAAAACAGGAATCAAAAGGGTAAAACATGGAAGAATTTTTTGTATTTGTTTTCATCGTTTGGCCTGTCATTGCCTTCATCATCGGAGTTCTGATTACTCGTTGGATTTTCAGAGTCAACCGAGTGGTCGCACTACTCGAAGAAATCAGCGAAAAACTCGATGATCTCCCTGAAGAGTTGCGACCACCCAAGCAACCACCATCCACCCGAAACGGGAAAACAATCCCCCAGGAATGGGAACCCTACGCCCCCAAAGACGAACCCGTCGAAAATCCAGATTCCCGCTACATGCCGAAATAAATCACTTACGCGGATAAAATACCAAAGAAAGCGCCGAAAAAAGGAAAAAAGAAAATCCGGACATCATGGTAAAAATGAAGAGAGCCATATTGAGCGAATGATCTGTAACAAAAAAAGACGTTAGAAAAAATACAATAGACACTAAAAGAAACACTCGGGAAAAAATTAAAAACCGCTTCGATACTCTCTCTAAATACACCTGAATATCAAACTTCATAATAACCCTTTCTTATGCGATACAAATTTATAGAAATTATTGGATGGATAATCGCAGGAATCATTCTGGTAAAAATTGCAGCTCATTTTATGACAA
>JBFWJN010000138.1:0-8620 GCA_050253185.1 Kiritimatiellales bacterium | reverse complement strand
GTGTCCTCGCTCGACGGCTGACACTGCGTGGTACATCCACTGTTCGGTAATTGCTTTGTGAATTTGAGTGTAACCGCCCCAGCCTTCCGGTCCGGCGTAGTCATGCCGCACCCAACCGGTGGTGGCTCCGTCCGGATGAACCGGGATCTGCCCGGCGGTGTCCATGGCGATGGCGGCATAGCCGCGATCCATCCAGAGCTGCACCCAATCCTGATAGGCTGTCCCGCCGGCGCCGTGAACGAGAACCATTCCCGGAAAAGGGCCCGGACCGTTGGTTGGAATACCCACCCAGGCAAAGACGCGCGTGGTCATGCCGGTATAGATTTCGCCGTCATAAAAAAGCGGCGTAATGCCCGGAGCAGCTTCCGCTTTGAAGTCCGGTGCCGGATAGGTGACGGGAACCTGACTTAATTCGTTCATGTCCCAGGGCAAAATATCGCCGGAGGATGGTTTCGTCAGATGAAACAAAGGCAACTCGGCAGAACTGCCGGGGTTTTCTGCAGTCAGCAGAAAATTATCAACCTGTCCGGATGTGTCGCTGTAATGCCTGGTAAATCCGACATAGTTGATAACCGGATTGGTGGCAAAGGTATAATTCCGGATGCTTGTATTATTCAGGAACCATTCGACCGACCAGGCATCGGCGGTGGTATCCAAAACAATTTTGGCAGACACGGGCCCGGCCAATTCTGCAGACCCGCTGAAATTCTGCTGGCCGTCATTCAGCGAAGTAAAGGTTCCTCCTCCGACAACCGCCGAATTAGTGCGTTCCGCTTTGAGATACAGCCACGCCGCGGCTCCGGCGGTGGGCGATGTAAAATTCAGATCTGTGCGCGAGGACGATGTAAAGCCCAGCTCAAACCAGCGGCTTCCCGCAGACGGATCCATATCCATGGTCAGCGTATAAACATCCCCGTCTTCCGGAGAAAACGGCAGCAGAGCTCCGCGCACAATGGATGCGCTCCCCTCTGTGCTGCCATCCGCCATCCACGGCCCATTATTGGTCAGAGACATCCACGTTTCGGCACCGGATGCAACATCCGGATTCTTTCCCGCGAGAAACTCGCCGGAAGAGCCGCTGAACGTCTCCTGATACAACACCGTCTCTGCCGCGGCAATGGTGCTGAAAAGCAGCAGAAGAACAGGCACTCTGAAAAAAAAGTTTTCCATTATTTACTCGGTATCCGTAACCGTAAGAGCAAGGCGGGATACATGGAATGTTCCCTGCCGGAAGCGCCCAAATCCAACATAGTGAATCTCTGGATTTTTCTTATATTCGTGGCGCACCCCGGACTTTCCATCCAACGTCCACTCGGCCGTCCAGGATTCTCCCGTCGTATCGAGAACAATCTGCAAGGTGTGAGTACGTGCCGCGTTCACCTTGGAAAGCTGGCCCGGACCGCCGGATTTCGAGACCATTGCCCAGACCTCTCCGTTCGACTGCAGACGCACCCACGGCGAGGCAAGACCGGCAACATCGGTAAAGCTGCCGCCCGAAGGGACCTCTTTCGACAAGAACCCTGCATCAAAACGATGAGTCGTTCCAATTCGGGCGACATCCACGTCAAGCCTGTAAACCTTGCCGGCAAACGGTGTGAATGGAAGAAGCACATAGCAGGATTGATTTTCCGCCGACTCCATGCGGCCGTTGCTCATCCACTGCGCACCCTGATCTGAACCGATCCATGCGGCCCCATCGGTGCTGATATCCGGAACGGTTCCAACCAGCGGCTGCTTTCCGTCTCCGTCAAAATTGTCCTGATACACGGTTTCAGAAAAACCGGTCAGGGCAATCCCTGCCAAAATGAATAATCTAATCCAACCTGTTTTTTTCATATTGTACTCCTCTTTGCTAAAGCTCCTGTAAAAACCGGAAAACCCTGTCCCTGAACCCCGGCAAAAATTCGTGACCGAAGTCCGGATAGACTTCGAGCTGTTTGCTGGAGTTGATTTTGTTGTAT
Source organism: Kiritimatiellales bacterium (assembly GCA_050253185.1). Lineage (GTDB taxonomy): Bacteria > Verrucomicrobiota > Kiritimatiellia > Kiritimatiellales > Tichowtungiaceae > Tichowtungia. The sequence goes on along the minus strand of JBFWJN010000138.1, from coordinate 6,659 downwards.
GCGGCAAATTGTGTGGAAGGCGGACAGATGGTGTCGCTCAGCCCGGTGGCCATCAGCACCTCCGCCTGAATCCGGGGTGCCAGATTCTGAATGTCGATATAGCCAAGCCGGGTAAAAATTTCGGTTTCACGTTTATGCTGCGGATCATGACGGCGGAAAAATTCCCGCAACTCCGCATAGGCATCTTTAGCCTGATCGATGGTCCATGTTCGCAGGTAATCCGACAAAAATGGAAATTTGACCGCTGCTTTTTTGATCCGCGGTTCCAGTGCGGCACAGGCCAGCGCCAATCCTCCGCCCTGACTGCCGCCTTTAACCCCGACGCGCGTTTCGTCCACAGATGGAAAGCTCATAATGACCCGGGCCAACTGGACCGTATCGAGAAAAATTTGACGATACAAAAGCTTTTCCGGCGCGTCATCCAGCCCGCGAATAATGTGCCCGTTCAATGTGGTTCCTTTTACTCCGCCACAGTCTTCGGACAGCCCGCCCTGCCCGCGACAATCCATCGCCGCCACCGTGAACCCCGCTAACGCGTACCCAAGCTTGCCCATCCAGTCGCCGCAGCTGCCGGAATATCCATGAAACATCAGAACTGCCGGGGTCGGCGCCCCGGCTCGTTCCGGCCGCAAAAGACGGGCGTGAATGCGAGCACTGCCAACGCCCGTAAACCAGAGATGTGAACATGTAACACCGGAAACATTGAAGTCATCCGTCTCGATGATTTCGACACAGGGATCCCTGGACTGCACGTCCTGCAATGCGGCATCCCAGTATGCATCAAAATCCGAAGGGCACGGATTGGTTCCGGCATACGTCGCCAGCTGATCATAGGGCATGTCAAATAAGAGCGGCATACACTTCCTTCTCACAGTTTACGGGCAGACCAGTCCCAAGGCCCGGCAAGTCCAGCCCATTCATTCAAGGCAGGTCTCCTGCGAAGGCCTTACTCCGGGGACGGCCAAAACAATTTAAAAGTTTATTGAACGGCGAGCGATCATCAGCAATGTGCTGCAGACAACAATCAGCGACAGTGAAGCCGGCTCAGGAACCACAGACAGCTCAAAACTGTCGACATCATAGGTTCCTTCACGAAGCCGTCCAAAACCCACGGACAGTATCGCAGGATTCGCTGCGTAGGTATAAGTCTGAATGCTTGATCCGTTCAGCACCCAGTCAACCGACCAGTTTACTCCCGTTGTATCCAAAATAATTTCCATGGTATTGCTCTGTCCGGTATACCCGCTGGCGGCAACCGTCTGGCCGGAACCACCGCTTCCCGTAATCATCGCCCAGGTCTCGCCATTTCCCTGAATACGCATCCACGGCGAAGCCATGCCCGTCGTGAAAAAGCTCTCTCCTTCCGCCGGCGTATCAGTGAGAAAACCAAAATAAAAGGCCCTCAATTTGTTGATATGAGTTACATCAACCGTCAGCGTATAGACGTTCCCTGTCTCCGGCGTAAAATCAAGATATGCAATCCTGGACTGATCCGCTTCATTTGTAATGGCGCCATCTGTCGTCCACTGGGCTCCGCTAGTCAACCCCTGCCAGACTTCGCCACCCGGGGCAGTATCCGGCGTCGTTCCGATCAGGCTGGAAGATCCGTCTCCACTGAAGTCATCTGAATAGATGATGACTGATGCATTCACTGCATGAATTGCAAGCAACCCGAACAAGGCACCCAACCATGCCATTTTTATTTTCTGACCACTCATTCTATGTCCTCCTCTGTTTAGGATTCCCTTCTCATTCCGCCGACCCCTCATCGGCAAATGTAAGATCGTTATCACGTCAATTCATCAAGCGGTATACGAAGCACCTGAATGGCCTCTTTCATGCGGGAAAAAATGACAAACAGATATCCATCGGCGACCCATGTGTGGGGATAACCATACTGCCCGCCCTTGTGCATGCCATCCTGACGGCGGATATATTCGTCATCCCCCAGAATCCAGTGCCGGTTGAAAAGTTTTCCATTATTTGAAACAGACAGAACCAGCGGGGTACGGGCGCCCCACGGCTCCGGCTCCGGCGTTCCGACATAATAGAACTGGCCGTCCGGCAACCGTCCAAAATGAAATTTTGAACCGTTGTCCGGAAACTCTGAGGGAATCGGTTTGGACCAGCCCGTTCCGGCATCATCACTGCAACTTTGCCAGAGACGTGGCTCGCCGCTTCGCAGCAGCAAATGCAAAGACTCATCATCCGTCTGATAGAAAGATCCCTCACACAGCGCCGTCGGCCAGCCCTGCAGCTTTTGGATTTCCCAGAATGTTTCCGAGTCATCACAAATCGAATCCTGCATGGATGCCGGATAGATACCGCTCATCGTCCACCCGGAAAGACCGTCCGGATTGTCCGTATAGGGAAAGGATGTATTACCACTGATAATCAGACGGCCATTCGCAATGCGCTGCGGTCCGTGATTGGGAATAATCGGCAAATCAAGTGATACCGGAGCCGTCCAATCCGTTCCGTTTTGGGTGGTCACCGCCAAGAGATTTGTATCCTGATGACCGCGGTCCCCGATTTTACGAACGCCGGCCTCCAAGTGTTCTTTTTTATACTCGTACGAGCCGATATACGCGACCAGAGTCCCATTATTCTGATAAAATCCTGCGGCTGTCAAAACGAGCTCAGAATGTTTGCCTGGAAGGCTGCCTACCAAAGGAGTTGGAGAAGACCACTTGAGTCCATCGCAGGAAGAACAGATCAGAACACGCTGCCCTGCATCATCTTCATTAAGCCGGCCGTTTGACCAGATCGCATAATAAATCCCGTTGAAAGCAGTAATACTCGGATGATGGGAATACATCCACTGCCGCTCCGGGACACAAACAAACGCCCTGTCAATATGACAGAGTCTTTTACAGGACTTCCCGTCCTGATACGTGCTGGATATCTTTTCCACCACACACCTCAGCTTTTACGTTCCAATCAGATCTGACTCGCAGTAGATCTGACCCATAACCGCTTAATTAATTTAATCTTTTATACGCCAACCCCAATTTTATTCCGGTCAATTTACGTGTGGTATATTCTATACAATATGACAAACTTCCAAAATGAAAGAAATCACCAGCTACGGCCGGTTCCAGTGCAAGGAACTGACGCCGCACAAAAACCGCGGAATGGAAATCACCTACATTGAAAAAGGGATGATGGAATGGATGGTGGAGGGCGTTCCGGAAAAAGTGGAATCCGGAACCATTTTTTTCACGCTACCGTGGCAGGTGCACGGAAGCCTGAATCCGGCGGAACCCGACAACACGGTCTGGCATATTCTGTTTCACCTGGAAGAAGACTATCCGACCCCGCAGAAACAGTTTCGGTTCCAGGAACGCTTCGGATTCAGTCCGACGGAAATGAAAATACTCAGCCAGACATTCTGCAGCACATCCCGACACGCCTTCCGGGCCACGCCGGCGATACGCTGGCTGATGCCCTCGCTGATTCATGAACTGCAAAGCGCCCACGAACTCCGGAAGACACAGTCCGTCAGCCTGCTCCGCATCGTCCTGATTGAACTGAAGCGAATCGTTCAGGGAGAAGCGGTAAACAGCGACGTCTATTCATGGTCCGAAAGGAAAGTGCAGACGCTGCTGACGGAACTGTCATCCGACTGCGATCAGCAGTGGACGCTCAAACAAATGGCGGAACGGTGTGGGGTCCAGCGGACCCGCCTGAACACGATTTTTCAGAAACTCACCGGCGGTACGCCGATGGAATACCTGGCCCGTATCCGCATCGAACGGGCCAAGACACTGCTGAGGGAAACCGACATCAAAGTGATCGATATCGCCTTCGAGTGCGGCTTCAGCAGCAGCCAGTATTTCGCCAACACCTTCAAACACGCCATCGGCATGACCCCGACCGACTACCGCTCCCACTGCGCCGGGCTCACCGCCGACGAATTGCAGAAATGGAAAGACATCGGCTTTCGCAGCGAGCAGGAGGAGCGCCGACGAATTCAGGATTTCAGCGGTAGCTGACTGCTGATAACAATCACGCCTGACCGCAACAAAATCTCTCTATCATTTACGGTTGTTTCCTCTGATTCAATTTCCCTTTAAGGAACTGTACTTTTGCTTCGGTTAACGGATAGCGGGCGATCAGAAAAACCGCCCCCAGCGTAAAGATAAACGGCACGGTGGAAAAGAGAATGCGCAGGTTACGAATCGCTTCGGCAGACTGAGTTTCCGCAGATGGCTCAATACCGGCCATGGTGAGGATAAAACCGCTGAGAAACAGTCCCACCGAAACGCCGATCTTCAGGATCCAGCCGTAAACCGCACCGTACATTCCTTCGCGCCGCAGGCCGGTATTCAGCTCATCGACATCACAGACATCGGCAATCATGGAAGGAATAATAAGCCAGATGAACGCGATACTCGGCGCCTTGATGATAAAGGAGACAAGCTGAAGATACGGATGAGTCGGCGTGAAGGTGACGACTTGTGAAAGCAGGCTGAGCGCGGTCAGGGCCAGCCCCAGCAACAAGGTTTTTTTCTTGCCCCAGTGCGTAGCCAGACCGGAGATCGCCGGAATGGATATTAATCCAAGAATTGCACCGAGCATACCGCCGAGGCCGGTCACGACCGAGGCCGCATTACGGGCGTTCTCCGCGCCCCGGAACACATAATAGATGTTCACATAGATCGCCATAGGCTGAACCAGAAAGAATCCGACGATAAACAAAGCTACGGTACCACAGACCATCAGGAACGGCTTGTTCTTCATGGTCGTCGTAAACGCCGGGATCAGTTTGATCTTTTCCTGTTTCTGCGCTTCGGATCGCTCGCGACAGAAAAAAGCGGAGGCCATTCCTGTTATTAACAGCACCAGACCGATCAGGACTCCGACATATCGTGCACCGATGACTTCATTTTTATTAAACAGGAAGCAGAGTTTATAAGTCCACGAAATGAACAGACCAGCCGAAACGGCAAAGGCCGACCGCCAGGCCTGCACACGGGTACGCTCATTGTAGTCGGGCGTCATTTCAAACCCGAGCGCATTCCACGGAACACTCCAGACGGTATACGCCGTGTAGTAGCCGATGAGCATCAGCAGAAAATATCCGAAGAGGACATTCTGACTCCAATTTGGATTAGGCATCCACAGCAGCGGAAAGGTAATACACAGCAGTACGGCTCCCAGCAGGATCAGTGGGCGACGGCGTCCCCAGCGACTGCGAAAATTATCGGAGAAGTATCCCATAATCGGGTCGCTGAAAGCGTCCCACAGACGGGGAATGGTCAGCGCAATGCCAATAAGGGCCGGGTTGACACCCAGTGCAATCGAATAAATCGGGATCGCCAATACACTGATCACATTGATCAGGTCATTGGTCATCCCGCCCATTCCCCAGGCGAACTTCTGATATCGAGGGAGTCGGTTTCTGTCGGCCATGTTCTGCATTCCTGAAGGTTTACATTAAAACGATGACTGCGTTTTCAAGTATGTTTCCAACGCGGGCACCGACTGGACATAGGCATCCAGAATTTCCTTGAGCTTCTGATAGTCCTCGTCCGTATAGGCGTGGCCGTCCCCATTGAAGCGCAGCAGATTGTAGATCATCGGGATGCCTTTTTTCGAGCCTTCTTCCATGTACCGGAAGAAGTTCTGATAGAAGACGTGTTCGTCCATCGCCACCGGCATGCCCGGGCAGAGCGCTTTGATGTAATCGGCCCGTTCCATATGCACCCGGATGTCGTAGGTGGAGACGTCATAGGTGCGGATGATGTCGTGCGCGTCCTGGAAGAACGGATGCGGAGTGACGCCAATGATCAGTGCATCGCTTTTGACCTGCTTGGCTTTGTCGTAGATCATTTTCTGCGTTTTGTAGGTGGTGTTTTCCTTCCCCACCCAGCGGCGGTCCGCATAGGCATAGTTGTGCGGGATAAGAAACGGCCAGTCGAATTTGATGCCGTCGAGGTTGTAGCAGCCGGGTTTGTCGGAGAGCAGACGGGTCAGCAGTTCGTCGAGGAAAGCATCGGCGGCTTCCGGGTTGGAGAAGTCGAAGGCGGCGATGTCGGTGTCGTCGGCATTATGGCGGTCGCGGTCATAATGATGCACGAGGAACCATTCGGGATGTTCTTTGTAAAGTTTGGATTCCGGGGAGGCGCGCCAGATGCTGGCCCACGCCATGACTTTGAAGCCTTTATCGTGAAGGGAGTCGATGTAGCCGCGGAAGTCGGGGAACTTTTTCGGGTCGGCTTCCATGTCGCCCCAGTGGGTGTACCAGCGGTCGTCGATGAGCAGAGTCCGAACGGGCAGTTCGTGTTCGGCAATGCGGTCGACGACACGATCGATGAAGGCCGGACAGATGGCGTCGGCGGCCTGTTTGCGCATGTTCTGGGTGAAGGCGGTGGAGACGACGTCGGCGCTGTCGAGGTGGGTATGCTGGTCGCCCCAGCTGCACCAGATCGGCGAGAACCACCAGGCAGGCATTGCGTCGGTTTTTTTCGGTTCTATGAGTTTTTCGCGCACGAGGATGTCGGTATAGGTCTGGAGCATTTTGTTGCCGCCCGATCCGATTTCATCGGTGGTGAGGGCGATCATGAAGCGCGGGGATTCGAGTTGTTCTCCCGGTTCGAGCCAGTAGATGCTGTTGCCGATGCTGATGCAGTAGTCTTTAACGGTGATTTGTCCGG
>JBFWJN010000137.1:0-8643 GCA_050253185.1 Kiritimatiellales bacterium | reverse complement strand
TTCATAATCGGTCGGAATCTGGCGCAGAACCTGCGTGATGTTCAGGGTGACCATCTTGTTGTCATCAATCACCGGCGTAACCGTCAGGGTCATCTTGGCATCCATGTAGTTATATGAATATGTATCGCGGGTGCTGCTGGTACCGGAGGTGCTTTTTTCCTGAATCGGGACCTCTTTACCGAAAGAGACTTCCGCCTCCATTCCGTCGCGGGTCAGAACGGTCGGTGAAGAAAGGACATGAAGGCGATCATCGTTTTCGGCCGCCTGAATAAAGGCCAGTTTGTCGGAACTGGACTGCAGCAGATAGGAAAAGCCGTCGTTGTTGTCGGCAATATTATTCCGGTTGAATGACTGCGCCACATTGCCCTGAACAGAAATGCCCTGCGAAAGAGCCCATTCCACACCGAAATTCAGGCCTTTATCCAGCGTCACTTCGACCAGCACGGTTTCCACCAGCACCTGGCGGCGCGGCCGGTCGAGTTCTTTAATGGTCCGGTCAATATCACGGTGCTGATCAGGCGTAGCGTTGATGATCAGCGTGTTGGTATCCTTATCGGACAGGATCACGGCTTCTTCTTCCATATCGGGGGACGACGGAGACGAGGACGAAGAGGCTTTGGATACAGAAGACGGCTGGGACTTGGCCGCCGGTTTGCCGTTGTTTTTTGCGGCGGCATTGGAAGCGGAGGTGTTCTTTTTTGCAGCGGCAGTGGTCGACGTCTGCTTGCTTTTTGTCTGTGTCTGTTTGTAGAGCGTTGAATAGAGGGAATCGAGCGTTTTACCGATGGTGTCGGCGTCGATCACCTGCAGGCGGTAGACGCGGGTTACGCGGTCGTTGGTGTCGTCGAACCGGTCGAGCAGGGCCACCCAGTGCGTCACTTCATCCATCATCCCTTCCGGGACATTGTGAGCGACCACCATATTCAGGCGCGTCACCGAAATGAACCGGATCGCATCGCCATCGCCGCCGGTCCGGCCGTTAAAGATTGAGGCCAGTTCCTTGGCAATGTCATCCGATGACGCGTATTCCAGCGGAAACGGACAGACGAGACCGGCCGGAAAGTCGATCATCTTCACCAGTTCCTCCATCTGGTTGAGGAACTGCTGGGTGCCCAGCACGAGAATCATTCGCGACCCCTTCATGGCGAAGACGCGGGCGGGTTTGCCGCCGACGGTGTTCAGGAACTGTTCAGCCTGTGACGCGTCGATGCTTTTCAGCTTGATGACGCCGATCACCGGCTTGCCGTCACCGTATTTCTCATCCGTAAAGGCTTCAACAACCGGACGGATATCGGAGGGCGAGAACACCCAGACGCGGCCGCGCTGCACCCGCTGCACGCCGGCGGTTTCCAGAATGGCATCGAACAGTTCTTCCTTATCAGCTTTCGACCAGTTGGTCACGTCGCCGGCCCGGACACTGACCTCCTGGGAGACATTCACGGAGGGAGAAATGACGAATTCCATGCCGAGGTCACGGCAGAGCACCTCGATGCAGTCCTTCAGAGTCACGTTTTCCCAGTTCACTGCGGTCTGCGAGGCATCAGGAGCCGGCTTCCGGGCGGTTTCCAGCTCCCCGCCTTCGGCCGGACGCTGCGTTGCAACAGCTGCATCGCGATCCGGCGAAACGCCCCCGCCCATCCGGTTCTGCATCATCTGCATAAACTGCGCGCGCCGTGCCGCCCGCTCCTCACTGCTCAACGGCGGACGATCGAATTCATCCTGAGCCAGCGAACAGAAACACACAATAAACCCCAGCAGAACCGTCAAACGGTATTGATGCATACGTCACCCCACCCTGGTTAAAACACCTCCGGCAAACACAAACCAACCCGCAGGCAGCTGCGGGCAAATCCCGACAATCTGTAACGAACGGACGAGGATAGCTTTTTATTTTATAAAAGAAAAAATATTTCATGATTCAGGCTCAAAAATAATTCCGCTATCGTTTGCGTTAGTTTCCAGAAAAGGAATACTTCTATGAAAACAGCCCGATGGATCGTCCGCCTGCTCCTGCTCGCCGCCGCCCTGTTTTTCATCATCGGAGGCCCCCTGCCCATCTGGATGGAACGGGCCGTTCCGGCACTCAGCCCGCTGGCGCTGATTGCCGAATCGATTGCCCAGCGCACGTGGTACCTCGGGCTGTTCTGGCTGATTCCGCCGCTCGCCGTCCTGCTGCTCGCGATGTTTAAAGGCCGCTTTTTCTGCCAGTGGATCTGCCCGCTCGGCACGCTCTACAGCCTGCCGCAGAAAATCAGCCTCAAAAAACGGATCCTGCCGTTCCGCCTCAACGCGTTCGTTTTCTGGACCGTCCTTTCCTCGTCGGCCGTCGGCATTCCGCTGCTGCTGTTCTTGGATCCGCTCTCCACCGTCAGCCGCCTCGGAGCGTGGCACAGCGCCGCCGCATGGATCCCGGGCCTGCTGATCCCGCTCTTCCTGGTCCTCAGCCTGTTTCAGCCGCAGGTCTGGTGCACGCACCTTTGCCCGCTCGGCTACAGCTTCGACCTGCTCAACCTCAAAAACACCCGGAAATTCTTCCGCCGCGACCGCCGCCAGTTCCTCGCGGGCTGCGGCATCGGCGCCGGAGCCGCTGCGATTCTTCCAATGATTGGAAAAACCGAAGAAAAAAAATCCGTCCTACCGCCGGGCGCGAATGACCAATTTGCAGAAACCTGCACCCGCTGCTACGCCTGCGTCAGCGCCTGCCCGACCGGCATCATCAAAGTCAAAAAAGGCGGCTCCCTCACCGAACTGGCCATGCCGGAGCTGGTCTTCGACGAAGGCACCTGTGAAGAATCCTGCAACCGCTGCTCGCAGGTCTGCCCGACCGGCGCCATCCGGACCCTCACCCACGAACAGAAACACGTCACGCAGATCGGCATCGCCAAAGTCAAAAAAGGACGCTGCCTTGCATGGGCCGACCACGAATACTGCATGGTCTGCGATGAATACTGTCCTTACAACGCCATCGAGGAGCACATGATCGGCGACGTCCCCTGCCCGGTCGTCAACCCCGACAAATGCCGCGGCTGCGGCGCCTGCGAAAACGCCTGCCCCGCTTTCCGGGCCGGCAAAGCCATTTTTGTCCATGCACTGGACCCGCAAACAACCGTAACAGAAAGCTGAAATCATGATCTGCGACCGCATCGAAAACCGGACCACCTATCCTTTTTCCAACCTTTGGAACGAGGCCTTCAAATTCCTTGAAACCCTCACGCCCGACAGCGCCTGCGGACGTCACGAACTGCAGGGTAAAGACCTCTTTGTGATGATCGACGGCTACGAAACCAAAACACGCGACGCCGCCAAGCTCGAAACCCATAACAACTACATGGACATCCAGTACATGATCAGCGGGAACGAGACGCATGAAGTCTACGCAAAAAAAGACCTGACCGTCAGCGAGCCCTATGACCCGAACAAGGACGCCGAATTCTATCAGATTCCTGAAGCCGCCCCGGTCACCGTCCACCTGCAGCCCGGCAACTTCACCGCCTACTTCCCGCACGACGCCCACATGCCCTGCCTCACCACCGGCAGCGAACCCTCATCCGTTAAAAAGGCCGTCGTCAAAATCCGTATCGAAGCCCTCGGATGATTTGGGCTCTTCCTCAAATTCGGGGGCGATGGCGATCCCTGACTGCTAAGATAGCAGTTAGTTAAAAAGGAGATCGTCATGCCCGAGAGAAAGATAGAGTTCGTGGGTCCGCATATCAAGATCCATTCGATGACCGGCAAAGGACCGGTTGTGATTAAAGCGGAGTATACCGGGCCGGTTGAGTGTCCGAGGTGCTCGTCAGGACAGCTGCGGATGAAAGACCGGATTGAGCGGAAGGTGCGTCATGCCAGTATCGGTGTGGAGAACACCTGGCTGCATCTGACGGTTCGAAAGTACCACTGTCGGAATTGCGGGCGCTATTTCCGCGCCCGTGTTCCCGGCCTGCTGCCGTACCGAAGAAGTACGGAGATGTTCCGCCGAGAGATCTTTGCCCATCATCGTGACGGCATCTCTCAGCAACAGCTGCACCAAAGCCGCAAGATCGGCTCAGCGACTGTCGAACGATGGTTCCACGACTTTCTGGAACGCAAGGAGAAGATGTTTTCATCCCGGAACTGCCCGACGGTTCTGGGCATTGATGAACACTTCTTCTCCAGAAAGGCCGGATACGTGACCACCTTCTGTGATCTGCAGCGGCATCGGATTTTCGAGCTGGCCAAGGGCCGTTCTGAAAAAGCCCTGCACCGTGCATTGATGCATATGAAGGGCCGTGAACGGGTTCAAGTAGTCTGTATCGATCTGTCGTCGAGTTATCGGCATCTGGTTCGGCAGTACTTTCCGAACGCAAAGATCGTCAGCGACCGGTTCCATGTCATCCGGCTTGTGCTGCAGCATTTCCTCGAAACGTGGAAAGCACTTGATCCGGAAGGCCGCAAGAACCGGGGCCTCTTATCTCTGATGCGCCGGAAGGCGGGGAACCTGAACCCAGAGCAAAAGGAACGCCTGGGTCGGTATTTTAAGCAGAACCCGGCCCTGCGGATCATCTATGACGCCAAGGAGGAGCTGTGTGTTCTGCTGAACAAAAAACATCAGACGAAGAACGCCTGCCGGCCGTTGGCCAAACAGTTGATGAACTGGATTGAACAGTTGCAAGAAAGCCCTTTCGAGGCCTTTCGCACGCTGGGCAGAACGCTGAATTCATGGCGCAATGAAATCGCCCGGATGTGGCGGTTCACGAAGAACAACGGGATCACCGAAGGGTTCCATACCAAGATGGAAATGATCCAAAGGAGAGCCTACGGCTTCAGAAATTTTAACAATTACAGATTGAGGGTAATTGTTTTGTGTGGTTAATGGGATTTCGCCCTTGCCCCCGTCTTTGGGGAAGAGCCATGATTTGGGGAAGAGCCGGTTAATGGGATTTCGCCCTTGCCCCCGTCTTTGGGGAAGAGCCTTGGTGGCGGGACCCGGAATCGAACCGGGGACACGAGGATTTTCAGTCCTCTGCTCTACCAACTGAGCTATCCCGCCCTGAAAAAGAAGCGCGCATTCTACGGAAAAGACAGATGATGTCAAACGAAACGGTGCATTCCTTTCAACTTGTTTCCGGTCAGGCCTCTCCCTACTCTCTTTTCAATGTATGTCATCAACAGTTTACTGCCGATTTTCCTGCTGATTGCCCTGGGAAACGGGCTTAGCAGGACACCGCTCTTTTCCGGTGATTTTTTCCGCGGAGTCAACCGGCTCGCCTACTGGGTCGCCCTGCCCGCCCTGCTCGTCGACAAAATCACTCACGCCACATTTCGTTCCGGCGATATGCTGCAGATCGTCCTGCTTCTCATCCTTGCCTCGATTGCCTCCGCCGTTATCAGCGCCCTGCTCGCCCGGGCGGGACAGTTCGACCGCAAAACGTCCGGAGCCTTCGTTCAGGGAGCTTCCCGTGCCAACGACGCCTTTATCGGCCTGCCGGTTATTCTCTATGCCATGGGCAGCATAAATCCGGATGTCGGCACCCTGGCCACCGTCGTGCTCGCTCCAGCCATCGTCTTCTACAACCTTCTCTCCATTGTCATCCTGATGCTTTACAGCGACCGGAACGGAAAAAGTCCCCGTTCTGTGGCCTTTCTTTTTGTCCGGCAGATCATCACCAACCCGCTGCTCATCGCCTGCGTTGCCGGCTTCCTCTTTAATCACGCCGGAGTCACCTTCCCGGCGCCGATCCAGCGATCGCTCTCTGCGCTCGGCGGTTCCGCGCTGGCCCTCGCGCTGCTCAGCATCGGTGCGGCACTCTCCTTCAAGGGCCTCGCAGGCAGACTCGGCCTGTCGCTCGGATCGTCCGCCGTCAAAGTCTTCATTCAGCCGCTCATCGGCTTCGGCCTCGCACTGGTCTGCAACCTGCCGCCCGTCGGCCGCCAGATTCTGCTCATCTACCTCGCCTGCCCGACTGCCGTCGCCAGCTACATCATGGCCGACGTCTTCGACAGCGACCGCGACCTCGCCGCGCACATCATCGTGGTCAGCACCCTGCTCTCCGCCGTTTCACTCAGTCTCATCATCGCCTTAGGAGGATGACCCATGCCCGTACCGACAAGACGCTTTGGAAAAACCGAACTGCAGATGCCCGTCATCACCTGCGGCGGCATGCGCTATCAGCAGAGTTGGCAGGACGACGCAGCCGCCCGCGCCTCCGTCACCGAAGAGAACCAGAAAAACCTCGAAGCCTGCATCCGCTATGCCCTCGACCTCGGCATCAACCACATCGAAACCGCCCGCGGCTACGGCACCTCCGAAGTCCAGCTCGGCAACATCCTGCCGACGCTTCCGCGCGACAAAATGATCATCCAGACCAAAGTCGGCCCCAAAGACACACCCGAAGAATTTCTCGAAGCCTTCAACACATCGATGGACGCCCTGAAACTCGACTATGTCGACCTGCTCGCCATCCACGGCATCAACAACGAAGAAACGCTGGAGAAAGCGAAAAAAAGCCTGCCCGCCATCGAACAGCTCCAGCGCGAAGGCCGCGTCCGCTACCGCGGCTTCTCTACCCACGGCCCGCCGGACATCGTCGTCAAAGCCATCGAAACCGGCCTCTTCGACTACGTCAACCTGCACTGGTACTTCGTCTACCACCCCGTCAACTGGGCACCCGTCGAAGCCGCGACAAAACTCGACATGGGCGTCTTCATCATCAGCCCCGTCGATAAAGGCGGCAGGCTCTATGAACCGCCGATGAAACTCATCGACCTCTGCCAGCCGCTCACGCCCATTCAGTTCAACGATCTCTACTGCCTGCGCCGCCCCGAGGTCCACACCCTCTCCATCGGCGCCTCGCGCCCGTCCGACTTCGTCGAGCACGTCGCCGCCGTCCAGAATATGGACGAAAAATTTCCAATCATTGGAAAAATTGAGGAACAGATTTTCCAATCATTGGAAAAAACGCTCGGCGCCGACTGGGTCCACGGCTGGCACAAAGGCCTGCCGCGACACCTCGATACGCCCGGCGACATCAACATTCCCGAAATCCTGCGCCTCTGGACCTACGCCAAAGGCCTCGATATGGTCGATTTCGGAAAAATGCGCTACAACCTGCTCGGCAACGCCGAACACTGGTTCCCCGGGCAGAACGCCGCAAAAATCGACGAAGTCGATCTCACCGACGTGCTGAAGAGCAGTCCTTTCGCCGACCGCATCCCCGACATCCTGCGCGAAGCCCACCAGATGCTTTTCGAAGCCCCGAAAAAACGCCTCAGCGAATCCTGATTTTCCAATGGTTGGAAAAATCAGAAATTGTAAGTCAGGAACAGCCGGGCGTCAGTGGCAACCGTATCGTCGGCTCCGTTGCTGCCGTCTCGATAGCCGGCGCCGTATTTGAAGGTGGCGGAAAAATTGTCGAACAGCGGCTGTTTGACAACAAAGTTGATTTCCTGCCCTTCGTTCATCGTACTGTCATTCTGCCACGTGTAGTTATAAAGCATGTACAGGAAGGTTTTCCCGACTTTGGTTGTCGCTTTGAGATAAGCACTGTCCGCACCGCCGTTGAAGTGTCCCGCATAGACCATCAGCGAGTTGCCCATCGGATGATTCAGTCCGGTCGTCATTTCATGAAACAGCATGCTGTCGCCGTGAACACCGAACCAACCGGATTCCAGCGTCACACGACCGATTTTCTGCTCAATCGCCGCGCTGAACATATCCGAGTCAAACGGATCGACCGATTCGGCCGACTGCACGGAATTCGCGTGCTGGAAATACGCGAGAAGCGCCGTGCGGTCCGTTACGGCATAACGGGCGCGGCCTCCAAACACATTGGCGATGTCGTGCACATACGCCTCGTACAGCGCTGCCTGAAGATGGGTCACGCCGGTGTACGTCATCTCGCCCCACGTGATGCCGCGACTGTCGTACCCCTTGCCGGGCGTGAGTACTTCCTCAAAATCATTGAATCGCCAGCTGTCCTCGTTATCGAGCACGTTACTGAGCCGCCACGCGTGGCCCACGGTGACCGACAGCCCCGGTAGATCCTTCACCGTCAGTTGCACCGCTTCGAGCGACCGCGGTTTCTGGCGGATCTCGTCGGCCCGGAACAGTTCGCCGTTGATCACCTGACGCCCGGCTTTCACAAACGTGTTCGTTAGACCGACGGCGCCGAAGCGATACTGAACCCAGGCTTCGTTCAGCAGATTCACCCGCCCGTTGCTCAGCAGAGTCTTCCCGTTACGGCTGTCGTCACTCGCATCCAGCGGTTCGGCATAAATCCATGTGCCGCCGACCGAAAAACCGGACAGCTCCGGCGAGGTGTAGCCGAACAGCAGGCCGGCGGTTGTGGAATACGCGTTGCCCGGGGTTGCGTTCTCGTAATCGCGATACATGCTCAGCGTCTGCAGCCGCATGCTGACGGTTCCATACCCCAGCTCATTGACCGGCGTCAGCACACTTTCCCCCAAAACAGCCGAAGATACAGCCGCCAGACACAACACCAACCCGTTTTTCATACGCATAAGAAAATCCTGATTAAAAGGCGGCATTTTTATCTTTTTGACAACTTGACGGCAAACATGAATTCTATTAGCCCTCACCTGCAACTGAACCGGAGAATCTCATGAGCGAATTTAAAAACGTAAACGACGTCAAAAAAGCCAACGTCA
>JBFWJN010000136.1:0-8657 GCA_050253185.1 Kiritimatiellales bacterium | reverse complement strand
AGAAAAACGTTCCGTCGCTCAACACGACAAAGCTGTGCTCTTCAGCGATCGGTCCGGCACCGACAGGAGCCTGGATACCGATATCTCCATCCGGCAGAGTTTTGAAACGAATTTTTTTCGGATCCGCTTCCGTGAGAATATTGCTGCTGCAAAGCAGTACGCCTTCCGAGCGGGTGAAGAAGTCAACGCCAAATCCGCCGACTTTGTGAAGCGGAACATATCCCTTGCCCTGATAAGCGAACGGTTTGCCGACATTCCAGAAGTAGCGGATTTTTCCGCCGGAGGTGTTTTCCCGGTCGATTTTAAATTCTCGCACATCAATGGGGTAACGCTTTTCAGACCAACTCTTCCCATGATCGTCCGAATACTTGAACACAAAATGTCCGAGGGAATCGACGCGGCGGCACCAGCCGTCCGGATAGGCCGCGCAATCTCCGGGCACCTGCCGAACATTTTCGGTGTTATGATTGTAGAAAGCATAAATCCGGCCGCCGTCTGCTTTAAGCATAACGGCATAGGATGATTCCAAACCGCCGGGCGGCTCCAGCGAAACCGGGGGATCCCATGTTTGACCGTCATCGGTACTGCGGATACTAACCACATGCTGACCTGCTTCACCTTCCGATCCACTTCCGGTCGTACAAATCAAAATCAGAGCCCCGTCATCTGCGCGAAGAAAATAGGGTTGATCCGCGTAGCCGCTGCTCACTGGAATAATCGTTCCGTTTTCCAGCAGCCGCCAGTCATTTGAATTATCCTGTATTTGCCTTGCTTCCATCTTTGCAATACCTTCTATGATTGAAAATTACACACGGCTTCCGATCATTTTCCCGTTTACTGTTTCGTCTCCGGGCATAAACGTGCCCATGGATTGTCCTTTGGGGTCCCTGCCCAGACTAAAGGATAAGTTTTTCATTCTTCATGAAGATAGACTTCGCATCCGGCTTCGGGATGAATGTTTTGCAATTGGAGCCGGGTATTGCCACAGACTCCTTCGCCGATTATTCCTTCACAGTTCTTCAATGCCCCGAGTGAATATTTTCTGTTTCCAATCAGGCTGATCCGCCACGAAGTTTTTTCCTTATCGATAAATACCAGCCTGTTCTTCGGAACAATCCTGATTTTCATCTTTCCTTCTGAACAGTCAATTTTGACCGTCTGTATAGAACAATCCCGAGTCTGCCGGATATCACTGTATCCGTCGTCATAATAGAAGTCTGTATTAGAAACAGATTGCGTATTCCCCGTGAAAATACGAAGGCTGACATCTTCCGAACGATATACGGTCATCCCAGACAGCCCCTTTTCCTCGCAAACCGGAATGGCGGCATCTGCCCGCACAAACAGAGGGAATTCATCTATCTTCGATCTGCTGGATAGAATCTGTCCGCCTTCCACACGATTCCCCGTAAACCAGTCCACCCAAACGCCCGGCGGAAGCCAGATTTCCTGTGCACCGGACAGTCCGTCTTCTTCAAGCGGTGAAACAACCGGGCAAACCAGCAGATGATCGCCGAAATAGTACTGTCCCGGAAATTGATGGGCCTCTTCGGTTTCCGGATGGTCCAGATACATTGGACGCAGAAGCGGAAGACTGTCACGGCTGCACTGATAAGCACTTGAATAAATATAAGGCATCAGCAAACGGCGCAGTTCACAGGCTTCGTTAAAGCCACGCAGCACATCATCTCCCCACAGCCAGGGACGTTTATCTAAGGCCTCCACGAGACCGGAATGGAGCCTCAGTGCGGCTGAAAATGCCCCGAACTGGAGCCAGCGAATAAACAGTTCCGGCTGTTGCCGGCCTTTGGCAATATTCCCGTTTTCATCATCCACGTCATTCTCTTCGCGGAAACCGCCAATGTCATGACTCCAAAACACACAGCCGGCATTTCCGGAGGAAACCGTCATTTCCACTTCGAACCGAAGCAAATCCCACGAGATATAGGCATCGCCGGAAAAGTGCATCGGATGGCGATGGTCTCCCCATCCCGCCCAGCGACTTAGAATGGTTCCACGACGACCCGTGCTGCAGGAATGCCGGAAGTATGCCTCATTCAATGCGGCAAGGTTGCTCAAGGAAGGAACTGAACGGGTTGACGGCATCCATTTTCTCTGCTGCCAGTCGATCCACCACAGATCCACACCGATCTGTTCATGCGGCTTATGAGCACAGTCAAAATAGGCTTTCAGATATTCAGGGGAACCTGCATCCAGGGGAACAATATCGCCGGAAGAAGGATCCTTCCCGAGCATATGCATAAACTCATCATACATATCTTCATGCGGACGAATCGAGTCGTGGGGATGACTGTTAAGCGCAACGGAAATGTCACGAGCATGCGCTAATTTCAGCAATTCTGCCGGGTTGGGAATCAGATCATAATTCCACGACCAACCGGTCCATCCGGGATCCTTCTCTTTAATGGCTCCTTTTTGACCGTCCCGACGGTGCCAATCCATATCCAATACCAGATTGTCAAGAGGCGTTCCGTTCTGTTCAAATTCATGAATGATCTGCAGGTAATCCTCCTGAGTGAATTTCCAGTAACGCGAATACCAGAGACCCAATGCGCTACGGCGCGGAAGCGGTATCGAACCAGACACGGCAGTCAATGCCCGAAGGGCCTTCCGATAATCCCTCCCGTAAGCAAATAGGTAAAAATCCTTGGATTCTCCGGAACGACAGACATAGCGATCTCCGTTCCAGACCGGCGAACCGGAATCATCCAGGAAATACCATCCGGCCCGGGAAAGAACACCGTCTTCCAACGGAACGGCTTCCCCAACCTTATCCAGTGTACATAGGGGACCACCAAGATTGTCACGGTTTTCATCTCCAAACGACCAACACGAAAAAACTCCCCCCCGGTCAAGAATTTCAGCAGACAGCGTTTTTCCATCGAGTCGACTGCCGTCACCGGTATGAAATAGGCGCAACGAAGGTGTCAAAATCACTGCCCCGTCCAAACTGTGTTCAATTCGAACATCTCCTGTGCAGCGGTCAGGACGCGTCGCAGCAAACCACGACCGTCTGTTTTCAAACCTGCCCGTTGAATCAAGTTCAATTCGTACACAGCATTCATCCACAACCGATATGCGAACAGAGCCGATGCTTATATAATCTCCCAAACCGGCTTTATCTTCTGTCCGAGTGATACTCATTATCCGCCCTCTCCTAATAGAAATGCGTAAATTTAAAAAAACATCTATTCAGGTTGCCAATACAATAGGAACCCGATTTCGAAATCGTAACGATAGGTTGAATTTTGAGCCAAGGCGATAAGTCGGACTACTGTTACCTAAACAGGACGGCAATAGCAGTCGGATTCATTGTTTCAAGGCAAAGTCACCGCGAGGAGTCTTTCTTGAGGCCAGCGGTTCCTTCTGCAACCGGTCTAATATTTGCATCGTATGCGTTTCTCCATTCCGCATTCATTTCTTCAAACCATTGATCCCAGGACTTCAACATTGAAGTTACTAGTTCTGGATATTTTTCTGCCAGATCATTTTGTTCCCCGGGATCTGTGCTAATATCATAAAGACATGGCTTAAGTTCAGGTCCTATCTCAAATTCCGGAAGTGTACGATCAACGTCCATTAGCCAATGAGGAGATTTGAGTCCATGAATATAAAATCCATTATCCCATTGACTTTTATTATCTCCGCCAGCACGCATAGGAAGAATCAGCTTCCACCGACCATCGCGCATTGCGCCGTTACATCGTGCAATCGGAGCATAGCGATTGCGTTGCCAAAAGTGGATATCTTCCACATCATCATTCTGCTCAGTAAATACTTTCGACCGATCAAACCCATCAATAGGGTTTAGAAAATCAGGCTTCACCATTGACCATGACAAAAGAGTCGGCAGCCAATCACAAAAATGAATCATTGAATTGATGGTGGCGCCTTTCGGCAGGTACCTAGGCCATGAAACCATAGCCGGCACACGAATTCCTCCTTCAAGTATATTTCCTTTTGCTCCGGAAAATGGTCCGTTGTAGCGATCGGCGCCGTTAATAAACTGAGGTCCATTATCGCTGGTAAAAACAATAATGGTATCCTCACGTAAACTCCGGACCTCCAATGTTTCAAGAATTTTCCCGATACCAGCATCCATTTGCTCAATCATTGCATAGAGACAGCAAACCTGTTCCGTAAAACGGTTCATATCGCGATAATACTGTATTTTTTTTTCCGGAGCCTGAAAGGGTGTATGTGGTGCATTGTAAGCCAAATAGAGAAAAAATGGATCATCAAGGTGTTTTTCGATAAAATTCACCGAAGCATCGGTGAAAACATCTGTTAAATAACGTCCATCTGAATAACGCAGTTCGCCGTTCCAATCGAGGGCCCAGTCGTAATAATCCATTCCGCCATTAAGAAATCCGATGAACTCGTCAAAGCCTCTTGAACACGGATGATAGCGCATGTCATGCAACCCATTATGCCATTTTCCCACCATGCCGGTTACGTAACCGCCTTCCTTGAAATAATCCGCAATGGTTTTTTCACTCAGAGCAATCCGATCAAGCCCCCGATTAGAAGGTACATCAACCGCACCGGTACGGTGATTGTATCGTCCTGTCAGCAAAGCCGCTCGCGCCGGAGCACAAAGTGGCGAAGCGGAATAGTGTTGTATCAGGGAAACCCCTTCCCTTGCGAGCCGGTCTAGATTCGGTGTACGAACGGCGTCGTTTCCAAAGCAGGCCAAATCGCCATACCCCAAGTCGTCAGCCAAAATAAAGAGAATATTTGGTTTTTTCATTTTCCTTACCCATTACAAGGCTGCAGCAGCGTTTAAATTCAAAACAATACCCATTCAGGTTGCCTGAGATAACGGAAACCTGATTTCGAAATCATAATGATTTGTCGGGTTTTGAACCAAAACGATAAATCAGACGAGTATTACCTAAACAGGACATTGATAGACTTTACTACCCATTGCACAGTGAAACTCTACGGATAAATGCACAGTTTCACGCTTTGCCATAGGTACGGCGCAACATGTCTGTTATAGAGTAAAGAAAACATCGGGAGTATTCTGAGACAACGGCTTTGAAGAAAACACGTGATGTCTTCATTCGATCCGGGATTTTGTCTGGGTGGGCATGGTTGGCTTAATAAGCGTTTCATGTATGGGAAATCATTCCACACACAATTCCTGATGAAATGGCCCTCAATTAGATTGCGGGCAAATCGGATGGATCGAAGCAATAAAAGGGAAATTTCAACGTTTGATAAAATTCTATAGGGTGCCGAACAAATTCCGGTGACGCTCTTCTTACAAAATACCGTTTTTAATGAAACCTGAAATCAGTGCTGTGCCTTCTCGTTCATAATCTGCTGATTGCGCTCGGCAGCATCCGAATATTTCGTACGGAACTGCAACGGAGACAATCCGACAGCCTTGCAGAAAAAACGACTGAAATGACTCACCTCACAATAGCCAAGCATAAACCCGATCTCTTTGACCGTCCGGGATGTGTTAATCAGCAGATCCTTGGCAATATCCGCTTTACGGTTTTTGATGAAATCGCCGACAGAACACCCTTTTACTTCATTAAAAATACGGTTCAGGTGACGACTGCTGAAATGAAAATTGTCGCACAAATCCTGAAGCTGAATCAGCTTACAGTGATTCGCTTCAATAAAAAGCTCTATTTCATCCACCAGAGCCTGATGATCGGTGACCGGTGCGACATAGACACTGCGATTCAGTATGCCATCAAGGTTTCTTACCATGCACAGCTCAAAGAAAAGTATGATCAACTGCTGAAGCTGCAGGTTAACCAATCCGGAAACGACGGGAACCGGGCGTTGGGAAGTCATCAAATCCCAGATTGTTTTTTCAAGAAGACATATTTCCGGGCTGACATCAAATACAAACTGATTGCGAACCACTGCATTGCGCAGCTCACGAAGAACATAGACCCCTGAATCATCCATCGGTTCAACGGCCACCCAATACCGGCAGATGCCGATAGGCGCTTCAGTCAGCTCCCAGTTATGGTTCAATCCGTCCGGGAATACAATCAGCTGATTCGGTCCTGGTGATAATGTACAGTCATATCCTTCCACCGCATACCTGTTGGCTCCCAGTATCACCCGTTCAAATTCAAAATCCGGATGGCGGTGCCACTTCAGTGTGTGTCCCTTCACATGATACGTGTAATAGCGAAAATTGATATCCACTCGCAGGTCCATAAAAACAAATGACCGCATTTGATAAGAAAACTGATAGAGATTCTTATTCTTTTCAGACACGCTGGAGTGAAAATTTTTCATACACAGGTCATTTGACGCCAAACAAAAGGGTCCCTTAAGTTTTTACACGATGCCACATGGCAAAATCAAGCCGGGCACCGTTAATAATAAAACTTGTCCTGAAATGATAATCGTACAGCAATAAAAACATCGATCCCATATCCACCTTTCAGTGAATAATCTTTTTCAAACCGGGGTTTGAATAATAACGAGGTAAACTGATATACCGTGTTGCGATTTAAATTTGAAATCCGGACGGTCGAGTCGCTGTAAAAACCAGACGGAACAGCCTTAATTAAAACAGCTGATGATGTGGACGATAGGACCGGCCGGCTTCCGCAAGCCGCTGAAGCAGCTGAAAACGAAGCTTTTCCAATGTTTCAGGGAAGTCCCCGGCAATATCAACGCCCTCTTTATCAACAGCCCACAGCACTTCACTGCCTTTGCTGAGAAAATACTTATGGCTTGGTGTCGTCAGCATCACATGAGGACCTTCGCCGTCATGTGAATATGTCAGTGCTGTTGCCCGTCCTTCTGGAACAGAACCGTCCCTGAGTTCTGATGCATATGACCGGCCCATCAGCGTATCTGCCGGCGGGCATCCGCAAAGTTCCATAACCGTCGGCAGAATATCCACCAGCTCGACCAAAGACGAAATCCGCTGCCCTTTCTGTTTGATGCCGTTCGGCCAATGAAAAACCAGCGGAACACGAACCACGCCGTCATAGAACAGATCATAATATTTTTCCAACTCGAAATGATCCCCACAGGCATCTCCGTGATCCGAATTTAAAATAATCAATGTGTCATTCAGCTCACCGGTTGCTTCCAGCTTTTCGAGCAGTTGGCCAATTGCAAAATCAACTCCCGTTACCATTGCATAAAAATGCCGCTTGTAAACGGTCAGTCGCTTTTCATCCCACAGCTGGTTCGACAACCGGCTTCCCATACGCTCCTGTTCAGAAAAAACCGGAACCGATAGTTCGCGATTCCTGTATGGCTCAAACATTTCACGAGTTGGATTGAGCGGCGGATGAGGCGCATAAAAACCAAGGTGCATGAACTGATATTTATGACGCCGGTGCCGCTGATCCAGGAAGTTGCAGGCCATCTGCGCAATCCATCCGCTGAAACTGGCCTGCCATGGAGCATCCACGACCTTGCCTTCATAATTACCTACCGGATTGTTCAGCCTCGGCCGGTTCAGCGATGAGGAGCGTTCAATTCTCAGCACATCCTTATATTGGGGATACTCTGTTGCCAGCCATGTTCTGTAGGCATCTTCATAACACCCCGGCTCCTCTGCGCCGTAAAATATGTCGAAGCCGTAGCGGTTTCGGGGGCGCGGATCGAGATCGTTATCTTCATGGGGCTGGAAATGCAGCTTGCCGATTTGAGTGGTTTGATAGCCAATTCCACTGAACAGGCGGGCAACTGAGGGTTCATAGTTGTCCGGCAGGCATCCGCCGTTCCACGTAATCCCCACCTGCTGAGGATATTGGCCGGTCATAAAGGAACACCGACTCGGCATGCAAACCGGATTCTGAACAATTGCGTTGGTGAAACTGACACCGTTTTCCACCAGACGATCCATGTTCGGTGTAATGATTTCCGGATTGCCATGTGCGGCAAGGCAGTCAAACCGCTGGTGATCTGTAGTAATCCAGATAATATTTTTTGGACGCACAAACTCTTTCATCATCAGTATCCTGGAATTATCGGTAGTGGCAGACTCCTGCCTGTTTCGAATATATCATATACCTAATTATCGAGCTTAAAAACCCTCTCCATATGCTTTTCAACTTCCGTGAGAATTTCCGGGAAACAGCGTCGATTGGCATTGAAAAATCCGTGTTCCTCCCCTTCGTAAAGAACCACCTTCGCCATTCCTCCTTTTGCAAGGATAGCCGCGGCAAAACGCTTCGCCTGATCACAGTCAATAACAGAATCCGCTGTTCCATGCAGCAGCAGCGTATCCGGCGGATCATTTTTTATATGATAAATTGACGAGGCCGCACAAAGCTTATCCTCAGAGACGGCTCCAAACATTGTCTTCATTTCCTTTGCTCCGGGAAAAGTACTGTTTCCGCGGTTCACAAGATCAAAGCCGCCATTAAAGGCTATATAACAGGAACACTCGGGCGTTTCCTGAGCAACCAGAGATGTCAGAACTGCTCCGGCTGATGCACCGGCCATACCTAAACGAGTCAGATCAAAATGGAACTCATCGGCATGTTTACGAATAAAATCAATCGCGTCCTCAACATCCTGTTTTGCAGTGACAAATGGCGTACCCTCCGACAACCGCCGATAATTGATCCGAACTCCGGCAACCCCTTCCGTTGCCATATGCTGCGAATAAGCCCTCAACTGATCCATGCGTCCGC
>JBFWJN010000135.1:0-8714 GCA_050253185.1 Kiritimatiellales bacterium | reverse complement strand
TTTCTGCAAGTGTTTTAACGTTTGACTTCCGGGGAAATGGAGGGGCATTTGATTTTGAGGCAACGACAGGTGAAATTACTACTAATGGAATAACGATGAGTTTCGCGGCAATTGATCCTGAAGATGCTGGCGCCATTTTAAATGCCGCAACATACTTTGGTGTGAACAGCAATGATGACGCAGATACTGATACAGTAGAAATTGGACAGTATATAACTATTAGTTTTAGTTCCAGTATATACACTTCCATTGAACTCCAGACTATATCTGTGGGTGCTTGGACGACAGGTGATGCTGGATATTACCAGATTGACACAGGCTCTCAGATAGCGCTTTCCAGTGGGAATAATGATTTAGCGTCTTCGATCGATGTCTTGGGAAAGACTCTAACATTTGCATCAACAGCAGGGAATGGGATCAGTTTTAACGGAATTACAGTGGATGCCGTTCCTGAGCCGGCAGCTTTGGCTCTTCTGGGAGCTGGCAGCTTGGTGCTGCTCCTGTTTCGCCGTCTGTACGCTCGACAGTAAAGTGATCTCGAAAAGACTCATCGAAGAACCCTCTGGTTTTTTCCAGAGGGTTTTTTTGTGACGGACACAACGAGAAACATATTTCTGTTGCGTTTTGTGCAGACTTTCCAAATAGTGTCCCGCTCAGTTTTTGCGGGGAGTAGCTCAGCCTGGTAGAGCGCTTGGTTTGGGACCAAGAAGTCGCAGGTTCAAATCCTGTTTCCCCGACCACCCGGCGGCGTAATTTCAGCTGTTTTATCGTTGTGCTTGTCGTTCAAATCCCGCGGCTTGTTTTGAAAATTCTCCCTAGAACGCTCGCTGTCGGGTATTATCAGTGTGGATTTCCCGCGTGCTTTCATTTCCGCACCCTGCACTTGCAGCGATCTAGCCGAAATTTTAATGTCTTGCTGTTTCAGAGCGATAAAGTCGCCGATAGCGAGCCGGTGTAATGCCCATCCATTTGCGGAACTGTTTGATGAAATAACTCTGATCGCCGAAACCGGTTTCGTACGCAATGTCCGTGCAGCTCAGTTCACTCTGCTCCAGAAGACGCTGGGCTTCCTTGATTCGAAGCTGATGCACATGCTGAAGAACCGTTTTCCCGGTTACATCTTTTACAAGGTGCGCGATGCGAAAGGTGCTCAGTCCCATCTGTTTGGAAAGCATTTCCAGTGTAATGTTCTCGTGAAAGTTATCCGACAGGTAATTCATAATCCGGGAAACCGTCTCATTCGTACGGTTGTGTCCCTGCAGATAGATATTGCGTATGAAGTCATCCATTGCATCGGCGACCACATTGGACAGGTCTTCAAATTCCGACGCATCAATAATACGGGTCATCCAGCTGTGGTTTTTTTCAATCAGCAGGCTCATCTGCGGACTTTCCTCAATGGCGCTGCGGACAAGATATCCCATCATCTCAATCACATGCGCCTTGATCAGGCGAATATCGGCTGTATGGGAAAAAAGGGCGCCAAGTGTTTTGTTGAGTTCCCTCCGCGCGCCTTTCTGGTCACCGGCTTTCATCAGAGAGAGCAGGGTGCGTTCATCGTCTACCAGCAGACGGTCACCGGAGCTCTGCTTGCGCCGGTGGATCTCTTCAGCGATCTGGCGCTGACGCAGTGCTTTTTTCCGGTTCTCACTGAGCAGCAGCATGTCCCATTTCAGTTCACAGCATGTCAGGGCAAAAAGAAATTCTGCGGCTTTCTGTGGACGTTCCCGGTCAGTCCATATCGGAAGGCTTTTCACATACTGCTCTGCTGTTTTCCGATCGCATCCTGCGGTAGCCAGATGATTAATTGTTTCGAGCAGATCATACGAATCGCTGTCGGCCAGCACCGCACCGCCCAGCAGTCCGCCGAGAATGTCGGACTCCTTGACAAATGGAACTATCCAGCTGATTACATTCGGCATCAGAAAAAAACTGTAGGGTTCACCCCAGCGAACGGCTTCGGCCAGGCCGTATGCCCGGGCACTTACAAGTGCCGGAAGATTGGCGATGGCGTTGTCTGCATCCGGACAGGCTCCGGAAGGCAGCACCTCATGAAGTTCCAGCTCATAGGAGCTGCGGTAGCTTTTCCGGATCCGATGGAGCATCTTTGCAGGCAAGATTGACATATTCAATAGACTGAAATTTGTTTATACTATGCTTCCAAGCTAAAAAATATAACCACAAACAGCAAGATCATTATATTTTATCATCAATATACATATTTTTATTACGTATTTTATCTACGCTTATGCACCATCAAATTGCAATAAGGAGAAGACGAGATGGCCCGGAATGAAGAACTGTTTAATGCGATTCTCAAAGGCAGGCGGAAAGATGTTGCTGCGCTGGTTCAAACCGCAATC
Organism: Kiritimatiellales bacterium; assembly: GCA_050253185.1. Taxonomy (GTDB): domain Bacteria; phylum Verrucomicrobiota; class Kiritimatiellia; order Kiritimatiellales; family Tichowtungiaceae; genus Tichowtungia. Next base: position 6,351 of record JBFWJN010000135.1, on the reverse strand, counting down.
GACAACGGTGCGAATGTCGAAGAAATCCTGATGGAATCCATGATACCCGCCATGCGGGAAATCGGAGCGCGTTTCACACGCAACGAAGTCTATGTGCCGGAAATGCTTATCGCCGCCCGCGCGATGCAGGCCGGACTTGACATTGTGGATCCGCTGCTGACCCAGAGCGGCCACGAACCGCTCGGCAAAGTGGCGATCGGAACCGTCAAAGGCGACCTGCACGACATCGGTAAAAACCTGGTGGCCATGATGGTGAAAGGGGCCGGGTACGAAGTCATGGATCTAGGAGTGGACTGCGATGTAGCCAAATACGAGGATGCGGTCAGCAAAGGCGCGCAGGTCATCATGCTCAGCGCTCTGCTGACAACGACCATGCCGTACATGAAAGAAGTGGTAACCCATTTCAAAAACAAGGGGTCTGATGTCAAGATCCTGATCGGCGGCGCGCCGGTCACGCAGGAATATGCGGATGAAATCGGCGCGGACGGTTATTCCTGCGATGCAAACCGGGCCGTGACTTCTGTGGAGCAGGTTCTCGGCGGAAAGGCGGCCTGACCATGAACCGATCCTTTTATCTCGATCTGGCCGCAAACGGACTTCGCATGCCGATTGCCACGCACCTGATCCTTCATGAGAATCCGGATGTTGATCAGGTACTGCTCGACGGCAGTGCACTGGGTGAAGCAGTGATTGAAACCGCAAACCGCTATCACAGCCCGCTGGCGGTGCCGCTCATGGATCTGGCGCTGGAAAAAGACGCGCTGCTGGCACTGATGGATATTCCGGAGGCGGATCGTGAGAAGTTTCATTTGAGCGAAGTCGGCGATGCTTCCTTCGCCGAAAAAGTCTCCACAGCGCCGTTCATGACGCCGCGCATGAAAGCCACCTGCGATGCCGTTCAGTACGTTGCCGAACACGAGTCCGCCGGCGGCTTTATTTCAACCGGCATGGGCATCGGTCCGTTTTCCCTGCTCACCAAACTGCTGAGCGATCCGATCACACCGGTCTTTATGGCCGGAACCGGACTCACCGGCGAGGACGACGACGACGTGGCTCTGCTGGACCATGCGCTGGATTTGTCTGTCCGCATCATCGTGCGCTATCTGGCGGAACAGGCCAAGGCCGGCGCCAAAGCCATCATCGTCTGCGAGCCAGCCGCCAACCTGGTGTACTTTTCGCCGAAACAGCTCGAAGAAGGTTCGGATGTGTTTGAGCGCTTTGTGCTCGAACCGAATCTCAAAATCAAAGCGGTTCTCGATGAACTCGACGTGGACCTGATTTTTCACGACTGCGGTGAACTGACCGATGAAATGGTATCCTCGTTCAACCGCCTCGACCCAGCCGTTCTCAGCCTGGGCTGCTCGCGGGTGCTCTGGCACGATGCGTCGCTGGTCTCCAAACAGACGGTGCTCTACGGGAACCTGCCGTCGAAACGGTTCTACTCCGACGAGTCGGTCAGTGTTCAGGACGTGGAGCAGATGACAAAAGAACTCATTTTGAAGATGCGTGAAGTCGGCCATCCGTTCATTATGGGAACCGAATGCGATGTACTGAGCGTTCCGGGAAAGGAAACGACCATTAAAAGTAAAATTGCGGCCATGATGTCCTGTAATTGCGGATGAGCATTGTTTTTAAAACCGGAGGACGACAGCGCGCGATGGAAAACCGCGCCGGTGTACCTCTTTCAGCACTGGCCGCTGAAGCCGGGCTTCCGCTGAATATGCAGTGCGGCGGACAGGGCGCCTGCAGGGGATGTCTTGTAACGCTCGGGCCGGGTCGCTACCGTATCAACGGGAGAGAGACCGTTGTCGCAGACAGTAAAACACTGGAAGTCCGCGCCTGTAAAACGGTTGTGCTTTCGGATTCTGCGAAAGTCGGAATTCCCGAAACGTCGCTGCTGAAAATCGGCTCCTGCGCTTCGGCCGATTTTTACGCCACGCGCAAAAATCTTTTCCAACCTCTGGAAAACGCTGCCGGACAGCTCGGCATCGCGGTTGATATCGGAACAACCACCGTTGCCGTGATGCTGGTTGAACTGTCCACCGGAAAAATTCTGGTGCGTGAATCCGCCTATAACCGCCAGATCGAACTGGCCGATAATGTCGCATCGCGCATTGCCCTCTGCTGCGAAGACACCAACCTCAAAAAACTCCAGCGACTGATCATTCAGGAAACACTTTTTCCAATGATTGGCAGCTGCGCTGCGGCACAGTGCTTCGCATTGCAAGGTCATACACCATCTCAGGTTTTAGAGAGGGTGACGCAGATCGTCTTTTCCGGCAACACCGTCATGAGTCATCTGGCGCTTGGCTTGTCCGCACTGAGCATCGGGACCATTCCGTTCGAACCGCTCACCAAGGTATTCAGCGAACACGCCGCGCCGGAGATCGGTTTGACGAATTGTCCGAACGCCCGCGTCCGCACGGTGCCTGCCGTTGCCGGGTACGTCGGGGGAGACATTGTTTCGGATATTTATGTCGCCGACCTTTCGACGGACCGTCTGGAGCTGTTGGTCGACATCGGAACCAACGGCGAAATAGTCCTGAACGATCACGGGAAACTGCTGGCGACGGCAACTGCCGCCGGGCCGGCGTTTGAGGGCGCCGGCCTGCTGCACGGCTGCCGGGCCGATGTCGGCGTGATTGAACAGATCGTCTGTCATCCGGATGATTCGATTGAAGTCGAAACCATTGGTGGTCGACCAACGACCGGTTTATGCGGCAGTGCAGCGGTCGACTTCATTGCGACGGCACGGCAGACCGGCCTGCTGAATCAGATGGGCCGCTTTGATCTGAACCGGCTGCAAAAGGCACATCGCCTGGTTCAGCTCGACTGTCACGGCATGAACGTCAATGCCTGTCGGATCACGGACGAAATCCTGATTACTGAATTTGATATCTCGCAGATTCTGAAAGCCAAGGCCGCGGTCTATGCCGGCATCCGAACGCTGGTGGAACGCAGCGGGCGGCGGATGAACGAAATTGAACGACTGGTTCTGGCTGGCGGATTTGCCGCGCACCTGCGGCTGGAGAATGCAATGACAATCGGCCTGCTTCCCGAGCTTTCGCTTTCAACCTATGACGTGATCGGAAACGGCTCGCTGGCCGGAGCGTATGCCGCGCTTGGCGTTTCCAAGGTCTGGAAGGAACTGTACCGGATTGCTCAATCGCCGGACATCTGCCATCTGGCGGAAACCAATGAGTTTGAGAACCGCTTTATTGACGCGCTGGCGCTGCCGAATCTCGATCCGGACGAGTTTCTAGGAGTTCATCAGCTGCTTTGTTTGGATGATGGAATTGCCTGAGAAGTTTCAGGTTTTCTATGTCAAGTTTTTGCTTGGAATGACTGTCTGCGCGTGCCCCTGGCCAGTACGGGGTGTTGCTGTCGGTTGTCAGCTAACGGATTTTCGCATGCTTTCATTTTCGTACCTTGCATGCAGAGTTACGGGCTGAACACGGAGATTTTATAAAACCGTGGCAGGACATTCTTCCATTCCGGATCCATAATCGAGATCAGCAGTCCGGTTCCCGGAATTGGTCGAGATAACCGTCCATGTTCCACTGATCGAAGCCCAGCTTGGTCGGTGCAAAAATGAATGCACGGGGGAAATCAGCTTAAAGAGTAGCAGGTGAGGAACGGTTCGGGGCATTTTTTCCGGCGCAATACGCGATTTTGAATGTGAAACAGAGTGGTGAATGAAATGAAAACAGGCGAATTTGCGTGGTCGAGACACGGTGAATCTTCCGTTCGCAAACGGGGGAGCTTGCTCTGATGGTGCTTGCGGAAACAGGTTTAAGCAGCTTTGCGGTAGTACCACGAAATGATACCGCCGAGCCGTTGTTTCCGCTGGGTCTCGCCTTTGTCTGTCGGGATGAAGTCCAGACGAAAACCTTGTTGCCGATTTCTTTTCCCTGATGGGGACGATGGTTGTTGTAATACATCAGCCATTCGCGGTTGATGTAGTTGAGATGATCAAGGCTCAGGCAAATAAAATGGTTCAGGCACTGTTTCTTAGAAACGCCGATACAGCTTTCGACATATCCGTTCGCCTGCGGAGTCCGCACCGGTGTCCGGTTGATTTTGGTTCCCGAGTCTTTCCAGAACTGATTGAAACGTGACGAAAACTTGGTGTCTCGATTACGGATAAGATGCGTAGCCTGTATCCCCAAATCCTGCATCCACATGGATGCATTACGCGCCTGTTGAAGTACCCATTTTTCGTCGGGATTAAACGTAGCCGGACTCATGAAGACCCGGCGACTCCCCAGATGAATGAATACCAGAACATACGCATCAACTCGGCCTTTCCACGTCAGAACCGGCTTGGTGAAAAAGTCACAGGCAATCAGGGTTTCCATGTGAGAACGGAGAAACAGTTTCCAATTGCTCGGCTGAGATCTTCCTCCTTTATCTGGAATCGGATGATGACCCTCCCGTTTAAGAATCACCCGAATCGTCGACAGGCCGACTCGAATCCCCAGCTTCTTCAACTCACCATGCAGATGCTTGTAACCCCATGCGAGGTTCTCCTTGGCACGCTGAAGAATCAGATTCACCGTCGCCTGCGCGATCCTTGGACGCCCCGGTTTTCGTCTGGATTGTTTTCTGTTCAACCAGCGGCGGTACGTCGCGGGCTTGACGACTTGCATCACGTCGGAAATGTCGTGGCCCAGCATCGCACCCAGCCGCAACAGTTCGGTTCGCTCTTCCTCTGTCGGCACAATCTTCGATTCCTCAATCCGATTACGGAGAATCCTGATCTGAAAGCTCAGCAATTGAAGCCGCGCATCGTATCGCGGCAGGAAAATCCGCGAAAGGAGGACAAAATCACCGGAAACACACTCACAAAATCGTGCATTTGTCTCCGCCGGTTGTTAATCAAATTCCATTGTCTATCAAACAGCTAATCCGTGGTATTCGTTTTTGCACCCCCGAAAAACGACGGAAAGCCGATTCCGCGCTGCTCTTCCTCGGAAAGTACGATTTTCACTTTTCGCATCGCTATCCAGTTTGATACCAATCTGGATGGAGAGTCGGTTTAGAGAGGTTCGTATTGCCATCCAGATAGACCGACCATGGCTCTTCCGCCAAAGGCGGGGGCGATTAGTCGATTCAAAATTTTGATCAATGTTGGCGGACTCTCTTGCAAAAATGAGAAATCATTGGTATGTACGAGAGAATTCCTGCTGAAAAGGTCTAACATTTACGAGGAAAATGATCGGAAACGTCGGGCGATTAACGTTAGGGAACGGAAAATGCTTTTCTTAACGTTTTTCACAGCAGAGAAGAAGGAAGGTCATGATGCCGATGATGGGTGATAGAGTTCCGATGTTTAAACTGCAGCCGTATCGTAGTTTGCTGGTTGCGGCGTTACTGGTTGCCGTCGTTGGCGGACTGCTTTCCACTCATTTTTTCATTGAAGGTTCTTACAATCCAGAGGATCGGCGGGGGGTGTTCGCTTTGGTTGTTACGGTGATTCTCACTTTGTTTCTTCTGGTCGCCGCTTTTTCGCGCTACGGGTTTCGGCATCTGTACCATCATCGTCCAGGGTATAAACGCGGTTGAATGGGTTGACTTTGTTTTCGCTTTTCGCATAATCCGCCTCTTTCCTGTGCCGGCGTAGCTCAGTGGTAGAGCAGCTGATTTGTAATCAGCTGGTCGGGGGTTCGACTCCCTCCGCCGGCTCCATTCCTGTATTGGTGCTCAAACGTACTCCCGCATGAAAGGCCGGCCGCTGCTGGCTGAAGTTTCAGTTCTGATGCCGGTTGGTGAATGCGCCTTGCAAAAGGTCGGCTCTTTCCCAAAGACGGGGGCAAGGGCGAGAGGTCCCGTGCACGGACTCTTTATTTCTATTCTTTTGGAAATCCTGGTTGAAGCAGGAGAATTCACGTGCTATCCTCAGTGGTTTAAAGTGAGTATCATGAGGAGTGTTTTTGCGTAGTTTTTTTGCAGCGTCTGTGTGTGCCTGTGTATTGTTGTCTGGAGCGGTATTTGCTCAGCAGGCGGCGACTCAGATGAGTTTTTCGGAATTGGTTGCCAGTGCTGATTTTGCGATCAAGAACAGCCGGCCGCTGGATGCGGTGCCGCTGCTGAAAGAGATTCTGGCGCGGGCCGGAAAGCTGAGTGACAACTCCGCAAAAGAGAGCCTCCAGATGGCCCGGCTGCAATTGGGCATCGCTCTGAACGAGTTACAGAAAACAGATGAAGCCAAGCAGTATCTGGATGCATATCTGAGCAGCGAACCGTGCAAAGACCGTACTGCAGCGTTGCAGACACTGTGTCGGATCGCGCTGGGCAAGCAGGATTGGAAGGCCCTCGACGCGGCGGCTCAGCAGATGCTGGAGGATAAAA
>JBFWJN010000134.1:0-8770 GCA_050253185.1 Kiritimatiellales bacterium | reverse complement strand
GGTTTTCCTTACTGTGGGCGTAAAAGGTCATTTGAATGCTCCGCGCAAAATGCGGGGCGAGCTTAACGTCCAACAAAAAGAGAGGCGACTTTTTTCTATTCTTTTCTTCTAAAAACGAGAGTTAACGGCTCTTGTTTTCACGCTTCGCGGCGAGCAGCTCGGAGTCGGCGGCAGCGAAGAGGTTCTCAGAAGGAAGCGCGGCCGCGCCGGCGGAGGCGCGAAGTTTCCAACCCTTGGAAGGTTTTGTTCCAAGGGTTGGAAAATCAGGCTGAGTTTTTTCCAAGGTTTGGAAAAAGCGGTCGATAAATTTCCAAGCATTGGAAAGTTCGGTTTCGGGCAGGATGACGGCGAATTCGTCGCCGCCGATGCGACAGACGATGTCGGCTTTGCGCACGGTTTTCTGCAGCAGCTGCGCGAATGTTTTCAGAACAGCATCCCCTGCTTCGTGCCCGAAAGTGTCGTTGATTTCCTTGAAGCGGTCGAGGTCGAAGAGGACGAGGCTGAGGTCGCGGCTGTAGCGCCGGGCGGTTTCGATGTTCTGCGCGAGCGATTCGTCGAAGAAGCGGCGGTTGTAGAGTCCGGTGAGCGGGTCGCGCACGGCTCGCTCGGTGAGTTCGGCAGCAAGTTGACGAACATCGGCCGGGGCACCGATTTCAGCGAGGCGCTGCTGGAGTCGGTCTTTCATTTAAAGAGGACAAAGATTTCGGCGTAGATCCAGGAGATGAATTCCATTCCGACGTGTTTGACGCCGGCGCTGAAAAGGTACCAGTGATCGAGGTGGTAGTCGTCCGGCTCAACGGAGATGATGCCGAGCGGATAATCGCGTCCGAAGACGTCCTTATATAAAAGATAAGAACGCCGGGCGTGCGCGCCGACGGTGACGAGGTTGGCGGGTTTGCCGAAGAGGCCGAGTTCTTCGAGTCGGGCACGGGCCGCAATCGCGGAGACGTAGGTGCGGTCGCGCTCGGTGTCGGGGGCCGGGACGGTGATGATGGAGTCGGCGGGAATACCGTGCCCGGCAAGCCGAATGGCGCCGAGCTCGGCATAATTGTCGTAGTTCAGGATTTTCTGCCCGAAGGTGACGGGGCCGCCGGTGCTGATGACGGTCTGCCCGGGCTGAACCAGCCCGGCGGCCAGCCGGATTTCGTCGTCGGCCATCCAGCCCTCGACGATGACCAGTTCAGGGGCGGGCTGCGGGCGGGTCTGTGCCAGAAAGGGGTACAGGTGGCAAACCGTCCAGGTTCCGAGACCGGCGACGATCAGAAGAAGAATCAGCAGTCCCGGACCCGTGGGCATCCAGACGGCGGTTTTCCTGAAAAGTTTCATGCCTTTCGGTATAGCCTGTCGGGCCGGACAGGACAATTCCTATCTTTTTGAAGAAAAGTTTGTATAACCGGTGTTGACACAGCATAGCCCCTCGTATATTTTCCCCGCCTTGCATTTGAACCGGAAAGATTTGTAATGAAGACATTTGTAGCAAACGAAAATGATATTAAACGGGAATGGTTCGTCATCGACGCAGCGGATAAGTCGACGGGCCGCCTGGCCGTATTTATTGCCGATATTCTCCGCGGCCGTAACAAACCGACTTACACGCCTCACGTCGATACCGGCGCTTTTGTTGTGGTAGTCAATGCCGACAAGGTGAAACTGACCGGTAATAAGGAAGAAAAGAAAATCTACCAGGACTTTACCGGATTCAACAGCGGCTTGAAGGAACGCACCGCCGCGGCAATCCGCAAACAGGACCCGACCCGCATCATCATGCAGGCAGTGAAAGGCATGCTGCCGGACAATCGCCTGATGCGCCGCACCATTAAACGCCTGAAAGTGTACGCAGGCCCCACCCATCCGCACTCCGCCCAGCAGGTGCAGGTTCTTGAATTTAACGGCTAATTAAGGAGACCATTGTGGCAGCAGCTAAGAAAACCGATGAATTTGCCGCGACCGGCCGGCGTAAAACCTCCGTGGCACGTGTCCGCCTCGTGAAAGGCTCCGGCTCGATTACCGTCAACGGTAAAGAGGTCGGCGACTATTTCGACACCAAGGACATGATCGACACCGTTCGTCGTCCGCTGATTCTCACCGGACGCGAAGAACAGTACGACGTCGCCGTTTCCGTCAAAGGCGGCGGCAAGGTCGGCCAGTGCGGCGCCATTGCGCACGGCGCCTCCCGCGCACTGGTGAACGCAGAAGAAGAACTGAAACCCATTCTGAAAAAAGCCGGCATGCTCACCCGCGATGCCCGCATGAAAGAGCGTAAAAAGCCCGGTCAGCCCGGCGCCCGCAAACGCTTCCAGTTCTCCAAGCGTTAAGCCGTACGTCGGCTTACGGAAGGTCCCGGCGCTCTTTGAGGTCGGGACTTTTTTTTATTCCGGAAGCAGAACGCTCTGTAGTACTCTTTCGCCTTCATTCTGGAGCCTCATGACGATGAAAAAACAACTTCCCCTTCCGCAGGGATTTTCCGCCGCCGGAATTGCTGCCGGGATCAAAAAAAAGAAAACCCGCGACATGGCGCTGATTGTCTCCGAAGCCGAAGCCGTCAGCGCAGCCGTTTTTACGACGAACCAGGTGAAAGCCGCTCCGGTTAAATGGGACATCCAGGTTGTGAAACAGGAACGAGCCCGGGCCATTGTCATGAACAGCGGCAACGCGAATGCCTGCACCGGCAGACAGGGCGCCGCGGATACTGAAGCGACCGCCGCGCTGATCGCCGGAAAACTGGGCGTCGAGCCGCTGGATATTTTTGTCTGTTCCACCGGAACTATCGGCAAACCGCTCCCCATGGAAAAGATCGCGGTCGGCATATCCCTGCTTCATGAGGAACTTTCTCCGGATGGGGGAATGAATGCCGCAGAAGCCATGATGACGACTGACCTGATTAGCAAAACCGTTACGGCGGAGATCGAAATCGACGGCTCGCCGGTCCGGATCACCGGGCTTGCCAAAGGCTCCGGCATGATCGAACCGAACATGGCCACGATGCTGGCCTTTATCCTGACCGACGCCGCAGTGGACAAACATGCACTGCAGTGCGCACTGCGGGGAGCCTCGGACACCAGCTTCAACCGGATTACCGTCGACGGCGACCGCAGCACCAACGACACGGTCATCTGCCTGGCCAACGGCCTGGCGGGCAACGCAGAACTGAATCAGGATTCCAGGGATTGGAACCTTTTTTTCCAGACATTGGAAAAAGTGCTGTTCGACCTGTCGATGATGATCGTGAAAGACGGCGAAGGCGCAACGCGCGTCGTCACCGTGAAAGTCTTCGGCGCAGCGACCGACGGCGAGGCAAACGAGGCGGCACGGGCCGTGGCGAATTCCATGCTGAATAAGACCGCATGGGCGGGTACGCGACCGAACTGGGGCCGGATTATGGACGCCATCGGCTATTCCTACGCCCAGGTGCAGGAAGCCAAAGTGGATATTGATTACGACGACCAGCCCGCCGTGCGCGGCGGAACGGCCGCAGACACGCCGGACGAGAAACTGGTTCAGGCCGTTTCCAAAGACGCCTTCACGATTCACATCAACCTGAATCTCGGCAAGGGTTCGGCAGTGGTCTATACATGCAACTGCACGGAGGATTACGTGCGGATTAATGTGGAGTGAGGAACAGAACCATGCAGCAAATGATTGAAAAGGCCTCTGTACTGATCGAGGCGCTTCCCTACATTCAGAAATTCCGGGACGAAACTGTCGTTGTAAAGTTTGGCGGCAGCATCATGGAAAGTGAAATCGGCTATCGCAACATCCTCAAGGATGTGGCGTTCATGGAATGCGTCGGCCTGCAGCCGGTAATTGTGCACGGCGGCGGCAAGGCTGTATCGAAGAAAATGCGCGAGGCGCATATCCAGCCCAATTTTATTCAGGGACTGCGGGTTACGGACGAGAAAACCATTGATGTCGTGGAAAGCGTTCTGAACAACGAAGTCAACCCGCATCTGGTGGATATTCTCCAGAACTACGGCGGCAAGGCGCGCGGCATTCACGGCGAAGACATCATTAAAGTGAAAAAGCACACCGGCCTTGACCTGCAAACCAAAGAAGAACTCGACTGGGGCTACGTCGGCAAAGTCACTCACGTTGATGTCGAACCGGTGATTGCCTTCCTGAAAGCCAATATCATTCCGGTCATTACGCCGCTGGGGCGCGGCGAAGATGGACACCTCTATAACGTCAACGCCGACGATGTTGCCAACGCCGTGGCCTGCGCCCTCCAGGCGCGCAAGCTGGTATTCCTGAGCGACGTGCCCGGCCTCATGCGCGACCCGAACGATCCGTCCACGCTCATTTCCACACTTCGTCTGGATGAGGTCGAAGATCTGATTCAGCGAGGAATCATTGCCGGCGGCATGCTGCCAAAAATCGGCGGCGCAGTGGATGCCATCAAGGCCGGCGTGAACAAAACCCATATTATTGATTCAGCACTGCCCCACTCGCTGCTGCTGGAACTGTTTACCGACAAAGGCGTCGGAACCGAGATTGTGAACTGAACATGAAAACTGAAGAACTGATTGATCTGCATAAAACATACGTCATGCCGACCTATGCACCGGGCTTTCCGCTCGTCAAAGGTGCCGGCACAAAGGTCTGGGATTCCGACGGCAACGAATACCTCGACTTCATGGCGGGCATCGCCGTGGTCAACGTCGGCCACTGCCACCCGGCGGTCGTCGCGGCCATCCAGGAACAGGCCGCGAAGCTCATCCACGTATCCAACCTTTTCTATAACGAAAACCAGCCACGGCTCGCGAAGGCGCTGTCCGACCGCTCCATGGGCGGCAAATGCTTTTTCTGCAATTCCGGCGCAGAAGCCAACGAGGGACTGATCAAGCTCGCCCGGCTGTGGGGTTCCGCAAACGGGAAGTACGAAGTCATCACCATGAAGAACTCGTTCCATGGGCGGACGCTGGCCACGCTGACCGCAACCGGACAGGATAAGGTCCAAAAGGGCTTCTATCCCCTGCCCGAAGGCTTCAAATACGCCGAATTCAACAACCTCGACTCGTGCCGCGCGGCGATCACCGACAAAACCGCCGCAATTCTTGTCGAAGCCGTTCAGGGCGAAGGCGGCATCCTGCCCGCCGATCCGGACTTTATCAGCGGGCTGAGGGAACTTTGCGACGAAAAAGGCATCCTGCTGCTGTTCGATGAAGTCCAGGCCGGCATGGGCCGGACCGGAAAATGGTTCGCCTTCCAGAACTACAACGTCAAACCGGACGCATTCTCGCTGGCCAAGGCCCTCGGCAACGGGTTCCCGATCGGCGCGGTCGTCGCGTCGCCGGAACTCTCGGATGTCTTCCAGCCCGGCAACCACGCCACGACCTTCGGTGGCACACCGCTGGCCAGCGCCGCCGCTCTGGCTGTCATCGACACGATTGAAAAGGAACACCTGCTCGCAAACGCACAGGAGATGGGCGCATTGTTCCTCGAAAAACTGCGGGCCGTTGCAGATAAATATGACTGGATCGAGTGCGCGCGCGGATGCGGGCTGATGGTCGGCCTCGTCCTGAAGGACAGCGCTGCACCGCTGCAGGATCTGCTCCGGAAGAAGGGCCTGCTGACGCTTGCCACAGCGGTTCGGGTCCTGCGGATGCTCCCGCCGCTGACCGTCACCGCCGAAGAAATCGGAAAAGCCGCATCGTTGATCGATGAAGCCTGTTCCGAACTGGACGCCCAATGACGCGCGAAACCTTCCAGGTGAAACAGCATGAAGACGGCATGCCGCTGGTCGATGTGCTTTCCGAACGCTTCCGCTGCTCGAAAAAGCAGGCGCGTGTTCTGCTCGATGCCCGCCAGGTATTCGTCAACGGCAAACGTATCTGGATGGCGAAACACGCCCTGAGGGTCAAAGACGTGATCGAAACCGTCCGCCCGGAATCAAAATCCAAAAAAATCCAGATTCTGAAAAAATCGGGCGGCCTCATTATCGTCAACAAACCGACCGGCATGGTGACCAACGGGAATGCGCACAGTCTGGAAGTCCGTTTGCAGCATGAATTGGACAACCCGCAGCTCTGCGCCATTCACCGGCTCGACCGCGACACGTCGGGCTGCGTGATGTTCGGCGCCGACAGCGCAGCGAAGGCGGAAATGATCCCGCTCTTCAAGGACCAGCGAATCGTCAAAATCTACCGTGCCATTGCCATCGGCCGTATCTCCGACCAAGTGACGAAAATCACCCGCGACATCGACGGGGAATCGGCGACCACACTGGTGAACGTTCTCGACCGCAACCGCGACGCCAGCTATCTGGAACTGCGGATTCAGACCGGCCGCACGCACCAGATCCGCCGTCATCTGGCATCTGTGCGCCATCCGGTGCTCGGCGACAAGGATTATGCCGGCGAGCAGCGCGGCAATCCACTGTTTCGAACCGTACCGCGCCAGATGCTGCATGCCTACCGGCTTGTTCTGCCTGACCCGCAGGGCGGCGCGTCACTCCGCGTGACGGCGCCTGTACCGGACGACTTTCAGGCGGTGCTCCGAACACTGAAGCTGAAATAGTTTTTTCCAAACATTGGAAAACCCCGCCGGCGGGCGGGGTTTTCATTTCCAGGGATTGGAATTTTACTGTTCGACCGGTGGTTTCGGCTTTTTCTGGTGCTTCTTTCCTTCTCCGGCGCCGGGTCCCTTTCCTTCCGGCCGGGGGAATTTCGGTTCGCCGGCGAGAATCCGCTGGATCTGCCCTTCGATCCGTTCTTCGCGCTTGGCTTCGTTGTCTGCCATGCGTGCTTTCAGTTTTGTCAGTTCGCGTTCCGCTTTTGTGAGCCGGTTTTTGTACACGACCTGCATTTTGTCGGCGGCCTCGTTGAGTTTCACACGGAGCTGCCCGACCAGTTCGTCCTTTTTCATCGGGTCGGTTTCGTTCCGCGCCGCATTGCCCAGATCCATGATCGCCTTATGTTCAGCGCGCATCTTCTGCATCTGTTCCGGGTTCATCATCCGCGAACGGTCTCCGTTCCGGCCGGACATTTCCATATCTCGCTCCCGATTCATCCGCTGCTGCATGCGCGGTTTATCCGAGGCCGACCGCTGTTCAGGTGTCGGCTTCATCATCGGCTCTTCGGGCGAAACCTCCTTGCTGTCTCCGCCGAAGGGCCACCAGGCTGCAGAAACCGATCCAGCCGCCATTGCGCTCATCAATATCATGATCATCCACTTTCTCATCGCTCTTTCCTTTCGGTTACATCTCCATGATGTCAAGCGGATAGCCCGATATGGCCACTATCAGGTTCTCCAGTTCTTCCAGGTCCTCTTCGAACGGATCGGTCCACCCGTCGTCCGATTTCACCGTCGCCGCAGCCGGAGCAACCGATGCAACGGTTGCGACAGGGGTGTCTGTTCCATGGAAACTCCATATGCCCGCCACGGCCAGCAGACAGGCGGCCAGTGCCAGTACCGGTTTCCAAACCCTGGAAACCAGCGACAAATGGGGCTGTTCGGCGCGCAGCCGCGCGTTGATTTTGGTGACGACCCACGGATCCGGATCGTCGGTTGTTTTATCGACCGCGCGGCTCAGTCTGTTCAGCGCATCGCGCAGAGTACGGGCTTCCTCCGAGGCTTCGAGTTCGCGCCCCAGGACCCGGAGCTGTTTTGCACTCAGCTCTCCGGTCTGCTCAAGCAGCAGCCATTTTTCGAGTTTGGTTGTTTTCATAATCCAGCCTCCTGCAGTTCGCGGTATTCACCGGCCAGTTCTTTCCGGAGTTTGGAAACGGCGTATTGCATCCGGGCCAGAGCCGTGTTGATGGAACACTTCTGAACCTTTGCAATTTCCTTGAAGCTCAGATCGGCCTGCATCCGAAGCCAGAACACCTCGCGCTGTTCCGGCGGAAGTTTCGCCGCCGCGGCTTCGATGCGCACCCCGAGTTCATGTCCGCCCGCCTGGAAGTCCGGGCCGGGCTGCGATACCGCGAGCTGCTCGCTGATCGACGTGCCGTCTTCTGTGGTCGGTGTATCAAAAGAGACCAGAGCCCTGCGCTGCCGGATCCGGTCAATCATCAGATTATGAGCTATCCGGAACAACCAGCTCAGCAGATTTTTCTGACGGTAACGGTTCATGTTTTTTATCGCTCTCACCCAGACTTCCTGAAATACCTCATCGGCGTCTTCGCGCCCCTCTGAAAACCGCAGAATGAATCCGAACAGCGGCCGTTTGTATTTTTCGACCAGCTGGCCGAGGGCGTCTGTGTCGCCCCTCCGATACGCTGCGAGAAGTTTTGCATCATCACCATCCATGCGGTTGTTCTTTCGTTCTGCGCTTTTCATGGCATATAACGGCCTCCCCGCCGGATTATTGCACAAGCCTGTCGTTTTTTATGCTTCATGCGAAAGACTGGGATCAGGATTCGACAGGCAGCATCTGTTGCACCTGTGTCGCGATCAAAAGGAAAAACCGCCATACATGGCTGTAGGCCGAAAGGGTTTCGGACACCAGCCGGTCCAGCGCCCCTCCGAATGTCGGGGTTCCGACGATAATCACCCAGAGAACAACGAAAATCAGGTTGATCAGATAAATCATCACATAAGAGAACAGCCGGCCGTGCTCCTGCACATCCGGCTGGTGCTGACTCAGCATATAAAGGGTGAACGTGACGTGAAATCCCCAGGTCAGTCCGACCAGCGCCAGCTTCCACACTTCATAATTCATCAAATCTACAAAAAAACCGGCCACGGCCCAGAGCAGAAGAACCAGGAGGGTATAAAAAGGGAAGAAGTACGGCGCCAGAGAAATCAGGAAGTTGCTCTTGGAAAGCATCACGTG
>JBFWJN010000133.1:0-8802 GCA_050253185.1 Kiritimatiellales bacterium | reverse complement strand
GAGCGGATCGGCGGGGATGTTTCTGATGCTGGGAGCCCTCGCAGTCATTTTTGCAACAGCCGGTCGGGATGCCTCCGGCGTATTGGCATTGAGTCGAGGGGCAGCCATTGGCGCTCTGGTTGCCGCCCATCTTTATATTTTCTGTTTTGCGTTTTCATGGGGACCGGTGGTCTGGGTGCTGCTGGGTGAGATATTCAACAACCGGATTCGCGGCACCGCATTGGCGGTGGCTGCCGGGATGCAGTGGGTGGCGAATTTTATCATCACGATGACCTTCCCGCCGTTGCTGAAGGGGATCGGCCTGGGCGGAGCGTATGGTCTCTATACGCTGTGTGCCTTGCTCTCATTTTTCTTTGTACAGAAATGGGTGAAGGAAACCCGTGGCAAGACTCTTGAAGAGATGTAAAATACACGACGATTTGATGTGTGATAAAAATGAGGGTGTTCAATGAAAAGACGCATGTTTATTCAGGGGGTTTCTGCCGGGACAGCAATCCTGCCGCTTTTATCCAGAGGTCAGGATCAGACACGCCGGCAGTCGCGGTCTTTTGCCGCGTTTGAAAATATTCCGTTGAACCGGATCTCGCCGGAAGGATGGCAACGGGCCTTTCTTGAAAAACAGCGCAACGGATTGACCGGGCATTTAGATGAAACCTGCGAGCCGTTCAATATGGGCGGCTGGGCGGCTTCAACCAAAGATTGGAAAGCTCCGTTTTATAAACGTAAGAATGGATCCGGTCAGGAAGTTCTCTGCTGGGAACCGTTCGAACAGACCGGTTATTATTATGACGGGGCACTTCGCTGCGGTCTGCTGCTGAATGATTCATTTCTTCTCGATAAAGCGAATACGCAGATTTTTGGATCGATCAAAAATGCGGAATCTACAGGTGGAGTGATTCACCCGGATATTCCGGACCGCTGGCCGCACGTTCCCTTTTTTCGTGCATTTATGGCGGACTACGAGGCAACAAAAGATCCGCGTATTCTGGATGCCCTCGAAAAGCACTATGCAAACGATACGTTTTCGCTGGCGGGTGCCCGCAGCATTTTCAACATCGAGCAGATGCTGTGGCTCTATGAGCAGACCGGGAAAGACAAATACCGTGATAAGGCGCAGGAACTTTATGACGCGCAAAGTTTTCGGAAATCCTCCCGCCAGGTCAATAAGTTTGAAGATCTCGCTTCTGAAGACCGGCAGGATGTTCACGGAGTCACTTTTCATGAGGCGTTAAAACTGCCGATCATGCTGTATGTGGCGACCGGCGAGCAGAAGTATCTGGATGCAGCCCGTAACGGTTACCGCAAGCTGGACAAATTTCATATGCTGGCCGATGGAGTTCCTTCTTCAGAGGAAGGTCTTTCCGAGAAAACGTCGGGGTCCTGTCATGAAACCTGCGATATTTCTGATTTTATCTGGGCAACATCCTACATGCTGAAGGCAACCGGAGAGGTTGAGTGGGCTGATAAAATAGAACGGGCCGCACTGAATGCCGGGATGATTGCCGCCACCAAGGATTTCGATGCGCACGTGTATCTTTCTTCTCTGAATCAGGTCGTGTGCAATATCGGATCCTGTTCGTCACCGATCGCCAATCCGGCATGGAATGCCTATGCCCAGCGGCAGATGCCCTGGTGCTGCACGGGAAACATCAACCGGTTTTTTCCGATTTATGCCGGTCTGCAATGGCTGAAAGGAAAAGACGGTGCACTGGTGAAAGCGCTCTACGGCCCCGGGAGCTGCGTGTATGACGTGAACGGAACCCGCGTAACCCTGCGTGAAGAATCCGATTTTCCGTTCTCGGATACGGTTAAAATTTTCGTGACGAAAGGCGAGGCTTCGTTCCCGCTTAAAATGCGAATTCCGTCCTGGGCCGTCAATCCGTCAGTGACAGTAAACGGGGCTCCGCAGAACGGAGTGGTCAGCGGCAGTTTCTTTACTTTGAATGGAATTCATCGGGCAGGAGATGTCATTACACTTCAGTTCCCGAAGGAAGCCCGGGTGAGACCGTGGGAAATGAACGGCGTCATTGTGGATTACGGTCCGCTGCTTTTCGCGTTTCCGATTCCGGCCCGCACGGAGAAAGTTCTGCTGAACGAAACCGTCTGGAATAATACGCCGAAGGACTCGAAAACACTGTATGCGTACAACATGCTTCCCGACAGTAAGTGGAAATATGTGCTGGCTCTGGACCGGAAACACAACAATCTGATTAAGGTGATCCATCGGACCGGCGTGGATTTGAACGACCCGTGGCATCCGGAAAACGCTCCGGTTGTTATTCAAATGGTCGGAATGGAAATGCCGAATTGGACGCTGCTTTATCAGAAATACAAGCCGTGGAAAGGTCCGGAGCAGATGGAACCGGTTACACCGGCACTTCCGCCGCGCGGCTGTATGACAATGACTCCGATCAAATGCGGTAAGCCGGAACCGATTACACTTGTTCCGTATGGATGCACCACATTGCGCCTGACGGTATTTCCGTACTGGGACGTGCAGGACATTCCGTCGTTCAAGGAAAATCAGCTAGATTATCAGAAAAATCAGTAAATACGAAAATGAAGGAGACGTAGGTATGAACAATCGGTGTGTTTATCCTGAAATCGTCCTTATTTTGCTGAGAACGTTGTGAGAGGCACTGGTGATGTGAAGAAATGAAAACATGGATAATAGTATTGGGGTTGATCAATGCGTCCTTGGCAATGGGCAGTTATGTAACGCATGACGGGAACGGCCCGGTAACTGATGCAGGGAGCTGGTCGGGGGGCGCGTTGCCTACAGGCAGTGTGACGGGCCTTGTTTCTTCAACCGTTAATGTGTGGCCTGGAGGAAACTGGGAAAATATTAATGTGCGACA
Source organism: Kiritimatiellales bacterium (assembly GCA_050253185.1). Classification (GTDB taxonomy): domain Bacteria; phylum Verrucomicrobiota; class Kiritimatiellia; order Kiritimatiellales; family Tichowtungiaceae; genus Tichowtungia. Next base: position 5,944 of record JBFWJN010000133.1, on the reverse strand, counting down.
GACTGGCGGACTCATTGCAGGAGGAGGTAATGCGCTTAATTTGTATACCGGAGCAATGTATGAGATTGAAGACTCCCGGACGAACTATGCCGCATATACAAATCTCTATCTTACGGGTGCGGTTACAATTTGGTCGTCATCGCCGGGTCTGAATGTGCTCAGCCAGCTCTCCGGGCATGTTGATATCGGGATGCTGGATCTGCTGGCGTTCAATACGATTAATTTTAGGGATGGTATTTTTCATGTGACCGTCTGCGATAAAGTTATCGGAGACATTAACTTTCTTTCCGGAGGAACGGGCGAAATGACGTGGGATTATTTTGCTCCGGGTGCTTTGGGTAATGTTAATTTTGATCTGAATTTTGCCAGCGACAGCCAGTGCAGTATTACCTATCTGGACAAGGACGCCACAGTCACCGGGAACCTTTGGACATTTCTGATTAATCAGGGACGGGTCTCCATTGATGGGGCGGTTTCAACAGACCCGAGTAAATTCACTATTACAGACGAGGGGGCTTCGGGTTCTAGGCTGTCGCTTTCAGTGGCAAATGAATTGACCCCGGTAGAGCGCTATAGTGCATGGGCCGTTGGTTGCGGGCTGAGTGATGCCGACGGCACAGCTGCTTTGACAGCTGATCCTGATGGCGACCATTTTAATAATCTCACCGAATATGCATTGGGAGGAAATCCGGCAGACCCTGCCGATAAAGGCCACGTTCCCACTTGGTCGATCGAGGCGGAGGGTGGAACCAACTATTTGGTGTATGTTCACTTCGAGCGCGATAATAAAAAAGCGTTGGGCTTGAATTATTTTGTCGAACAAACTTTGGATCTGGCTCATCCCTCATGGACGACCAACGGGATTTCCACTTTGTGAGTACGATTGAATTAGAAAAAGGAGAACAATGAGAAAGCGGGCTTTTTTATTCAGTGTTGTGTTATTGACCCTCATTGAGTCGGCTGTTTTTGGTGACGGATTTATCGCTGTAACTAATCGGATTGCTCTTTCGAATGAAAGCAGCCAATTCGTTCGATTACGTCTTCAGGCGGATTCGACGCTTTCACCATCGGAACAACCGGCGATTGTGGTTTCAAACAGTGTGACAGAAAAGGTTACGGCGGCGATTACTGAAAGCGGTCTGGATGCAACATTGGTTTCAGGGCCGTCGAATTTGGAAAAAACAATCGAAGGAACTCAACCCTTACTATTGGAAGATAACAGTCAGCTACAGATTGATTTCAATCCTGCGTATGAAGATGAAATCGTCTGTTTTGAGTTTGATGTTCAGGTCGAGAAAATCGCCAATACGATTGCCTCCGAGCAGAACTATTTAGGGACAAATGAAGTCTTCCAGCTTCGAGTCGGTGAACAGGAGCGACTTGCTGCCGTTAGTCCGTATTCCGCAAAGTTTAATATTCTAAAGGCATCTGCCGGAAAAGTTAGCTTTACCGGGTATGATCGTTCCGGCAGTCCGAATTATACCGATACAGCGAAAAGCAGTTTCGGCGGGACTGAGTTTGATGCGACTGGCCGGTATCATGTTAAACTCAGCTATTCAAACTATCGTGTTTATATTGATGTTAATGACGGAGAACTAACCACTAGTTTTTCCTCCGCAAGACAAATGCTCAATGATGCACGACTCTGTACACGGGCGGGATGTGCAGTACGTATCGAGAATTTTCATATATATGGCGAAAAGAATAGTCCGAAACCTATATCGGAAGAATTTCAGGGATACTTAACAAAAAAACTCCTGCGCGGGTATACAGACCTGGATTATAATTACGATGGTGTTTCTCCCAAAAAATTGACATTACTGCAATCTGTTCGTTATGGCGTCAACCGGAACTCGGTGCGCGCTTGCGGACTCCGTTTTGATGCGTTTACAGATACGCGCAGCATCGCGATTGATTATCGAGTCGAAGAGAACGGATTCCCCGCAGGCTGGCCGACTCAGTTTGATGTCTTTATCAACGGGAAAAAACAAACCGCACCGCCAACAGTTACTACTCAAAAGCTGAAATCATACACATTGAATTACACGTTGCCGGAATCAGCAGCAGCGAACAATCGTCTGACCGTTATGTTCCCCCCATCGGTTGGATTGGCCATTACTGATATTCGTTTGGATAAAGGCAGTCGGGCCAAGCCGGTCGAACTCCCGAAAAAACTGCTGGTGATCGGCGATTCTATTACGGCGGGTGCGCAGTGTGAATCCCCTGCCGCAACTTTTGCCGCGCAGGTTTCAATGGCATACAATATGGAACTGCTCAATATCGGGGTTGGTGGCAGCTCGTTCGATTATAATAAAGTGGTGGCCGGTGACTTTAAAGGATTTGAACCGGACGTGATTTTATTTGCCTGGGGAATTAACAGTTTATTTGCAGATCGAAATTCTTTAAGTCAAGAGATTCCACGGAATATTGCGGCGATACAAACAAAATTCCCGGCCGCAAAAATTGTTGCAATGACCCCGATCTGGCGGCACCGGATCAGCAACCCGGACGAAGACCAGACAGAACTTGACTACATCGAATTTCTCAAGACGGTCTACAACGATTATTCAGAAATTACGCGGATTGATTGCTATGATTTCGTGACGCACGACGCCTCGCGCTACAATCCGGGCGATCTGCTTATTCATCCAAATACACTGGGACAGACCGAGTACGGAACGAACCTGATCAGCGCCTTGGAAGCCACGGGTGAGTTTCCGCTTCCTGATCCGGTGGACTGGGCTGCTTTGGCAGATGAAGCACTTGCTCAATAGAGAAACACGTCGATTGCCGTGGGAAAGAATTTGGACGGTTGTAAAAGTATACAGGAGATTGAAACAATGAATAAAACATGGACATATGCTGCGTTAATCAGTTGTTTTGGCATGCATTCGATAGCCGCAAAACGACCCAATGTGGTGGTTATCTTAACGGATGATCAGGGATATCAGGATCTGGGGTGCTACGGCTCTCCGCTCATTAAGACTCCGAACATTGACAAAATGGCAAGCGAAGGTTGCAGATTTACGTCATTTTATGCTGCGTCATTTATTTGCACTCCGTCTCGAATTGGCCTGCTTACAGGACGTTATCCGCAGCGTGTCGGTGTCAATATCGCTTATTTTCCCGATGATAAAACGGGGCTGCCTCTTTCTGAAGTCACAATGGGTGATATGTTAAAAAAACAGGGTTATGTAACAGGATATATCGGGAAATGGCATTTGGGGCATTTGCCGGAATACCTGCCGACCGCACGAGGATTCGATTCGTTTTACGGAATTCCGTACAGCAACGATATGGGGCTTGATCCGGTGCACACAAAACCGGCGCCGACAATTCTTTTGCGCGAAGGGAAAACGCTCGAGGATTATAATCGCATGGATCCCAAGGCGCGCTGGCCTTTGCCCCCCTTGATGCGAGGGACAGAATGCATCGAGTGGCCTGCTGATCAGGATACGTTGACACAACGCTACACGAAGGAAGCTGTTTCCTTTATCAAACAGAATCGCGAAAAACCGTTTTTTCTTTTTTTCGCTACAGCCATGCCGCATGCCCCGCTTCACGCATCGAAAGCATTTCGCGGGAAAAGTAAAGGAGGTCTCTACGGCGATGCGGTTGAAGAAATTGACTGGGGGGTCGGTGAGTTGCTCAACACGTTGAAGGCTGAAAATCTTGCGACAAACACGATTGTTTTCTTTACTTCTGACAATGGTCCGGCTCTGTATTCCGGGCCGGATAATTCAGGCAGTGCCGGCCCTCTTCGCGGCGGAAAATGCACTACCTATGAGGGTGGATTAAGGGTTCCTGGTATCGTGTGGTGGCCCGGAACCATTCCTGCCGGAATAGTTTGCGATAAAACCGTCTCTGCGCTTGATATTTTTCCAACGGTTGCCGCTTTGAGCGGTGCAGTACTGCCCGGTAATCTGATTATAGACGGCCATAATATTATGCCCCTTCTGAAAGGGATTCCCGGCGCGAAATCGCCGTGGGAAGCTTTCTATTATGGATTTGAAGCGGTTCGTGTGGGCAATTGGAAGTATCGGCAGGGCCCCCGCAACAGTGCCGCTTACCAGAAATCAGATAACACACGGGTTTTCCAGCTTTTCAATCTGAAGGATGATATTGGGGAAACCAACAATCTGATTGATCAGTATCCGGAAAAGGTGCAGATGCTGAAAGAAAAAGTCCGCTTTTTTGGGAAAACCTATTGGCACCCTAAAGGGCAGTTATAGCCACATATAACTATAGTTGCGGCGTTTTTGGAGACAAAATCGGAAACTAACAAGGAGAAGGGTGCAGATGAAGAAGTTGTTGATACTGACTGTTATAATCGCAGCCTTTGTTGCAGAGGCGAGTTATACAAGCTTCATTGGAAGTAATTCGAATTCAAATGCACCAACGGGATCAATGACAGTTGCCGCAAACTGGCAGGGAGGTGTGATCCCCGCGGGGAGTTCAACCGGATTGCTTATTGCGACAGCAAACGTTTGGCCTGGCGGGAATTGGGAGAATATCAATATACGCCAAACCGGTGGGATCATTAAGGGTGGAGGAAATCTTCTCCGGCTGTATACAGGCGGGAAATACGAGATTGAGGATTCGCGAACCGCATATGGGACTTATACGAACCTGTATCTTACAGGTGAAATTGATATGTGGGCGTCATCGCCCGGGGGATCTGTTCTGAGCGTGCTCTCAGGACATGTTGAAGCCGGATCACTCAATTTGAGGGCATCAAATATCATCAATATGCGCGATGGTATTTTCCATGTTGCCTCGATAACGAATGCCATAGGAACAGTGAATTTTCTTGCAGGCAGCAGTGGAACCGGTGAGATGATAATCGACATGTTTAATGCCAATTTGAGCAGCTCCTTTGTTGTTGATTTTTCGAGAGGAAGCAACGGGAGTATTACATATCTTGATAAAAAAACCGGGCTGCCGGAAAATATATGGAATTATATGATTGCTGCCGGTCAGGTAAGCATTGACGGGGTTATCAGCACGAACCTCTCCGATTTTTGCGTTACAGCGGCAGGAACTTCAGGGGCAACGCTATCACTTTATCGTTATGTTGCTTTTATCGGCAGCAACGCGGATTCAAACGCACCCATAGGGTCAATAACTGTTGCTTCGAACTGGCAGGGCGGGGTACCCCCATCCGGGGATGCAATCGGTCTGTTATCGGCAACGGCGAACGTGTGGCCCGGAGGAAACTGGACAAACATAAATGTTTACCAAACCGGGGGAACTCTGACAGGGGGCGGAGATGTACTCTATTTATACACAGGGTCAACATACGGGATCAGAGATGTACGGACTGATTACGGTTCATTTACCAACGTGGCTCTGGAAAAGATCATACTGTGGTCATCGGTTCCCGGTAATGTGACGTTAAGTCTGTTATCCGGACACATTGAGGCTGACCTGCTTTCTCTGGCCGCCTCTAACGCGATTAATATCAGGGACGGGATTTTCCATGTTGGATCCCTGTCAAATGCAATTGGAGCGATTAATTTTCTGGCCGGTAAAACCGGGACCAGTGAGATGACGATCGACATGTTTAATGCCAATTTGCCTTCGTTCTGCTTAAATTTTGAAAGTGGCTGTGACGGGAGTATTACCTATCTGGATAAGAAATCCGGCTTGCCGTCAAATATCTGGAACTACCTGATTGCCGCAGGACAGGTGAAAATTAATGGAGTTGTAACGACAAATGTATCCGAGTTCACTGTTACACCGGTCGGAACTTTCGGTTCGTCGCTTTCGTTAACGCCGGTTCCGTTACGGGCATTTGGGGTTAACTACTACGATGCGTTCTTGCGCTATTTATCCAATTCAAATGATACGACATTTGTTCAAGGCTTTAAGTATCTGCATGATCATCATATTCCTGTTGCGCGAGTTGTCGCAGCGCCATATTATCCGATGGACTGGAGAATAT
>JBFWJN010000132.1:0-8804 GCA_050253185.1 Kiritimatiellales bacterium | reverse complement strand
GCCAGCTTTTGAAAAATAACCAGTGCCTCCTGATAGTTTTCCTGTGAATACAGCTCAATCGCCTCCGGCCGTTTCAATGCAGCATATGCAGGTGCATAACCGGCATCGGCACAGAGCATCAGAAACTCCTGAAGCTCCCTCGCATTCTCTTTCTTTTCGGCAACAGACGCCTCGTACTTTTCCTGAAGCTGCACATCGTCCGGAACACTGCCCAACGCCCGGGCGAACCACACTTCCGATGCTGCCGGGTCAGTTTTCGTGCCAATCCCTTCGGCATACATTTGGCTCAAAAGTTTCATGGCCTCGGGATCGCCGAGATCAGCGGCAGATGACATCCATTTAAACGCTTTCTGCGCATCGGCGTCCACCTGATACCCGGCATAGTATCTCAGGGCCAGTTCAACCTGGGCACCCGGATTATTTTCACGGGCCTGGTCTTGGACAATTTCCAGATCGGTCCCGCGAAAAGAGGTTCGCAGAATCGGCAAGGCACAGAACCCGGCAGTGGCTGTCAAAAGAAAAACCCATGTGAACAGTATTTTTTTCATCGTTTTTATCCGGTTTGCAGATAGGCGGAGGTAAGGTATTAGGTTATCTTCACCCAATACATAAGTACAAGCCCTGAACACATCGAATGAAAAAAGTACGGCTGGATCAGTTACTGGTTGAGAGAGGGATCGCCGAAAGCCGCGAGAAGGCAAAACGGCTGATTCTGGCCGGGCAGATTATCGTTGAAAAACATCCCGCGCCGAAACCGGGACTGATGCTGGCGGCGGATCATGAAATGGTTCTGAAGGAGCCTGAGCGGTTTGTGAGCCGCGGCGGCGAAAAACTAGAAGGCGCAATGAAGGCCTTTCCGATTTCATTGGACGGAACCGTCTGCCTGGACATCGGATCTTCGACCGGCGGCTTTACCGACTGCATGCTTCAGCACGGCGCGTCAAAAGTCTATGCCATTGATGTCGGCAAGGGACAACTGCACTGGAAGCTGCGCGAGGATCCGCGGGTGGTTGTGATGGAAGGTGTCAATGCCCGCTATTTGACGCCGGAGGATCTGCCTGAAGCCGCGGATTTTGCATCGATCGATACGTCGTTTATTTCGCTGACCAGGATCCTGCCCGCCGTGAAAAGCCTGTTGAAGCCGGATGGCGAGATCGTCTCGCTGATCAAACCGCAGTTTGAGGCAGGCAAGGAAGAAGTCGACAAAGGACGCGGTGTCATCATCGATCCTGCGATTCATGAAGCTGTAATTTCCAAGGTTTGGAAATTCGGCACCGAAGAGCTGGGGCTTGACTGGCTCGGCCTCGAAACCTCGCCGATCAAGGGCCCCAAGGGAAACATTGAGTTTCTCGCTTATTGGAAGCGCCCCTGACCCGCACCTGCGGGCCGGGGCCATTCCATGATCAGCCGTAAATGGGCCCATAGGCCTGGCAGGCGCGGTAATCGGCCGACTCCAGATTTTCAGTTCCGAATGAAGCCCACGCGGACGGACGGAAGATTTTTTCGCCCGGCACGTTGTGCATGCAGACAGGGATGCGCAGCATGGAAGCCATGGTGATCAGATCGGCGCCGATGTGCCCGAAGCAGAAGGCCCCGTGGTTGGCTCCCCAGTTGGCCATCACGCTGTATACATCCCTGAACGAACCTTTACCGGTCAGCCGCGGAGCAAACCAGGTGGTCGGCCAGGTTCTGTCCGTGCGGTCTTCAAGAACCTTATGGATGTCGGCCTCCAGCTCGCAGGTGAACCCTTCGGCAAGCTGCAGCACCGGCCCCAGACCTTTGACAACGTTGAGGCGTACCATTGTGGCCGGCATGCCGCCGCGCGTGCCTTTTTTGAAGTGACTGGAAAAACCGCCGCCGCGGAAGTAGAACAGGTCTGCGGCGCACCAGTCGGTGGCGTCGAGACAGGCCTGTGCGTCGGCGTCAGTCATTTCATAAAACGGTTTAATGATCGGATTGCCGTCTTTGTCCGAGACAACTCCCGTTCCGTCGAGGCTGGCCGCGCCGGAATTGATCAGATGAATGATCCCGTTCTCGGCCAGGCCGGTCAGCTCTTTGCCGGCAACCCGTTTGACCGCCTCCGGGCTCCAGTAGGTACGGACGTCTGCAAAGATGCCGGGCGTGTTGGTCAGGAGGTGCTGAAGCAGCATGGTCATGCCGTTTAGCGTGTCGTTTTCCGTGGCGACCACGAAGGCTTCGCGCAGCCCGTTCCAGTCGAACTGGGAGTTGAGCATCGCTTCGGCAAAGTCAAAGTTGGGTTTGTAATCCGTCCATTGACGCTGCCCCTGCACACCACCGGCAATGGCGTTGTGTCCGCAGCTTTCTTCAACAAATCCCAGCTCGGCAAGTCTTGGATTCCCCGCCATCAGGTCGCGGATGATCATCATGCATTTAATGCTGAATGCCCACTGTTCATCTTTTTTGGCATCACTCGCCTTGAGATCATCCGGGTTCTTATCGATTCCCTCTTTACAGTTTTCCCGTGCCCAGGCATACGCCTTTTCAAATTCGTCTTTGTCGTAAATACCATGATCGATACGACGCAGGATTTCGGTTTCGTCCACGGACTCGGACCGCATGCCGAAATATTCCTGCAGCAGGTCCTGATTCAGAATCGATCCGGCAATGCCCATGCACATGGAGCCGATCTGGAGGTAGGAATTGCCGCGCATGGATTTCGCCGCGATTCCGGCACGGGCAAAGCGCAGGATTTTTTCGCGGACATCCGCCGGGATCTCCTGATCCCCCCCATCCTGCACATCGTGACCGTAGATGCCGAATGCCGGCAGCCCTTTCTGCGAGTGCGCGGCAAGAACCGCCGCGAGATACACCGCGCCCGGCCGTTCCGTTCCGTTGAATCCCCAAACACCTTTAATGGTCAGCGGATCCTGATCCATCGTTTCTGTGCCGTAGCACCAGCAGGGGGATACGGTCAGCGTAACGCCGACTCCTTCACACTCAAATTTTTTCTGGCACATGGCCGCTTCGGCCACACCGCCGATGCAGGTATCGGAAATCACACATTGCACCGGTTCACCATTCGGGTATCTGACGTTCTGCTGAATCAGCCGGGCGGCCGCCTCGGCCATATTCATCGTCTGGTCTTCCAGGCTTTCGCGCACGCCGTTGCGACGCCCGTCAATCGCCGGACGGATTCCAATCTTTGGAAAATTCATAACCCATCTTTCTTCTGTCTTTGCCGTCATATGGAGCCTCCTTCTGCTTTAAATCATCCCTGCTTATACACCGGAACCCGAGTCAACAGCGGCAGATTTTCTGAGTGGTATATTTTGCACAGACATACAGGAAGATGTATTTGAGAAAATCGGGGTCGCAAATTTCTCCGGAATACCGAAGTCATCATCTGCCTGGGCAGGCTGCCCGCCTTTTTACCCAGCGGGGGAGAACTGACTTGAGCAACATGGCCGGTCACAGAAAAACAATCGTTCCGCTTAAACTATGCACAGGGACATTACTCAGACAACTGGACGACCGTGCCGTCGTCAGCGTCATCCACACGCTCTTTCTGAAGAGCCGTAAAGAAACGGCGCAGATCCTTGAGCACACCGATCGTGAACCAGACTGTCGTCCCGACCGAAATCGCCAGAGGAATCATGATTGCCGACCACCACCAGAAGACCGACCACACGTGATTTGACCAGGGCTGAATCGCATTCCAGATACATCCGACAATCAGGACAACCACCCAGAATACACTCCACAGAAAAACACTGCCGGATATCCAGCGGTCCGACCGCGAAAACTTTTCGTCGATGCCGATCAGTTTCGACCAGCGGAACCCTTTGGCAGACTGCGTCACAGCGACATCCGTCTGGTCGGTTTTCACAGCGTACTCACCCCGATGCAGCATCCGATCAAGATTGAAGGATTTGCGACCGGTAAGTAGCGAGACCGCAACATAAATTCCGATAGCCAGCAGTGTGGAATAAAATGAAATTTCCATTCCATTGAGAGGGAACCCAGGCACCATCTGGCGGACGATGATCCCGCCGACCGACAGACCGGACCCGACCAGCATGGCCGCCCATGCTCCGGCGGTGGTTCCCCGCTTCCAGTAAAGACCGCCGATGATCACGGATCCGGCACCGCCGATATAGATTGCCATCGTAATACGAAACCACATGGCTACATATTCGGTTTGGGAGAAAAAGGTGCCGAACAGAAACGCAAAGACAGCGACCCCCAGCATGGCCAGCCGCAAGGCACGGATATGCTGCTGCGGAGACAGCGGCTTTTTGCGCAGCGGAAGAATGATATCCTGCACAAACATGCTGCCCCACGAATGCAAATGCGTGGTATCGCCGCCGAAAATGCCGGTCAGTACAATTGCGCAGAGAATCCCCTTAATGCCTGCGGGAAGAAGTATAGATAACGCGGTGGGCACCCGCATCTGTTCCCGGATTTGCGGGTTGCCGATCTGATCGAGAATCCCCTGAATGCCGGATGACTGGGCGGCGAAGTCCTGATGCTTCATGAAGGTCACCGCGCCGAGAGCCAGAACGGTCATGGTCAGCAGTTTGGAAAACTCCCGCCAGCGACCCAGCACATTTCCCATACGTGACTCGTGGGGAGTACGTGCGGCAGAGTTATACGCACTGGCGTTCTGCCAGGCCATGGTTCCATATACTGCCACGAAAACACTCATCAGGACGTACCACAAATTGAAGTCCTGCAGGCGCAGCGAATCGAACGGATTCATCAGCGACTGTCCCGGCGGACAGTCCAGCAGGGAGGTGCTGATCTGTGACCAGCTGAACATACAAAGCATTGCAGCAATCACCACGAGAAACATCCACTGGTCCATCAGTCCGGAGGCGCAATCCGTGATCATCACCGTAATCTGCCCGCCGGAAACGGTCAGATAAACCGTAATGGCCAGCAGCACCGCCATCAGCACGACATAGGTTGGGATCTCGATGCCGCCCAGCAGAAGCTTTTGCGGCAGACCGAGGAAGTACACGAAGAAGCGCGCCCCAATCGCCGGAATGATCCCAAAGTTCATAATTCCCGCGACAAAGCCAAGCCCGCCGGCGAAAATCCGAAACCGCCGGCTGTAACGCATCTCAAAGAACTGCGCCAAAGTGAGTGCGCGCGTTTCGCGAAAGCGATAGACCACAAAGCCGGTGATAGCCACCAGAAGGAACGTCAGCATCGAAATCCAGTTCCACCAGAGATAGGTCACCCCGGCCTTGGAAAAGATTTCGAACATGGCAACAAACACCGCCGCTCCGGCACCCATTTCGCCGCGGGCGACGCACAGCATATACCGCCCTGCGCAGCGCCCCCCGGCCATATAATCCGCCACACTTTTCAAAAACCGGCCTGTATATGCCGCAATCGCGGTTACCAGCACCAACGGCACGCATACTGCAATCCAGTCTATCCATTGCATCTCGATCTCCCGGTTGTTCAGGCACCCGACCGGCGCACGTTAGTTCAGCAGTTCCTTCAGCTCAGGCGTCGCCATTCGCTCAGACAGAATTTTCCGACCCGCCGTCAGGAAACGAGTCGCGGGGTCGGCCATAAAATCGCTGCAGATTCCCAGCAGCGACAAGGTGCTCTTGATCCCTTTGATCATGGAGGAGCTGTGAACGCCCACGTGATAAAGCGACGCCCCCAGAAACATTACTTTTTTCTGCAGCTCCCGGATTTTCTTAAGATCCTCGGCAACCGCCGCATTATACAGCTCTACAAAAAATCGAGGAGCCACGTTGGCGCCTCCGCAGACTCCGCCATCGGCACCCATCAGCACCGCTTCAGCAAAAAGCTCTTCCGAACCCATCAGCATCGACCAATCGTTGCGGACCGGCTGATCGGCCAACAGCCTGTGAAAATGAATCATATCGTCGGAACTGTCTTTGATGCCGATAATTTTGGGATCTTCCGCGAGCGTATGCAGTGTTTCCACAGTAATCATCGTTTTTGTGAAAGCAGGAATGTTATAGATCATCATCGGAAGCGGCAGCTCCATCGTCAGATGCTTAAAATATTTAATCAGCTCCGGCTGGCCGGCCGGAAAGTAAAACGGCGTAGAGGCAACGACGGCCGAAGCCCCGTGGTCTGCCGCACACTTCGACATATTCAGCGCCTCGACAATCGCGGAGTCGGTAATACCGACCAGCACCGGAACCCGGCCGTTCACCTGTCTGCAGACCCGCTTGATCAGCTCGCGCCGCAGACGGTAGCCGAGGCCGGGAGCTTCCCCGGTCGATCCCAGCAGAAACAGCCCGTGGACCCCTCCGGCCAGGACATATTCAACAAGTTTCTCAAGGCCCTCCACATCCAGCTGATCACGGTCTTTAAGCGGTGTAATTAACGGCGGGACAACTCCCTTCAACGGCAGTTTCATTTTTCTTCCTTTCTTATAAGTTCAGATAATTCAAAACGGGAAACAGCAAATGTGCCGGACCGGAACCGACCGAACCCGACATAACGGATCACCGGATTCGTCTCATAAAAAACCGGCTCCCGGATGCAGCTTCCATCCAGAAACCAGGAGGCCGACCACTTCGCTCCGGTTGTATCCAGCACGATCTCCAACGTATGCGAATTGCGGGAATTCGGACCTTTCGTCAACGTCTGATTTTGAGTTCCGGGGCCAAGGTGCGTCCCAACCTCTCCGGTATACGCCTGAAAGCGCATCCACGGAGCCGCCAGACTGCGGTTCGACGTAAAGCTGTCACCCTCAACCGGCAGCGCGGACAGAAACCCGAGATCAAACCGGAAATCTTTTCCGATGCGTTTCACCCCTGCGGTCAACCGGTAGATTTTTCCAGACATTGGAACAAACGGCAGAACGACATAACGCGACGGGTCAGCCCGATTCGTTATCGTTCCATCTGCCATCCATTGAGCACCATCTGCAATGCCCATCCACTGACAAGACAGCGGCGCAGTGTCCGGAGATTTTCCAATCATTGGAAAATTTCCTGCCCCCTTAAACTCCTCTTTATAAACCGGCGTCGCAGTCCACTGCGGAACCGGAATCCGCGCCGGTTGCAGAGCGTCCATTTCATCGGCATCGGCAGAAATCCTGATATCCTGCATCAAACCAACAAACCCGCGGGAGGCCGGCTGCATATGCCCGCCGGCGATGGATGCGCCAAACGTCGCCTTCTGTGTAATCCGGTACCGCAGACCTTTCACCGGCGCAAAAGCTTCTTCCTTGCCGTCGATCATCAGACGGGCCTCATTCAGATCATAAATAAAATTCACCTGAACCCACTGCCCGGCCTTCAGCGCGGTCTGACTGAGCAGCCGTACATTCGAAACCCAGTCTCCGTACCAGACGCGAATATGTCCGTCAGCCTGCAGCACCATTGAGATCGCTTCCGGCACCTCCATGAGAACCTGTTCACTACCGACCTGCTCGGGCTTGATTTTAACGCTCACCATCCAGCTTCCGGTCGGAATCAGCTGAGGCCGCGTCATGGCGGCATCATTCCCGTCGAACTTCAGCGCAGTCGTTCCGTTCACATCGACGCGCTCCGGAATCTGATCGGGATTAAAACGTCCGTCGCGCTCAAACAGCCCGCCGAGTTCCAGAAAATATCCGACTCCTTTTGCATCCGGAATCCGGCGGCGTGTCCCGCTCAAATCCCACGTCACGTCGCAGATTGAACCGGCAGGAACCGTTTTATCATAGCGGCAACCACTCGCGGCATCCCACAGCCAGGTCCGGACAGGCGGCGCAGAAGCGGACGGAATCTCCACCGGCACACTGCGATAAATCGAACCATCTTCAGCAATCACGCGCAGAGTATAACAGCGGCTGCTCCGGGCGTCATCCACCGGCAGGATTGCCATGCCATGATATTCTGTCACGCCGAGCGGCACCGGATGGCCGGTCAGCTGCGGCATCGGCTGCACAATCAGCCGGGAGTGCGAGAGCATCGGCAATTCGATAAATCCTTTTGCCAGCACATCGCCCCACCGAACCGATGCGAAAAACGACTGACCGGGCAATGAAACATTGAACAGCGTGTTGGAATCTCCGCTGAACACCACATCGACTCCATCATGAGGGCGGCAGACATCTGAACTCCAGGCCGCCGACGTTGCCGACTGCCGGACGGACTCTGCATATTTTGCGTGAACCGCTTCCACCACAACACCATTACTGACGGCAATCTGCCCGCCGAAATCCATTCCGGAGCGCGGAGCATCTTTCAGCGAGGACACCGCGCCGGGAATATCCCAATAGAATCCGACGACCTGCACGGCATTGGAGGGAGCAAGCGCCTTCATGCGCTCTTCAAAACCGGCAGACCAGACCGGCCGGCCGTCTTTCATAATTTCAATGCGCGAAATCTTCCGGTCGCTCTGCACTGAAATTCCAGCCCGTCCCGTCTGCGAATCAACGCGGAACTCAGCCTTCTTCAACGGCAATGCTTTCGCCATGCTCATGTGCATGCCGAACGGATTTGCGGTGCGGCTTGAATTGACGGTGCAGAACGTCGAAGTCGGTTGCGGCACGCTATTGATTTCCAGCACCGGACAAACGACTTCCGGCACATTTATTCCAAGGGTTGGAACGTTGAAGGTCTTTGCCCCGGCTTCGCCCGGCTCAATTTTCCAAGGATTGGAAGAATAGAGAACGGCGCCGTCGGCGGACTTGAGAACCAACCGGACTTCGCGGGTCATATTACTCGCAACCGGCAGATAAAGAACTTCGCATTCCATGTATCCGCCGGCGACGATATCGCGACGATGGCTGACATAGAGACCGGGCCACTCTACCGTTGAAGGCCGGCCGGTGCCCAGTTTTCCATAATAGGTGCACA
>JBFWJN010000131.1:0-8817 GCA_050253185.1 Kiritimatiellales bacterium | reverse complement strand
CCCCGCATGTCGTGACCACCACGGTGGTCACGACGTCCGGCGATGTCATCTACCATGCCAGCAACTACACGGCGGAAATCACGCTGACCTATACGGCAACGGCAATTCACAACGGCATCAAACGAAAAGTCAAAGAACTGGTGGAATACCGGTTTGAAGATCCCACCGGGCTCGGCGGCGACGGGTCGGTCTTCGATAATGTGTTTTTCATCGACAACGTCGGCTTTTTCTCCGGCGTCAATGCCGACTTCAACGGCGACGTGCGCGCCAACATGGATATTGATCTGAAATATTCCTCGATCCGGCTGAACGGCGATTCATACGCCGGCGGCGAAAACACCTCCAAAAAACTGTACCAAAACCTCGACTGGAGCGATTACGGGTCGCAGTCCTTTGCCGGCATCGACTTTTCCGACCGGGTCCGGCCCGCGGAATACACCGACTACAACCGCTCGAACACCAACAGCTACTGGCCCCAGGGATACGATGAAGAAGTCACCTTCTATGACGGCGTCGAAATCAAGGCCATGCCGTTTATCGGTCCGTTGTCCGACTATCAGGAATACGCCGTCAACGCCGGCGGATCGGCCTACGACAGCACGACGTCCGTCGCTGCCGTCTGGGGGGATGATCCCGGAGAGGATGCTTCGGTCTATGCGTCCGGCAATACCGACGGTTGTCTGGTTCTGATCGGAACCGAAACAGATCCGATTCACATCAGCGGAATCGTCGTGGCGACCGGCGATATTTACATCAAAGGCTACTACACCGGCCAGGGCACGCTGTATGCCGGGCGGAACATTTATGTTCTGGATGACCTCATCGCCGTCGATCCCCCGAGCTGGCCGCATCCGGACAGCAACCCGCAGGCCACCGCCACGGCCAATAAGACCAGGGATTTTGTCGGGCTGTGTGCAAAAGGCAGCCTGCTGTTCGGAAATTACCTCGCTTACGACACGAGCCTCCTCAAAGAGCCGCACACCGCATCGCATGCCACCGATGCCAGCGATGCGGAGCTCGGATACGTCAGCTACTACTCGGGCGGCGTTCCCTATTTCAACGGAGATTATACAGAGCAGGACGGCGCCTCCGGAACCGCCCTGCGGGCGGACGGCACGGCGCGGCACTACTTTGAGCCGACGCTGGACGATACCTCCATGATTGCGCTGGGAATGGCCTCCGAGGTCAACTGGATCGACGGCGTGCTCTATGCCAATCACCTGATTGCCGGCGAGTTCAGCAACGCAGTGCTGAACGGCGGCTTTGTCTGCCGGGATGAAGCCATAAAGCGCGAAGGAAACCTGGTTCTGAACTGGGACATCCGGCTGGGATCGAAGTCCTATGACGGAGTTGGGTTCGCGCCCTGGCTTCCCGGGATGCTCCCCCGCCAGTCAACCGTTCCGCATGTAGCCAAATGGGTGGAGGTGAAACCGTGATTAAGGGCCTGTCCATTCTTCTTCTGGTCGCCGCCGCCGGTACGGCCTCCGCGTTTCTGCCGGACGATGCCTCGGCCCGCGAGCCGCAGATCCGCGCCTACAGGCAGCGCGTTCGCGACACCTATCAGCAGCGGCTGGAAGAGCGCCAGGCCGAATCCGTCAGAGCCTACGAGCGCACCTATGAAAATGTATTTACTCCTCCGTGGAAGCAGAATCGGGCCGACAGCCGGAGCGAAGGCGTTGTCGATGGAGGAGCAGCGGCCGTTGAAAGCAAACCCGAAAAAAGAAATCATCGCTTTCTGGTACCAATCATGCTTTTAATTTTTATCGGATCAGCTGCCGGATGGGTCCGCTTTGCTACACAAAAGAACGACAGATAATTCGATATGGCACTGAAACTGAAAAAATCGGCTGGAACAGATGCAGGCCGCCGGCGTATGTCCAATCTGCTGGCCATGGATTTTGCGACCAGCGGAGTAAAAGCGGTCCGCCTGAAAAAAATCAAAGACCGAATCACGCTGGCTGCTGCGGATATTCTTCCTCCCGTCGGGCTCGATGCCGAGGAGCACCCCCCGATTCCAAAGCCGCTTGCGGCTTATTACACGGCGCTGTGCGCAACGATGGAGAACGCCGTGCTGCGGGTGTTTCAGCAGGTTCTTCCCGAAGAGGAGGATCTGGAAGCGGTTGTGCGCGAGGGACTGGGCATGGACAGCGAAACCCGCGTCGGCGGCCTCGTTCTTTCCCGGGCGAAAGGCAAGCGGGAAAGCACGATGCTGGGGGTGGCCGTGCCGGAAAAGACCGTGCAGCACTATCTTTCCCTGTTTGACAGCGGCGCCCCGGCGCCGCACTCCCTGGAACTGTCCGGGCTGTCGGCCCTTTCGGCCTTTCTGTATAATTGCGGAACGCGCACGGCCAACCAGACCGTCTGCGTGATCGAAACCGGCGAAAGCTGCACACATGCGGCCTTTTTTCATCGCAATCAGCTGCAGCTCGTCAACCGGTTTGATGTCGGCGGCGGATCGCTGATCCGGCAGATCCAGCTGTCGCTGGGCGTGGATGCCGACATGGCCGCGGCGATTCTGATGGACGGGACGGTGGATGTCTCCGTTCAGGTCCGCCATATTCTGGGACCCTTCACCAAGCAGCTGTCCATCTATCGTGAATTTATTGAACGCCAGAACAAAAGTGCGCTGTCCGCAGTGTATATGTCCGGCGGACTGGCATCGTCCGACTGCTGGCAGAATGCACTGAAAGACGTGCTCGGCTTTATCCCCGAGGTCTGGAATCCGTTTGATCGGCTGGACATCGCGCCGGATGCGTTTCCGGAGCCTTTGAAAGGGCAGGAGCCCCGGTTTGCCGCTGCGGTCGGCGCGGCGCTGGCAGGAATGGAGCCGGAATGAGTCTTCAGGTCAACTTACTGAAAAAATCGGAACGCCGTTATCAGGGCATTGTCAGCATGAAAGTGATGGCCCTCGGTTCGGTCAGCGTGCTCGCCGGCGTCACGATCCTGGTCTTTTCGCTCGCGGGCATTTCCAAAATGACACTGGCAACCAATCTGGACCGGGCGCGGCGCGAGTGGGCCCGCATGAAACCGCTGGCGGACGCTGCCCGCGCGGAACATGCCGCCGTCGCTGCCAACCGTAAAACGCTGGCGAAACTGGAAGGATGGTCGCAGGGCGACCATCAGGCGATGTTCAGCATCATGCGCGCCGTTCAGGAGGATATTCCCCAAAAAATCGAACTCAGTGAGCTGTATGCCGGAACCGAGCAGGCCATGGACGACGACAAGCTTTATTACACCCTGCGTCTCAGCGGTCGCGCCCAGGGTGAGCTCACGGCGGTGGACGCCAAGCGCCAGCTCAATGCCAATGCGCAGGTTCGCGGATTCTGCGGCGAGGTGAAGCTGGTCTCCTCCCAGCGCGATGCCGGGGACAACTGGAGTTTTGCGCTGGAGGGCCGTCGGCCGGCCGGAGGGGACGGGCAATGAACTGGTCTGCACTGACAAAAAAACAGAAACAGATGGTTGTTGCCACGGTGATCCTTGCGGTGGTGCAGGTCGTTCTGCTGGCGCATTTTCTGGGCTGGACCAAGCCGGCTTCGGCGCGCGGTGGATCGGAAAAAGACGAACTGCTTGATCTTCAGGGAAAACTGGATGATGCCCGTGTGTTTCTCCGTCAGCAGGACGCCATCGGCCGGGATCTGCTGGAGAGTGTGCAGAAGCTGGAGGCACTGACCCGCTATACGCCGGCGCTGTCCGACCGCTATGCGTGGACCTATGAATATGTATCGCGCTGCGCCACGCAGTCGCACATCGAACTCGACAGCTTGGAAGAGGTTCTTTATCTCGACGGGAAAAACAAAAAAACCGATCCCTCTCAGCAGCCCTATGAAATCCGGGTTTCCACGCTGTGCGGGTACAACAGCCTCGTGGAATTCCTGTGGCGCCTTGAAAACGGCAATCCGCTGCTGCGCATCAAGGAAATCCGCGTTTCCACACTGCGTGACAATCCTCGGGACCAGCAGGTCCGGATTCTGATGCAGTGGCCGGCCACGGTTCAGATCGAAGGTCGGGAACAGCTCACCCCAGACACATAAACGGAATGCTATATGCTTATTTCTTTTTCTGATATGAAGCGGTCTCTCCTGTTGAATGCGCGATCGGTCGGGTGGATAGCGGTCTGCCTGATCTCGCTGTCCGCGTCCGCCGCCACCACGGTTGCG
This sequence comes from Kiritimatiellales bacterium, assembly GCA_050253185.1. GTDB lineage: Bacteria > Verrucomicrobiota > Kiritimatiellia > Kiritimatiellales > Tichowtungiaceae > Tichowtungia. The sequence goes on along the minus strand of JBFWJN010000131.1, from coordinate 4,660 downwards.
GTGGAAAATGAAGAATATCCCCTGGAGCCCCTGCGCGATCCGTTCTGGCCCGTCGGATATTATCCGGAAAACTGGAAGGCCGGACATTCCGCGTCCGGAGATGAAAACCTGGCGGTGTCCGACTGGGATATTCCCGCATCCATGATTCGCGTCAACGGGGCAAGCCGGATGGGCGACCAGACAGCAGCCATTATCAACGGACAGGTGAAAGGCATCGGAGACCTGGTGGAGATTCATTATAAGGGCAGGATTTATCAGTGGAAACTGACTGATGTTCAGCCGAGCGGAAAAGTCAGGCTGGAACGGTTTGCGGTTAAAAACGAGACTTCAGGAGTTCAGAAGGAGAATAAGCAATGAAAAAACCCCTCATCATAATCGGCCTGTGCGGTGTCGTGATCCTGTGGCTCCGGGCGCAGGAAGTTCAGCAGATCGTGCCGGAGACAGCGGCTCCACTGCCTGCCGAAGGGGTCGGTCCGGCGACGACGCAGCCGCCTGTTTTAGAGATTGAACCGGCGGATCCGGTAGCAGACGAAATCTCCCCCGTTCCGGTCGACACTGCTGCCGTAGAGGTGCCGGTTGTCCAGGAAGCGCCGGTGCTGGAAATAAAAGCAGAACCGGAGGCGCCCGTTGCTGAGGCGGATGAAATCAATATGATAGAGAAACCCGCTCCCGGTGCGGAAATGATGGATGGCCGGGTTTCCCTGAGCCTCACAGATGTCGAACTGCAGGACGTGATCCGGCTTTTCAGCCGGCTGTCTAACGCGAACATTATCATTCCGGATCTTGGTGAAGAAATTGCTGCCCGCAAGGTGGACATCAACCTTGCGGATGTCGAATGGAAACCGTCCCTGCAGGCGATTCTCGATACGCATGGACTGGAACTGTACGAAAAAATGCCCGGTTCCGAAGTGTACAGCATCCGCGAAAAAGCCGCTGACGCGCCCGAGCCGCAGGAAGTCAGGGTCTTCAAGTTAAACTATGCTTCATCCGCAGATATCACCGAACTGATTACCGGACTGATTGGGGATGAAGGGATTGCGGCATCGTTTCCGGCCCGTAACACCGTGGTGCTTCAGGGTACGGCAAAACGACTCAAAGAGCTGGAGGAAATCATCGGCAGTATCGATCTGCCGCGCCAGCAGGTTTTCATCGAAGCAAAGTTTCTGGAGCTGAGCGATTCCGCCCAGAAAGATCTCGGGATCAACTGGCAGGTGCTTCAGGCGTATAACATAACGGCATCCGGCTTAGAATTTAATCGAACCAGTACTAAAAATATCAGCGATGGAACGACTCGTTACTATGATGTCGAAGGCAATCCATTTGAAATGTTGGACAGTTCCTCCTATGTGGATGACCCGTCCCGGTCAATTAATGATCCATTTCTGTCTCGGCGCTTTTACGGAATAACTCCAACAAAAACCAAAACTGAAACCGAGACGGTTGAGCAGACTCTTACAGCCGTTTTAAATGCAGATGACTTTAATCTGGTTCTGAGTGCACTTGAGCAGCAGGATGGTATTGATATTGTTTCAAATCCGAAAATCATTGTGGCGAATGAAGAGACTGCAACGATTCATTTAGGGATCAAAGAACCCAATATCCGGATCGAAAAACAGGACGGAACCACTGACAACCCGGGGGGAACCGTTACGGTGACATTGGATCCGACGGTTCCCTATTTTGAGGATGGGGTAAAAGTGGTGGTGACTCCTACAATTAATACCTCCAGTAATATTACCGTGGCCATTGAACCGGAGCTTACTACATTTACGGATCGGAAAACCGTTGAACAGGACGGATACACGCTGGTTGATTTCCCGATCAGCCGGACCAAGACGGTGAATACGATCTTCAGTCTCGAGAGCGGACAGACTGCGGCGATCGGCGGGCTGACGCAGACCACCGAGCAGAATGTGGTCAAAAAAGTTCCATTCCTCGGTAATCTGCCTGTACTTCGCCGCCTGTTCTCTTATGAACAGATGGTGAAGGAACAGGATGAAACTATTATTTTTGTTACGGTTGGTCTCGCAAATCCAGATAATATTGACATGGAGACCGGGTTGCCTCAGCGCACTCGTCTTGCACAGCGCTATAATATTCGCGAAACAGCCAATGATGAGATTGCAAAGGAGTCTCTGCAGCTTTATCGGCAAAAGGAATCTGATCGTCAGGCTACAGAACTTGAGGCACTGCAAAACGCCCGTCAGAAGTTGACAGCTTCCAAGGCTCCCCGGCGGGGATTTTTCAGATGGTTACGCTCAGGTTCCGGAAATGATGAAAACGATTGACCCGGAGATATTTCATGAAACGGATGCTGATTTTTCTGGGTGCTGCCGGGGCATTGTTTGTAACGGCTGTCTTGGTCCTCACGCTGTGGCCGGACCGGTTGTCGTCCCCTGCGGAGGGGCCGAATCAAATCGCGGTAGATGACGCGAGGGTTACTTCTCCGCGAACTGTCGCATCTCCGGGTTCTGCAGCTTGTTCGAAACAATTCGGGACTTCGATTCCTTCGGTACCTGCGCAGCCGTCTTTGGATGATGTTCCTCCTCGGGATTCCACTATCCGGACATTCAGCCGGCAGCAAATCATTGATGAGAAAGTGGTTGGGCTGCAGGACGGCTCATTCATCCGTCGCCGGCTGGTCCGTGTGGAGGGAAAATATCCATGGCTTGTCTATAAAGAGGAAATTAAGACGGTAAAGCAGGGAAGCTATCAGGTGGTCAGCCAGACCGGCATGGTAGCCGATGAAGTGATTGTGAAACTGGCAGCGGGAGTAAGTGTCGATGAGCTGGCCGACATTGCGGATCAGAATGATGCAACTGTTGTAAGAAAGCTGCTGGTTCCAGGGCACTATCTGCTGAAATTGAATCGGCCGGAGTTGGGTGGCGTAGAGAAAGTTCTGCATGCCCTTTCCTCCGCGGGAAATGTATCTGTATATGCTGAGCCAAATTATATTTATTCCACATCATTAACTCCGAATGACAGCCAGTGGCCTTTATGGGGAATGCAGCAAGTCAGTGCTCCGGCTGCGTGGGATCAGACGACAGGAGAGGATTCGATTCTGGTAGCGGTTATTGACAGTGGCGTTGATGCCTCACATTCCGACCTGGCCGGCAACATGTGGGTGAATGCCGGGGAAACCGGTTTGGACAGCGAGAATAATGACAAGAAAACCAACGGTATTGATGACGATAACAATGGATTTATCGATGACTGGCAGGGATGGAATTTTTATGGGAGTAATAATGATCCTGCGGATGACAATGACCATGGAACACACTGCGCGGGAACTGTTGGGGCCGTAGGCAATAACTCCATTGGAGTCGCCGGAGTCTGCTGGAATGTTTCGCTGGTCGGCATCAAATTTCTTGGAGCGGATGGGTATGGATCGGAAGTGGATGCGGCGGAGGCTGTTCTTTATGCAACGCAGCTGGGGGCTGTCATCCAGAATCACAGTTGGGGCGGGAGTGCGGGCGGCGAGATGTTGCTGAGTGCTTTTGAAGCCGCTAATTCAAATGGTGTATTAGCGGTTGTTGCTGCCGGAAACAGCAATAACGACAATGATACGGCGCCCGTTTATCCTGCCAGCTACGATTTGCCCAATATCATTGCTGTGGCAGCCTCCGATGAGGATGACCGCCTGGCTTCATTTTCAAACTACGGTTCAGCAACAGTCGATCTGGCGGCTCCGGGAGTTGATATTGTCAGTACAATTCCGGGAGATGCGTATGATTCATTCCAGGGAACGTCCATGGCGGCTCCGCATGTCGCCGGCGCGGCAGCTCTCCTTTGGGGTGCCAATTCCGGATTGGGCTGTCTGGATGTGAAAGCCGCGATTATTAACAGCACTGATAAAATTCCGGCGCTGACCGGTAAGACATTGTCCGGCGGACGTCTTAATGTTTACGCAATGATGTCTGCCGCACAGGATACCGATGGCGATGGGATGCCGGACGATTGGGAGACGGAACACAATTTAAATAAAAACCTGGCTTCGGATGCAGAGGAAGATGATGACGGTGATCATCTGACCAATCTGGACGAATACAGAAACGGCACGGATCCTAATGATTCCGATACGGACGGTGACAGTCTGGTCGATGGCTGGGAAGTTACCTACGGATTCAGTCCGCTCAGTGTCACGGGACAGCTCAGTTCCATTGAACGGACCGGATTCAGTACCGGTGACGAAGCAATGGATGTGGTCGTGACGAATGGATACGCTTATGTCGCAGACGGTGAGGCCGGCTTACTTGTGATTGATGTTTCCAATCCATCAGCCCCCGTTCGTTCCGGGGCCTGTGATACGGAAGGATTTGCTGCCGGAGTGGCTGTTGCGGGAAACTATGCGTACATGGCGGATGGAACAAATGGTTTGGTGGTTATTGATATTTCTACTCCTCAGATACCGATTCAGATCGGACATCATAGCGCGACAGGATCGGCGGTTCGTGTTGCGGTTGATTCCGGTGTTGCGTATGTAGTATCCGGTGATGACGGTCTCAGTGTTTTCAATGTGAGCAATCCTTCCAATATTGTGAAGACAGCTTCGAAATATGCTCCAGGGACAGGGTTTTATGATGTATGTGTTTTCGAGAGTTCGTTGTATTTAGCTTCTGTGGAAAGAGTTATTCAGCTCGATAAGACAACTCTTGACTCT
>JBFWJN010000130.1:0-8822 GCA_050253185.1 Kiritimatiellales bacterium | reverse complement strand
ATTACATGCAACCAATGCAGCAGCAAGACATCCAAACACACCTATTTTCTTTTTTCTCATTTACTTATTCTCCTTTCTTTATAAACGAATCTCTTCTCTTTCCCCTGACTTAACGACCTGCACCTCGGAAGAGATTTTCCCGTATATCGAAGAGATCATTACATACCGGCATCCGATTATCATTTCGTTTAAAATTGTCTTATTTTCATATTACGTTGCATATTTATTACATATATTTAACATTTAAAATAATACATACATATAACATATGAATATTTAAATATAAGTTTGTAGAACGGATCGCGCTTTATATTGAAAAAAACAAAAGAATAAAATCGTGTTCGTACACTAAATCGAACACGTCTATTACGGGTATTTAATTAAACCAACTGAAGAATAAAATATTTTATGGAGAATTATTCCACATCGATTTCATTTCGAAAACAGTCAGATTTGTAATATTACCTTTACCGGAAAGGGTTATCCCGCAATTCACATCATCAAAGTTCTTATCTCCCCGACGAAATCCGAAAGCCTGTTTCCCTTCATTTACGAAAGCTTCGGTAATTGTTCGATCAGAAAGGATTCTCAGTGAACCGCTTTCTTTCACAGAAACCGACTGGCCGTTCACTGCAAATTCCATTTCGGCGGCATCACCCAGTTCATATTCAACGAGCACATCCAGCAGCTTCCCTTCGCCGGACTTCAGGAGTTTATCCGCGTCCTCTACGGAAGGACTTGCAAGCGATCCAAGCTGCCGGCCCCGAAGAGAATCGACCTCTTTGACCGGGTAGAAGTAAAGACGAAGGCCATCCGGCGTTTCATGCAGCGCAACTTCTTTCGGCAGCATAAATCCCTGCGAAAAACGCTGGTTCGGCCAACGATTCCGATAGACCCCGCCACGAGCCCAGGCTATCTGAATTTTCCGACCATCCGGCGCATCGCTCACCATTTGTGCGGCACGGGCAACGCCGGTTTCTCCGGAGAACGGGCCGGACTCCATAACAAACTCATGTCCGTTAAACTGCCCGATAAAATAGCGGTTTTCCACGCCGTATAAAATCCAGCGCGTTTCCTCCGGACGCCCCTCAACTGCTACCTCAAACAGTTCCGGACACTCATGAATTGCATTGCGATCCGGATGAATAAAACGGCTTTCAAAGGTCCACTCCTTCAGATTTTTCGAGGAATAGAAGGCGATGCTGTCGCGCCGTCGCCGGTCGGGAATACTATCGATCGGCGGCGGATCCATAATTTCGTCGGTGATTTCAAAAACGGCCATGATCCATTGCTGCGTCGGCTCATGCCAGATGATCTTCGGGTCGCGACCATTGTGTTTGAGAACCGGATTCTCCGGCAGTTCCGTAAAGCTGAATCCACCGTCCAGACTGTACGCGAGACACTCACCCCGACCGGTGCTTGTGAACGCGGCGTACTGGGGGATAACACCGGACGAAGCAACGCCGGCGGAATCCCGAGGATACAGGAAACCGCCGCCGGAATACATCATGTCGTCCATACTGTTTTGAAACAAAACGATATCGTGCTCCGCCCAGCGAATCAGGTCTGTACTGCTCGCATGCCCCCAATGCATGTTGTCCCAGCCGATATTAAATGGATTATACTGATAATAGAGATGATAGGTTCCGTTATTATAAACCAGTCCGTTTACATCGTTGTTCCATCCCCTGCGCGGGGAAAAATGAAACTGATCTCTATAGGGAAGTGCATAATCGCTGTCCCGGTCAGGAATCACATCGCCGACTGTGATCTGGTCCATGGCATCCATGTATTTCGCGGGCAATGTTCCATTCCGGCTTGTTAAGGTTACCGTTTCCTCAAGGAGTTCATCAACCGGATAAGCGGCGGTCCAGTCAGCCGACCGACCGTTTTCCGGGAACTCCACCCGGAACTCGCGAAGGAGCGCTCCTTCTTTTTCCAGCCTGATGATCTCGCCGGTTTCACGGGCCCCGGTATCGGATCTCACCGGAACCAGCAGATATTTCCCATTAACCTTCAATTCCTTTGAAACCGCAACCGTTCCAGACAACGCACGGTCCGATGCCGTAAACCAGTCTGCGTCGATATGCCCCCAGCTGCCGACGGCTTCGTCCCGAATGATCACGCAGGCGAACCGGTCCATCACCGAAGACACATCTACAGAGCACAGCTCCATCTTTTCGGTATTTTTCCCGGTTGCGGAATAAAACAGCTGATTTTCCACCCAGATTTCGACCGTACAGGCAGAAGGGGTTGATCCCCCTCCGATCAGAAAATTGATGAACCTTTTCTTTACGATAAAATCAATGGATTGAAGAGTTCCCGTTTTGTCATCACCCTGAACCTGACCCGGTTGTCCCTGCTGCCCGTTGTAATGTTCGAAGGTGCCAATCCAGAAATTTCCATGGGGAACTGCCGGTTTATCCCGAAGAGCAGAGTTGTCACCTCGCGTCGGGTGGCAGTCAAAGGCATTGCCGCTTTTTGTCCAGTTTTGCAGAGTTCCCGATTCAAAATCTGAATTTTCAAACAGCGGCTCCGGCGCAATTCCCTGGATTCGCACAGCAACCGCACGGGTTACACTGCAGCAAACCAAACTGAAAAATACGATCAGCCAGATATTTAAGCGGCCTGTCAGTTTCATTTAACGTGTCTCCTTCGTCAGGTAATCCTGAATGTCCTCCAGCGGCACTCCCTTGGTTTCCGGAACCATGAACTTCACCCACAGAAGCTGAAGGCACATCATGAAGCAGAAGAACCCGAAGATAATCGCCGGGGCAAAAGTTTCAGCCATGGTCGGGAAAAAGAGGGTCAGCGACGCCGCAAAGAACCAGTGCGTAAAGCTGCCCAATGCCTGCCCCGCCGCCCGGTTCCGGTTTGGAAAGACCTCGCTGATCAGCACCCAGATCACCGTGCCCTGCCCGATGGCATGCGCCGCAATGAATGCAAAAATACAGACGGGAACAATCGCGAAATTTCCGGAGGCAAACGCCCACGCACAGATTCCCAGCGAGGCGATATAGCCAAACGATCCGATGTACAGCAGCGTGCGCCGTCCCAGCCGATCGATCAGCCACAGCCCGACGTACGTAAAGATCAGATTGGTGATTCCGATTCCGACCGACTGGAGCAGTGCGGCGTTTTCGCCCAGTCCGGTCCACTCAAAGATTCGCGGTGCAAAATACAGAATCGCATTGATTCCCGAAAGCTGATTGAAAAAAGCGACCAGAAAGGCCAGCAGAATCGGCACCTTCAGCCGCATGGTAAAAAAGCGGGCGGTTGTTTCCCGATCGCCGACACTGGCCGAGACCGAATCAGCGAGCTCCACAATCTTCGCCTCGGACCAGTCCGGATTAATCCGGCGGAAAACCTGTATTCCTTCCTCGCGCCGCCCGCCGTGGGTAATCAGCCAGCGGGGACTTTCGGGAATGGTCAGGCACATCAGGGTATACAGCAGGGCCGGGAACGCCTCGGCACCGAGCATCCAGCGCCACGCGACATCTTCATCCAGCGTCTTCCCGATAAAATAGTTCGAGACAAAGGCCACCAGAATACCGAACACAATATTAAACTGGAAGAGCCCAGCCAGCCGCCCACGCCGGCCGGCCGGAGAGATTTCGGAAATGTAGAGCGGAGAGGCAACCGTGGCCACACCGACACCGATTCCGCCGATAAACCGGGCCGCCATGAAAAAGTTGTTGTTCGGCGCGAGACCGGAGCCAACCGCGGAAATGAAATAAAGCCATCCGATGGAAAGCAGCGTCTTCCTGCGCCCCAGCCGTTCCGTCGGCCACCCGCCGAGCAGCGCGCCGAGAACCGTCCCCCACAGCGCCGCGCTCATGCTGAGCCCATGCAGCGTGCTGCTGAGCGACCAGATCTCCTGAATTTTCTGCTCGGCTCCGGAAATCACAATCGTATCAAAGCCAAACAGAAATCCGGCCAGCGCCGACGTTAACGCCCAGAGAAACAGTTTTCTGTTATGCATAGGATGGCACTCCCTGAATTAATTCCGACGGAAGTATCGGCGTCGCCCCTTTCTGGGAACAGACGAATGTTGCGACCCGATTGGAATATTCGTTGATTTCGTCCAGCGACCATTCCTGCAGCAGCCCCATGCACAGGGCTGCCGTGAAAGCATCTCCCGCGCCGACGCTGTCAACCGCAGCGCCCTCACACCCGCCGTGATCCGACAGGGTATCCGCCAACACCAGCAGGCTGCCGTTCGGCCCTCTTGTATAGGCGGCCAACCGAAAAGAAAAACGATCGATCAGCTGTCTCAACTGGTCCGGAACCTCTCCGGTTAAACCAAACATGGTTTTCAATACCGGGAGTTCTTCGTCGCTGACCTTCAGGATATTCGCGAGCTGGAGAGAGTCTTGGATCACTTCTTTCGAAAAGAACTCCTGTCGCAGATTGACATCAAAAATCTTCAGCGCCGTTTCCGGGCAGTTTCGCACCGCCGTGCCGATCACCTCTCTGGATTGCCGATTCCGCTGCCCCAATGTTCCGAAGCAGATTGCATCCGCACGGGCGGTCAGATGGGAAAGTTCCGCCGTAAACGCCAGATGATCCCATGCGGCATCTGGGCAGATTTCATAGGACGGCTTTCCCGATTCCAGCCGAACCTGAACCGTTCCGGTCGGAGCCCCCGAAACTTCCTGCAGACAGGAAACATCCAGCCCGGACTCCTCGGCACACTGTTGGATTTCAAAGCCCGGATCATCACGACCGACACAGCTTGCGATTGCCGCATCAGCCGACATCTGCCTGCAATGAAACGCATAGTTATACGGCGCACCGCCCAATCGTCGATGAGTCGGGAAAACATCCCACAGCACTTCACCGATTCCTATTACACAAAACGACATAAAAAAATCCTCACACTCATCCAACCCGAGGATTACTGTCTAATAACAAAATCCTGCTCCGTAAAGACATTTCAGATCGCACGCCGACCCGATAAATTACATATAATTTACATTTATACCCGATGAAATATTTAAAATTTAGACTTGATAGAGAAACCTATAAATTTATAACTAAACATTAGTTTTACATTAATCAGGCCATGCTGAATGAAAAAAAATTCCTACAAAATCATCTACGAGGAACTCCTGAAACAGATCCGGCGCGGGGATTACCGGACCGGCGAACTGCTGCCGACCGACATGCAGCTTGCGGCAGAGTTCGACGTGTCACGCCCGACCGTTGCCCGGGCCGTATCCATGCTTGTGCAGGAGGGCCTGATCGGACGGAAAGCCGGATACGGTACATTCATCACACGGGTGCCCCGCAGCTTCCGATGGAACGTCGGGCTGATCATTCCCGGACTGGGTGAAACTGAAATCTTTGAACCGATCTGCTCAAACATTGCAGAATGCTTCGATCGCGCAGATATCAAATTCCACTGGACTGCCTCCGCCGGCACACACAGGGATAAGAGACAGACGGCTCTTCAACTGTGTCAAAGCTGTATTGAACAGAAACTGGACGGCGTATTTTTCACTCCGATCGAACACATCGAAAACGCGGAGTCCATCAACTGCCGGATTCTTGAACAGCTGAACCGTGCCCGGATCCAAACCGTCCTGCTCGACCGCGATGTACTCCCCTGGCCTCAGCAGACACCGCACGACCTGGTCGGAATCGACAATATCCAGGCCGGCTTTGTTGTAACCAAACACCTGATTGACGGCGGATGCAAATCGTTCCTGTTTGTTACAGAAGAAGTCCCGGCCACCACGGTCAAACTGAGGATTATGGGAGCCTGTGAAGCGCGGCTCCAGGCGGGACTGCCGCCGGAAAGTTTCCAAACATTGGAAACGTCAATGAGTGATCCGGGAGCGGTTGCGGACATCATCCTGCTCAAACAGCCCGACGCGCTGATCTGCGCCAATGACGCCACCGCCGCGACACTGATGCGCAGCCTGATCGATAAAAAAGCGTCCATCCCCGGCCAGCTGCAGGTTGCCGCCTTTGATGACGTTCACTACGCATCGCTGCTCAGCGTTCCGCTGACAACCTACCATCAGCCCTGTGCCGAAATCGGCATGACCGCCGCCGCCACCATGCTGGAACGGCTCAAAAACCCGTCCCGCTCGCCCCGGCGCAGTTCTCTAAAAGGCGAGCTGAGTGTCCGTCAGTCAACACGGCAATAATCCGGGGCTGTACCTGGGGGAACCCGTCCCAGGTATCCGCCCAGGAAGCGCTTCGTCTATCAATGCAGGGTTCTTCTGACCATAAAAATACCGAATCCGGAAACAACGATCAGACTGATCGTTGCCGGTTCTGGAATGGTAAGAAAGCCAGAGGGATCCAAACTCGCCCCGGCCATTCCGTTTACAGTAATCTGCGCCAACTGATCCTCAGTAAGACCATTCACATCGACTCCAAAACGAATCGAAGCAATCTCTGCGTTAAAGTTGGTAATGACCAGTCCGGAAGTCCATATCAGCGAGGAGCTGTCATCAAAGATGACATCGCTCGCTGCGCTGCCGAAATCCAGCACATTGTCTCCTCCGGTGATTCCCAGCGTGCCGAGCGTATCGTTATTCCCATTGAAGGAGACGGTATTTATTCCGGCATCAAAGGTCAGGTTGCCAGAAATCATATCATCCCCGTCATAATCAAGTGTGCCCGACTGCAGCGTAACATTCCGGAACTGGCCGTCACTCATACTAAGCAATGCGACGCCTGCATCAGTAACACTCAGGTCCAGAGCATAACCGTTAGCCTCACTGACTCCTCCATTCATCGCCAGTGTGCCGCCTGTCCCGTCACCATGGAAAGTTAAAAGCCGGTCGGCATTAATCGCCGTAAGAAAAGACCCGGATTTTTCAACGACATTGATCTCTTTCCCGGCACCCGCGTGGAAATGAACATTGTCCGTTCCTATTCTTACACCGTTTCCGTATGTTTCGAATCGGATATTGCTGTTGTTCGCCCGCACATGGAGAGCTGACCCATATGTTGCATTCCATAAAAGGTCCGCCGTGTGAGCTACAAAACGGACATGTTTGGTGCTGTCATTGACAATGGCATCCAGACCGGACATCCTGAGCGTTCCACCGCTCCAAATATAAGTTCCAGCCGCCTGATCTGTAAACCGCATAGAGAGAATGCTCGCAGTAAAGGCCGTACCGCCGGCATTTTTCGGCTCCAGCACATAGTCTCCGGCATCCGCCCCAAACACCAAATTGGCAGACCAGTCTGTAAAAGTCGGCGCAACGCCGCCATTCCAGTTGGCAGGATCTCCCAGATTTCTGGAGCCACCGCCCCATGTGTTCGTCGTCTCAGCGCCAGACATTATGGCGACTGACACGACGATTGTTCCTATCCATTTCTTCTTCATTATTTCTCCTCCTTTTTTTACCCGTCTAGCGGGTCCCTATAAAATTGACGTCCATAAATTGTCTTGCCTTACGAAAACAACGGCTGAAACTTTTTCTACTGCAATTCAGCGATCGGAATAACCGCCAGCTCCGCATTATTCACATTATAGCCCTTCCCCTGGGCTGACCCGCTGTTGGAATATCCCACATAAAGTTTTCCACCATGCTCAACGGCTGCCGGATAACCGAAAGTGGCGCTTTCTGCAGACCAGGGGGCATCATTCTGGAGACTGTGCCGAATCACACGGATTTCACTCAGCGAAGATTCCCCGGGACGACTGTATGCAATGGAAAGGGGTGTTCGCCGGTTTCCGGTATTTGCACTGATATTGGCAATCAGATAACGCTGACCGGTACTGAGCATTCCCACACAAGGCTTACTGGCGGCCATCGGCATGTTCGATGCCCGAAGCGTTGTCCACGTGCGACCGCAATCCTGACTCTCGGCAATCAATGCATACGGTCTCTCTCCCCGCCATCGGGACAGCAACGTGACCCTTGAACCGTCCACGATCACACCGGCTTCGCCCCACATGTGCGTTACCCCTTCGGCAGCGGGAATAACAACCAGATCCCATTTGGTGAAATCATCCCCATGGCTGATCGCAACCGCCGGAAGATTCTCATCCGGATAATCCAGATCTTCCGAAGCAAAGCCGTGTCGCGCCCTAAGGCCGGGCATAATCCAGTTTCCATCAGGCATCCGTTCCGGATTCTGCATCGGCCAGAATCCCTTATCGACAACAGTACCCTTCGGTTCCCACGCGCCGGAGGAGTCATTCAGAAGATATACACGGGTGTGAGTACGCTCAAATCGGTTGTAAAATGCACCTTGAAATGCCCATAACCGGTTATTATACGAAAGAAAAACCCCGTGACTGGTCGACAGATTCCCTTCGCTGCCGGAAAGAACACCAACGGGTCCCCAGGTCACTCCGCCGTCTTCGCTGACACGATAACGCGCCATTTCTCCCTGAGAATTCTCTGACCCTTGATTGTTTCCAAAAGAGGCATACAGCTTTTCGTTATGCCATATCAAATCTACACCATGCAGAAACTCAAACCCGTCGACGTCCGGCTCATACGCCTTGATTGCGTGAAATGTAACGTCATTGATCGGTTTAAGTTCTTCCATTTTAGGTATCGGTGTATACCAAAGGCCAATCTCTCCTTTTGATGCCACCGGCAGGTCGGTTATCTCGGGAAGAACAGTCCCGGCTTCCGGCAGCGGCGCCGCCGCGATCTCTGCGACCTGGTCCGCCGTCAGTGCCCGGTCAAAGATTCGCACATCATCAATCGCGCCGAAAAGCGGTTGTGAGACACTCCCGGCATTATCAACTCCGCCGACAGACACCCATGCGGATGAAGAATCTATTGTTGAAGCCAGATACCGTTTTGTTTCCGGCTCTCCGTTGACATATATTATCCCTTGTC
>JBFWJN010000129.1:0-8956 GCA_050253185.1 Kiritimatiellales bacterium | reverse complement strand
TTTTTGGCTTCTTTTTCACTTTTGGCGGCGCAGTAACGCTGGACCAGGTTCTGGTCGGAACACATGTATACGATACCGTTGAGCAGGGCCATCAGCAGCAGCACGCTGGCTGTTTTTTCTGAAAAATTCAGGTTCCAATTGAGGGGGGCTATGGAGCCGTCAGTGAGCATTTCGGCATAGGTCAGTTTATGATCGGCCAGGCCGGTTCGAATGATTTCACCGAGTCCGCCCGGTACTTCCGCCGCGATGGTGCCCAGAATGAAGAGCCCGCCCAGCACCAGGATGATGGTCTGGACGACATCGGTCCAGACCACGGCTTCTATTCCTCCGGCGATGGTGTAGAACGAGACAACCACTCCGCCGAGGAGTACGCACAGCAGCATGGGCCAGCCCAGAATGGTGTGCATCAGCTGTGCGAGCAGATACAGGATGGTGGAAATGCGAAGCAGCTGGACGGGGTAATACATGGACGAGGCATAAATCCGAATACCGGAGCCCCAGCGTTTTTCGAGGAACTCATAAGCCGTGGTGGCTTTGCTGTGCCGGTAGAAAGGGATGAAAATTTTTGCGGCAATCAGGGTTGTGGCGGGCAGTGCCCAGTAGGTGATGGCCCGGATCCATGTGGTTTTAAAGGTGTCACCCGGCAGGGAGAGGAAGCTGACGGAACTGATGGACGTGCCGACCATGGACAGTCCGATGGCCCAGCCGGGGAAGGACCGGTTCCCGAGAAAATAGTCTTCTGTGCTTTTGTTGCGTTTTGAGAAATAGACGCCGAACGCACTGATGCCGATGAAATAGATAGCGATGACTGCAATGTCCCAAAAGCGCATAGAGAGTCCTTTCCTGAGAAATAACGGAAGCTGGCGATATTTCGTTTACATGTGAATTGATTTGTAGTATACCAGTTGTATAATTAACAAGCGAAATCTGAAAATTTCAGCGGGATGCGATTACGGATCAAGGCGCGAAACCCTTTACATTTAAAAACGGAGTATTCGGTTGAAAACTGTAAAACACACACGCTCCATTCATCAGGATATTGAGCAGCTGCTGTCGAGAATGACGCTCAGTGAAAAGGTCGGCCAGCTGAACCAGCATATGTTTGGGTGGAAAGCCTACTGCCGGTGCGGATCGTCCTATGAACTCACGCAGGCGTTTCGGGACGAGGTTACGCATTTTGATGGGATGGGCGCTCTATACGGATTGTTCCGGGCGGATCCCTGGTCGGAAGTGACGTGGGAAAACGGTATTCTTCCCGAGCACTGTGCGCGGGTGGCCAATCAGATCCAGCATTATGTGCTGGAGCATACGCGGTTGAAAATTCCGATTCTGCTATCCGAAGAAGTTCCTCATGGGCATCAGGCGCTGGGCGGAACACTGTCACCGGTCAATCTGGGTTCTGCATCGTCATGGAATCCGGAACTGTATGGACGGATGATGAATCTGATCGGTGAGGAGGTCCGCCGCCGCGGCGGTCATCTGGGACTGGTTTCCTGTCTGGATATTCTGCGCGATCCCCGCTGGGGACGCAGTGAAGAATGTTTCGGTGAAGATCCGTATCTGGCATCCCGGTTTGCCGCGGCCGCGACCCGTGGCCTGCAGTCGGCCGGAATGGCGGCCGTGCTGAAGCATTTCTGTGCGCAGGGAGACTGCGAGGGCGGCCGTAATCTGAACCCGGCAACGATCGGTCCGCGTGAGTTACGGGAAATTCATCTTCCGGCGATGCGCGCCGGCGTCAATGCCGGCGCGCTTGGCTGCATGGCTGCGTATAACGAGATCGACGGGATTCCCTGTCACGCCAACAGAGATCTGCTGACCGGAATTCTGAGAGATGAATGGGGTTATGAGGGCTTTGTGATGGCCGACGGAAAGGCGCTGGACCGGTTGCGCCTGTTGGCGGGTGACGATGAATCGGCCGGAGCGATGGCGCTGAAGGCGGGTGTGGACCTCAGTTTATGGGATGCCCCTTTTTATAAACTGGAGAACGCGGTTGAGCAGGGAAAAGTGAAGGAAGAGGAAATAGACTTGGCGGTTCGGCGGATTCTCCGGGTGAAGTTTGAATTGGGACTTTTTGAACATCCGTATGTCGATGAGAACGTTCCTGTCGAAATCCAGTCGAATGAAATTCGAGAAACCAATCTGCAGCTTGCCCGTGAATCGCTGGTTTTGCTGAAAAATGAAAATCAGCTGCTTCCGCTTAACGGTGCTAAACGAATTGCTGTGATCGGTCCCAATGCCGATTCACTGTATAACCAGCTCGGCGACTATACCGCACCGCAGCGCAGCGGCGACGGTATTACTGTTCTGCAGGGAATCCGTGCCGAAGCCGGTTCGGATGTCACTGTCGACTACGTGCGCGGCTGCGGAGTCCGGGATTCGTCCCAAGAGGAATTTGATGCGGCGGTGCAGGCCGCGAAAAATGCGGATGTCGTGATTGCTGTGATGGGCGGGTGCAGCTCGCGTGATTTCAGTGTGTGCGGCGATGAAACCGGTGCGGCAAAGGCCGGAAGCAGTTCGACGGAGATGGATTGCGGTGAAGGAATGGACGTTGCCGATCTCGAACCGGGCGGTGTGCAGACGGAACTGGTAGAGGCGCTGGCGGAAACCGGGGTACCGGTTGTCCTCGTGCTGATTCAGGGGCGGCCCTATGCCGCAGGCAGAATGATTGGGCGGGCTTCTGCTGTTCTCTGCGCATGGTATCCGGGACAGCAGGGCGGAAAAGCTGTGGCGGAGGTATTGTTCGGAAAATTCAATCCCTGCGGAAAACTGCCGGTTACATTTCCCCGCAGCAGTTCCGTTCTTCCGGTGTATTACAACCGCAAAAACATTGGCCGGGAAATCCGCTATTGTAATGAATCTTCCCCTGAACTCTTTCCGTTCGGTTTCGGGCTTTCCTTTACGACATTTGAGTATTCCAAACTGCAGCTTTCTTCAGCGGTTATTCGCCCTGAAGCGCTCGTGCGGGGCGAACGGGTTGTTGTGTCGGTTGACGTTCAGAATATCGGAAGATGCGGCGGGCATGAAGTGGTACAGCTTTATATTCGGGATGTTGAATCTTCCGTAGTCCGCAGAGTGAAGGAATTGAAGGGTTTTAAAAAAGTATGGCTGGAACCCGGGGAGATGCAGACTGTTTCGATAGAGATCGGCAGAGAAGGGCTGAGTGTCTGGGATGCCAGCATGACATTTACCGTTGAGCCGGGATTGATCGAAATCATGTGCGGAAGCAGTTCGGCTGATGTTTTGAAAACAGAGTTATTGATAACCGACTGACTGGAGATTGGAACATGACTTGTAATTTCAGAGTGCCGGCTTTGGCCTTTTTGCTTCTCGGGTTTTTCACCTGCGGATGCAGCTCTGTCTATGGAGAGCTTCTTGCATATGACAGTTTTGACTATCGGCTGGGAACCGCCATTCAGCCGGGCGGCACGCTCGGCGGCGCAGAACAGGGGTTTGCAAATGCCTGGCTGTTTACCGGATATGCCGGTGAGATTGTCGCGCCGCTTGAATTTCCCGGCATAGCCGGTTCCGGGAATGCGCTGAGGTTTTCCCGGAACGACGGAGGCTTGCTGTTTCGCGGGATGGACAGAGAGCTGTCCGCCGGTACATATTATATGAGTATGATTTTTCTGCGGACAGACGCAGATAATGGAGGAAGTGAAAACTGGAGTATAAAGCTGCAGAGCGAAGCGTCCCATTCCGCCGGCCCGGCTTCCGCGGCCTTACTGACCGCGGGAACAACCAGTGCGGAATTGCCGCAATTGAAAGTGGGAAGCGGGGATCTGCAGACCGGGTCCTCGGCGTATGCCATCGGAACACCGGTATTCATGCTTTTGAAATTTTCAATTGACGACAACGGCTCAGAGTCCGCGGCATTGAAGTGGTACAACGACGGCGACCGTCCTCCAACGGATGAATCTGAGATTTCCTGGGATGTAACGGCGGAAGGGGAGTTCAGCGGCGGTGCAGGATGGAAAATCGGTCTGCCGGCATATATCGGCGCGATGACAATTGATGAGTTCCGATTGGGGACAGAACTGGCGGATGTGATTTACGGAAAGCAGAATGAAACAGCCGATGATGGCGAAGAAGATTATCAGAAAGTGCTGAATC
The DNA here is from genome assembly GCA_050253185.1 of Kiritimatiellales bacterium. Classification (GTDB taxonomy): domain Bacteria; phylum Verrucomicrobiota; class Kiritimatiellia; order Kiritimatiellales; family Tichowtungiaceae; genus Tichowtungia. Next base: position 4,846 of record JBFWJN010000129.1, on the reverse strand, counting down.
ACGTTCTTCTTTCAGCCAATCGTTATCGGTTTAATACAGGAGATGCTTCAAATCAGTGCATTACGATGGATATCAGTGCCGCTGATACCAACGGAGCTCCTGTTTTTCTGCAGAATCCCGATTACAGACTGAGCCATCAGCAGTGGGTGATTGAAGAACTGGGGGATAATCGGTGCGCGTTGCGGTGCGCATATGAACCGAACAGTGTGTATTTATGTGCTGATTCCGGCGGCGACGGGTGGAGTGCCGGCGATTCGGTACAGGCTCGTTCGTGGAGTGACGCCGAGGGTTTTTACTGGACAGTTCTTCCACAGGCAGACGGCCGGATCGTTCTGCAGTTGCAGGGAACCGGTTTTTGTCTGACTCGAAGCAGTTCGGCGCAGGGAACTCCGGTGACCATCGCTGTGTGGAACGGCGCGGATGCCCAGATGTGGACACTGGATATGCGGGAAAATGTTCAGAGCCCGAGCATCACGCGCGGAACGGACGGGAGTCTGCTGGCGATGTTTAAATACCTGTCGGTTACCGGGAACAACGGAATGCTCTATGCCTCGGAAAATGACGGAAAAACATGGTCGCTGCGCAAAAAGTTTGATGAAGGAGTCTATGGACAGACGGTGTTTGTCTTAAACAACGCGCTTTACATGATATACGGCGAGTCCGGGGCCCCGACCCAGCTCAAGCTGGCGAAAAGCACCGACCACGGATTCAGCTGGAGTACCTCCGTGATCGTTGATCTCGGTGCAGATGTCACCAGCGGCGGGGCTGAAGTCGTCATTCTGAATGGGATTCTTTATTACGGGTTTATTGACCGGGGCGGGCCGTCAGGCTCCTGGTCACAGGACTTCCGGCTTTGTGTCGCATCCTGTCCTGCGAATAGCGACCTGATGGTTTCCGGGAACTGGACGATCACGGACCCGCTGGCTTTTCCGTCGAGCCCGGCGGTCAGTGGAACACGGGAAGGCTGGATGGAGCCGAACTGTGTTCCGGGGCCGGACGGGCGGGTCTGGATGATTGCCCGGGTTGACAAGACGGATACCGGAGACGTTGCTGCAGTGCTGAAGGTTTCCGAAGACCGGACTCAGCTCGAGTTTGTAAACCGTTATCCGGCGACCGGAACAGCGACTGGATTTATTCATGCCCCATGGGCCGGATGCAGTAAATTCCATATTCTTTACGACGAGGTGTCCGGGCGTTATCTGGCCTTAAGCAATCCGTATCTCGGGGCGCCTTCCTCGGCGTCCGGGTTTCCTTATGTACGGAACATTCTGGCTCTATACGAATCGACGGACCTGAAAATCTACCGGCTGGTTAAAACGCTCATTAATGATGATGTATATGAGGACTGGGAGCAGTCCAGTCATTATGCCGGATTCCAGTATCCGGCGTTTATGATCGACGGCTCGGTTTTGCGGTATGTCAGTCGCACGGCCTACCGAACCTACAAAGGTTACCACGATGCCAATTACGGGTCGTATCATGAGCTGAAAAACTTCCGGAACTATCTTTCTCCGGACGGAGAGATTGTCCACTACCGATTTGATAACCCGGACGATCCGGGATACAACTCCGCAAAAATGCGCGGAACCGGTGCGGATGTAAACGGGGCCGCTTATTCCGCCTCAGGCCGGTACGGCGGATGCCTGTCGTTTGACGGGACAAATGATTTTCTGGGCCTGATGAATCGTGTTTCTCCCAAGCTGCATCGTGCTTCCAAAATCAGCCTGTCCGTCTGGATGAAAAACGATACAGTCTCCGCCGGACCGATCTTCACATCCGCAATCAACGACGGTCAGGCAGGGCCTTCCTTGCAGCTGCTTTACGGGAAACTGGTGATGTCTGCACGCAGCACCTCTTCAGACGAACTGCAGACCCGGCGTTTCAGTTTCCCGGGAACCGGAGAGTGGCATCATATTGTTGCACAGTGGGATTTCAACGGAGACACCATGCGGCTGTGGCTGGATAGGGTCGAGCAGACGGGCACGGAAACGGTATCGTTTAAAAATACAGAATATATCCGGGAAGCCCCGGCACAGCAGGATCGCATCGGTGGACATTTCAATGGCAGCACTTTTTTTAAAGGATCCATGGATGAATTCAGACTGTTCAGCCGGGAGTTGAGTCAAAGTGAAATCAATGCATTTTATAATGGATTGGATAATGCGTCGGGGTTCCTGTTTATGCTTCGCGCGTCCAATCGGTGAGACCGATTCGATTAATTTTTTATTTTAAATATAGACTTCACCGTCTTATTGGTATACCAGTTGTTTATTAATCGGAGGTTCCTTTGAATTTAAAATCCATTTTCGGTCTGCTGATTTGTTGTGCATCGTGTGCGTTTTCTGAACTGTCGGCATCGTTTCAACCGTTGCCGATGCTGCGTTCGTCGTCGGAAACGATCCACCCCGTATCGCTGGGATTTTCTTCCCGTTCTGTGCTTCCCTGGTTCGGACCCAGTGAGCCGCCGGCGCTGTTTGTTGTCAACCATGGCCAGTACTTCAAGGAACGGAACCTCATCTACCGGGCCGCGGGCAAAGACGGTCGCGGCGAGTTCTGTTCCCTCCCTGCCGATTATCCTGTGTATGACGAAGGCACACCGTTCACCGAACTGGATCCGTCCGGCTATCTGCCGGTTCCGCGTGCCGACGGCCTGTTCGATGTGATCGCTCCCGGAAAATGGAACTACTATGTCAATCGCGGTACGCCGGGTCACCCGAAGTTTGAAAAGCCCTATACGATTGCATTTGATGAGGAAATTCCGGAAGGGCGTCCATGGGTGGCGGATGTGAACGGTGACGGAATCCCCGACCTGCTGGTCGGTGGGATGACGAACAAGGGTCAGAAATTTTATATGTATCCCGATTACCCGGAATACAAAGGTCCCTGGTTCGGCGGAGAACACCCGAACATGGGAGCTCTGCCGGATACCGATATTCAGAATTTCCGCGGCTATGATATTGCCGGGAACTGGATGGGGTTGCCGGTACGTAAATATCTGAACTGGGCGAAGGGAAGTCGCGATGAAAAAGGGAATCTCCGGTTCGGCTCCTTTCGACAGGTCCGCTACGGCGAAACGGACTACCCGGTTCAGTGGCAGAATTTCAATTCGCTGATGTCACCGGTGGTGATGACCCTTCAGGGCATTCACTACATCATTCTGTTTGCCGACAATCAGCAGGCTTATGCGCTGCCCATTCGCGGCGAAGTGAATGGAGAACTTCATACAGGCAAAGCCGAGCCTCTGCTGAAAGACCCGATGTTTTCAGTGAACCTTCCGATGCCTTTCGGGGTAGGAGACTTCAATCTCGATGGGCAGGACGATCTGGTGATCGGCTCCGGAGCAAACGGACGTTTTTCAGTACTGAGTGGAACCGCTCCCGGAAATTTTGAAGATCTGGGGAACATTTTCTGTAAAGGTGGAACCGTTTCCGGAGACACCCTGACGGTCCCGGCGCGGGCAGACTGGACCGGAGACGGCTATCCGGACGTGATCCTTGGCGACGCCTCGGGAATTCTATCGCTCTGGACGGGAACTGCCGATCCCCTCGTGTACGACAGCTGCCGGTTTTTCAGGACGGCATCCGGCTGGATTCGCCACCGCCCGGTGGACGGCAACCTGCAGGGCAGCCATGAGGATGCCTGGAGTTATATTCAGCCGACGGTTTATGACTGGGACGGCGACGGCCGGCCGGACCTGATCACCAACGATAATGAAGCCAAGCTGTTTCTTTACCGCGGAAAAGGCTCTGGCACAGAGCTCGAGGAACGTCAGCGGTTTATGCTGGGCGACAGGCCGCTGCCGGCGGCGTGGCGGGTGCGGACGGCTGTGATTGATTCCAAATACGGCGTGGCCGGTCCCGATCGCCCCTGTCTGCTGTTCCTGACCTGGGATAATAAGATGGCCTATGCCGTTCCGGAAAAACGCGGAAGCCTGAATTTTGAGCAGGTGATTGAGCTCCAGGATGAAGACGGAAATCCGATTGTTATGAGCGGCCCCGCTGGATTTTCCGGACGGCTGAAGCTTTCCGCGGCCGACTGGGATGACGACGGAAAATGGGACATTGTCGTGGGCTGCCAGCAGTCACTGCAGCGGTTTTTCCGGCCCGAAGAACGGCGGGCTCCCTCAGCGGCGCCGTTCTGGCTTCGCAATGTGGGAACCAATGACCGTCCGGTTTTCCAGCTTCCGCGTCTGATCACGTTTAAGGACGGCACGCCCATTCGCGTCAATGGACACAATTTTAATGTGGACCCGACCGACCTCGATGGCGACGGCCTGCTGGACATTATTTTCGGAGATGACGAAGGGTTTATTTTCTATCTGTACCGCAGGGATCTGGCCTGGAATGAAAATATCGAAAAGGAGAGAGAGATGAAAAAACTGATTGCAGCAGCAGGCGTTGCCGCCGCCGTTTATGCCTCCGGCCAAACGGTTCTGAATGAAAACTGGAATTATTCTCTGCAGGCGGTTTCTTCGGAACTGTGCTCCGGCGAAGGCTGGGCCGAAGGATGGCAGGCTGCTGCGGAAAGTGCGGAAGTGATTGACAGCCGGATTTCGTCATCGGTGGGTGTTTTCCGGGATGTATCGGACAAAGGATATCTGATGCTCTCCGGCCGGGGAAAAAGTACGGCGACGCTGAAACGACAGCTGCTTCGCCCCGTCAGTTTCAATCCGGAAAAAGAAACCGTATTTAATTTTTCACTGGATTATGCCCGCGTCGACAAAACCAACAACGGCGGAACCGAAAACCTGGGACTGTTTATTCTGTCGACCGGTGAAGGTGCGCCGCTCTGTTCTGTGGGAATGGATTCCGCCGAATCCATCGTGCTGAAACTGGGCACAGAAACG
>JBFWJN010000128.1:0-9041 GCA_050253185.1 Kiritimatiellales bacterium | reverse complement strand
GTTTGCGTCCGACCGCCGGAACCTCAGCCGAACGGTCCGCCGTGTCCGGGGCCATGGCCCCGGATCCCTGTTCTGTTGTTGTGTCCATCTTCCTCTCCCATGCGCCCATTACTCGTGTTCACTTTTGTGTCTCACTTTCATTGGCACATAGGGGGTTCGGAAAAATGAGTGACCGCCAAGACGCAAAGCCGCAAGAGGTTTCCAACCATTGGAACAAATAAATTACGAATTAAGTCTCAAACTCGCGAGACTTCGGAGCAGACTGACCCCGGCACCTAATTACCAGTTTCTTACTACTATTTCCTTATAGAGTCCTCTGTTAGTCGAGTCTGACGCGATAACGCTTTTTCTCTCGAGCTCCATAATCTGGAAACAATCTGCGTAGAGATCTTTCACGCATTTATGAGCGGCATTAGTCATCATAATCAAGACCCCTCTTTTTGAAGCCCGAAGCAAGGCATCCCTAAGTCTTTCCTGATAATTCCAATGGAAAAGCTCTTCGTTGTATTTCACAAAGTTATTTGCGTTGTGCTTAACCGTGTATGGAGGGTCGGCAAAAATAAAGTCCCCCTTCGCCGCCGCATCAATAACCGCTTCAAAATCGGATTGCGTGATTTCAAACGAAGACAGCGCATCTGCAATCCCCTTAAAGTCATCCGTATCTAAAACTGCATTGTTTTTTGTGCCCTTTGGAACATTAAACCAACCTTGCTTATTCACCCGATACAGTCCATTAAAACAAGTCCGGTTTAGATAAATGAACCTTGCAGCTCTGGCATATGGGGTTCTAGGAGAGGACGCTCGAACTTTGTAATAATAATCTTTCGAGTGTTTTTGATGGTGTTCCTTAAGCTTGGCTTCAACTCGCTCCCAGTCATTTTTTATTGCGACGTAAGTTTCAATGAGAGCACCGTTGCAGTCCGCCAGAACTCCGCTATGGGGTTGTAAGGAAAAGAATACAGCGCCGCTTCCCACAAACGGCTCTATGTAGTGCCTATAGTTATCAGGGAAGAGCTCAGGATACCGCTGAGTCAGCCAACGTTTTCCCCCGGCCCATTTTAGAAACGGGGTCATTATCATACATCTCCATCTAAAGCTACAGAATCAAAGTCTGCCGATCCTAGCCGTGTAATAAATTCCTGATAGATATAATCAATATAATCAAAATCACTGACCTTATAGTGTCGTTTTTCTGTAGCATGCGAGGGAATTCGTCGGAGCTCATTGACTCTCTCCATCCAACGAACATTTTTCGTATATCCTTTTTCACCTGGTTCTGGGATATCAAATACAGGCTTAAAAATTGGCCAGTGCGCCTTATTTTCAACGATCTTTTTATATTCAATGAAGTCTAGGTGGTTTTCTAATGGCAAGCGGACATCGTCATCATCATCTAAAGATTTTTCATATGCGCGCATCTTGATTTTTTTATCGACTACTCCCTTATTCCAATAGGCATCTCCCTCACTTCCATACCTTCTTCTGAATATTTCGAAGATGGTTTTTTGCACCTGAATATTGAGCTCTTTGAGCTTTCGGTCGGCGTCCGCAACAAGTTCCTCTGATTGTTCCGCGGTCCACTCTTCTATGCCATCGGGTTTAAAATCCGAGAATTTCTTCTGTATCATTTCGCATAACCTGAAGAAATACTCCGTTGGACCTCCGGATCCATATTGAACTTTGAAGCGCTTTTCCATCTGAACGGCTGATGCCTGACTTAACCAACTAAGAATTGGATCCATGTACTCTTCGATTTCTGAAAGGAGATCGTTTGGCTCAAGATCTCTTGCAGAAAAACCCTTGTTCGCTTCCATGTACCCAATCATATCATTAAACAGCTTCAGGTATGCCTGTAACGCCACGTTAGTGCAAAGAAACCCTTCTCGTCCGGCCTCCCATTGCTGCGGATTTGCGGTTGCAAGGTTTTGAAAATAACCATTCAGCGTGGCTCTTGCCCGCTGCAAAGTCCCCAAATCTGTCGTGTCACAAAGCGGACCAGGAGAATATTCTTTTTTCTTAAGAATCGCCTCGCCGACCAATCCGGAACGCCTAAGCCCATCTTTTAACGCAGGCACAGTTAAACACGTTTTTTCCGTGGGAGGAATCCCCTGCTGAGTTACACGCCCATAAAGCGGTTCTCCAATATCATTATTCAGGAGGCCAATGAGCCGGGCGCTGATAGCCCCAATTCGTTCAGCAGGACGATCAGAACCCCACTTGAGTTCTCCTTCCAAATCATCCAATAGCGTTTTGGGGACAGATTTCTGTTCGTGGTTAATGGTGACGAACAAATTCGCCTCCTCTTCTTTCTTTAGCCCCTCAAAAGCTACGACCATTATGTTTTGAGTCAGGTATTTTTCTGCCAAAGGAGCGTATCCATAAAGGCGATGTTGTCCGTCAATAATCCATGCTGACCTATATCGGTCGGGCAAATACAGGTTTCCAAAAACAACATTTGTATCTTCATCCTTGGCAACATGTTCAAACCTACATTTGGACGTAAAATTGACTAAAATGTTTGTTGGGAAGAATCCGCCGCCGTGAATAAACCGTGAGATTTGGCGTAGTCGAGTTCTGCCGACCAGTCGCTGATACGCAGGCGCACCACCGGGGTCATTAAGAGAACGATGATTGACAAAAGCGATTTTGAGCATTTGCTTTGGCGTTGAAACAAAAGAATAAAACACCTTGCCGCCAAGTTTCCCTCGTACAGCAGGAACCTTTACATTCGTCATCTCAGGAATCTGCTGGTTTTTTAGAAACTCCGCTAAGAATTGGAACCGCGCCGCCGAACGCAAATGATCGGCAATTTGGAGGTAATATCTTAACTCCTTCTCTGTAACGATATGTATATTCGCCCCAGCAGCCCTCTGCTTGTCAGGCTCAGACCAAACAATATTATTCGTAACAAAGAGCCATATAATTTTGGGTTTAAAATCTCTCCCATAGTGCTTTTTTATCGCATTGGAAATAGGTCCTTTTAGACTGGAGAACTCTTCGATGTCCTTTTGTAGACTCCGACGACTAATCTTTTCGGATGATTTGCATTCCGTCACGATTACCGTTTCATCATCTTTTGCTAGAACGTCGACCTGCTTCTTGTACAGATCAGCTCCCTTACGATGAATTTTGACTTGAAAATTTCGCCCAGTGCTTATTTCAGGATACCCGAGCAAAAACAGCAGGTGCCAAACACGATTCTCCAATTTCTCATCATGGGAAAAGGGTTTGCGTACGCGTGTCGTTATTTTAAGCTCTTTCTGAATTTCCCATCCATCAGACACGTACTCAGGAACTATAGATTTGGCCAAAGACAGCTCTTGAAAGGGTTTTCTTCGCTTTGCAGCCTCACGGCTTAACTTACCAGAATCAATGGTCATTGTGTTTAGCCATTCTATTTCTGCCATTTCTCAACCCTTTCTTATGCCTGATCTAAAAATCGCACCGTTCCGCTATCTTTTAAAAAATGAGTAATCCTACCCCCACATCGCTCAGCAAAGTACACCCGAAATACGCCAGTCATCTTAGGGAATCTTAAAGACAAGGGGAAGCCCATATAAGGAGAGATCAGAAGTCAGAGATCAATCAACCTCCGACTTCCTCGGCTGTTCTCTCCAGTGAGCAACCTGTCCTCCGTAGCTTTAAGCGAAGGAGGAAGCGAACGGGTGGTAAAAATATTCCCCGCACTGCTCTGCGTCCTTCGTGCCTCTGCGTGGAATATATTCCGGCAAAGGGTTGCTCTGAAATCTGACATCGGTAAGCTGGAATGCATGTCAGACACACTCGAAAAAATTGGTAATTCGCAAATTCAGCACGGGCCGGATAACGACCGCATCTATTTGATGAAGCTCGATCCGGCGGATCTGCCGGGGATCATCGAACAACTCAACAAACTGGCCAGTCAAAACGGCTACACGAAGATTTTTGCCAAGGTGCCCTCACCGCACGCCGCCGCATTTATCGAAGGCGACTACAGACGGGAAGGAACGATTCCAACGTTCTACAGCGGCAAAACAGATGCCGCGTTTCTCGGAAAATTTATCGATCCAACGCGGGAAATCACTCCGCAGCGTGGGGAAATCGAACGGATCATCACATTGGCGCAGTCGAAAAACGGAAGAGCCGCCGGACCGCTGCCGGAAGGATACACGTTGAGGACCGCGACCGAAGACGATGCGGAAGAACTGGCCGCCGTTTACGAACAGGTTTTCGAGTCCTACCCGTTTCCGATCCAAGACCCGAACTATCTGATCGAAACGATGCGCAACCACGTCTGCTACTTTGTCGCCGAAAAGGACGGAAAAATTGCTGCAGCGGCTTCGGGCGAAATGGACAAGGAAAATCGCAATGCGGAAATGACGGATTTCGCCACACTGCCGGACCATCTCGGCAGAGGCCTCGCCGTCCATCTGCTGAAATTCATGGAGCCGGAAATGAAAAAGCGCGGCATTGCCACGCTCTACACGATTGCCCGGGCCGTTTCGCCGGGTATGAACATCACCTTCTCCAAATGCGGCTACACGTTCGGCGGAACGCTGATCAACAATACGCAGATTTCCGGTGCCATCGAAAGTATGAACCTCTGGTACAGACCCGACATTCGGGCATAGGCGTCCTATTGCGCCGGCCCGGGAGCCGACGCTGTCTCTTTCTCTTTAGGTTTGGGGGCGGGTTTCGCTTCGGGTGATGGCTTGGCCTCAGGTTTCGGCTCCGGTTTCGCGGCGACGGGTTTTGGGGCCGGCGCCAGTTCCCGCCGCAGCGCGGCCATGTCTTCATCGAGTTTTTCACGAAGCAGGTCGTAGTAGCGATCGGTGATCAGGAACAGCCGCGCAATCTTTCCGCCGATCAGGTCGATTTTCTGCTCATTCCGATCCGGCAGCAGCAGCAGCCGGCCCGTACTGAAGTTGGCCAGCGTCATGGTATCGCCGGTACCGTTCAGGTCAATCGCCTCGCGCAGAACAATCGCCTGTTTGACGCGCTGGAGGTCCCGCTCATTATGGAGAAGAATGGTTCCGCGTTCGCGGCCCTGTGCATCCGGCAGGTTCAGGTCCCACAGCAGGCGGTCAAAGTCTTCGCTGCCGGCGCAATCGACAATCCGGATTTCCGGGACCTGTTCGAACATGATTTCCCCGGCCTCGGCGGATTTGCGACGGTTGATATAGGTCAGTGCAATGGCATGATCGCCCAGCGCCTTCCAGATATCATCCGGGCACTGTTTATCCGGATGGGATTCCGCCCAGACGCGCGCGGCCTCTTCGCGCAGGAATTTTCCGAGGAACACCACATCAAATCCGGTGGACTGGTCGGGCGTCTTCCGGAAAAAGATCAGATGGTCTTCGTTGACCTGCTTATCGAGACCAATCCGGCGAATCACGGCGTAAATCTGGCGATATACAAGCATTTCCTCACCGGGAATCCGCCCGCCGACAAAACGGTTGTAGGGATATTTCCCGGACAGTGTGACGTTCCGGCCCGCGGCCTGATCGGCCAGGTTCTGCAGCCGCCGGAGCTCTTCGTTGGTTGTCAGAAAATCGAGGTCATACACATCTTCTTCGCGAATGCGGTAGGCATCACGGAAGAGGCGGTTGCCGATGGAGTCGAATTTGTCTTCGTCCTGAGGAAGGTTGCGGCCGATCACCTGCCGTTCTCCCTGCACACTTTCTGACTCCGGCAGAACAAACGGGGTTATCACAATGATCACTTCCCGCTTCGTCTGGGAAATGGATTCCGATCGAAACAGTTTACCGAGGAACGGAATAGCCCCGAGAACCGGCACCCGATCCCGGGTGCTGGTGTCATCCTTGGCAATCAGTCCGCCGATGATGAACGGCGTGTTGTTGGCAATGCGTGCATAGGTTTTCACCTCACGAACTGATATGGTGGGGCTGCTCGCCAACAGGGTGTCGTTGTCTTTGCGAACTTCCACATCCTCACCCGCGACGACGGCGGACACGACCGCATTGACCTGCAGGCTGACTTCCTTGCCGTCATCATTGATCCGCGGGCGGATCGCCAGCTGAATTCCGACTTCCTTGTCCTTGAAATTCACCGTGCTGACTTCCGCGTTGGAGTGATACTGGGACTGGGGAATCGGGATCTGGTCCGAGACATTGATGAACGCCATGCGGTTGTTCAGCGTGAGCACGCTGGGCCGGGAAATCACTTCCGCCTCTCCCTCCCGAATCAGTGCACGCAGCTTCATGCTGAAGTCGTAAAACATATCGTTGACGTTCACGGTCAGCTGGCCGGTGATATCTCCGAGCCCTTCGGTGACGTCTCCAAGCTTCACATCTCCTGAAGAAATGTCGCGGGACCATTCAATGCCCAGCCGGTTGAGCGCGTTTTCCGAAACCTCCATAACCATGGCTTCGAGCATGATCTGGCGCGCGGGAAGGTCGATGTCCCGCTGGACCGTGCTCAGCACCTGGCTGAGCTGTTCCGGATGGGCCGAATCGTAGAATACAATCAGATCACCGATGGGGTCGGTATCTGTCGGCTTAAATCCGGTCCCCATCTTGGGCAGGATGTCATGGGCCGCGGTGGACGGCAGAGCGACAACTGTCGGCAGCTTTTTTGCATCCACCGGTTTTCCGGCCTGACCGATGGAAACGCCGTACAGCTGGAGCATCTGCACGCAGCGTTCCGGCGAAGTATAACTGAGCCGGAGGCGGTGCGTGGTCATTTCCGCCGCCGCAGATGCCGGGAAAAACACGGCGGCTGAGAGCAGAGCTGCGCAGAGTATGGAAAGCGCTTTGGCGACAGCTGATCCGAACGTCGGGGTTTCCGTTTTCCGGAAGTCCTTAAACGAGAACACACGGCCCTGCTCCAGCACCAGTTCACAGTCGGCATGTTCGAGAAGTCGGGGATTGTGCGTAATCATAAGCGTTGTCCGTCCTTTCATGAATTCCATGATCGTGGGAATAACGTATGCCTCGAGCGAGGGATCCAGCGAGGCGGTGGCTTCATCGAGAATGAGAATTTTCGGGTTTTTAATGACGGCGCGCGTCAGGGTGATCATCTGTTTCTGTCCGCGCGAAAGTGTGATCCCGTTTTCACCGACCACACTGTTATACCCCTGGGGAAGCTGCCGGATGAAACGATCCGCACCGGTCTGTACGCAGATATCCACAATCTGCTTCAACGGCGCATCCGGCCGGGCATAGCGCAGATTCTCCATAATGGTCGTGTTGAATAGAAAACATTCCTGGAAAACCACGCCGATCGATTCGCGCAGGTGCGCAAGGTCAATCCTGTGGATGTCGTTTCCATCAATCCGAATGGTTCCGCTCTTCGGAACCGTCAGCAGCGGCAGCATGCTGACCATGGTGGTTTTCCCGGCTCCTGACGGCCCGGTAATGGCGCACACGCTTCCCGCATTAATGGAAAAAGAAATATCCCTGAGCACATCAGGATCGGCCTGACCGTCTGCAGAAGACTGAAAACTGAAAAACACATGGTCGAATTCGATCTTCCCGCGGATTTCAGGCTGCAGGCCCTTTTTCCGCCCGCCGCCCCGCATCGGCTCGTCGCCCAGCAGCTCGAAGGCGCGGTCAATGCTTGCATGCACACCGGAAAGTTTTCCGCCGCTGCTCATCAGATCGATGACCGTTGGATAAAGCAGGCGAATGTACCAGAAAAAGGCGATAAAATCACCGGCTTGCATCGCGACATTCTCCGGGCGCCCGATCACCTGATAGGCGCCGAACCCGATCAGCGCCAGCAATCCGGCGCAGACCAGAATGTCGGCACAGACTTTCTGAAGAACCGCATAGCGGAAACTCTCAAGCTGACTGCGCTTCGACGACGCAATGGCTTCCTGGAAGGCCCGGCTCTCGCGCTCCTCGCCCCGGAACCCTTTGACCACCTCCAGGCCGACCAGCGCTTCGACAATGCTTCCCGCCGCGAAATCGACGTGTTCGCGGGAACGACGGCTCGCCTGCCGGATGCGCCCGCCGAAATAGCGGTACGTCAGCACATGCAACGGCAGGATAAATGTGGACGCCAGCGCAAGCTGCCAGCTCAGAATGTAAATCATCACAAACAGGCCGACAAACAGCAGCGCCGCCTGAATAAACTTCGGCAGGACATCCTGAATGAACTGCTGAATCTGAAAACTGTCATTCATCACCTTGCTCGACAGTTTTCCGGGGCTCTGCGTGCGGGCATAGGTCAGGCTTTTCTGCTGCAGGCACTCAAACAGCCGGGTCCGCAGATTGAAGCAAACTTCTTCGCCCACCTTCATGGCCGTGTACTTGCTTTGATAAAACAGGATGTTGCGCAGCAGAAACAGAAGCGCCAGCTCGCCGAGAATAATCCAGAGAAGCGGCCAGTCCCGGTTCGGGAAAACCCGGCTGAATACGGAACCGACCAGCATCGGCGTGGCCATATTGACGCCGGTCAGCAGAATCAGGGCGACAATCGTTCCGGACACGGGAAGCCACAGCGGACGCAGGAGTTCCAGAAACCGTTTATTCGACCGGCCGGAGCTGGACGGACCTGCATGGACGGAATCCGTCACGGACCGACCCTCCCGGCACCGGAAGACATACAGATTAAACTGGCCACTATCATAAGTTGATGAGTTTAGCAGGCCGACAATTTTCTCACAAATTCAAAACCGGCCGCAGAAATATTTTTTCCAGGGTTTGGAACGTTTTTGCGTTTCAGAAAACGGGTTGTTTTGAACCTCATCGAAAGTCTGAACCTCCGGTCCCGTGAGATTTAATCCCATCCCATATAGGATTTGACTGCCCCCCTTGATGGGCTAAAATCCCGGCCATTAAGGGGAGACACTGTAATGATCACCAAGAAGATGGAAGAAGCCCTCAACGGGCAGATCAATAAAGAATTTTATTCCGCCTATCTCTATCTGGCGATGTCCGCTTACTGCAACAAAAGCAATATGCCCGGATGCGAGCACTGGTTCCGGATTCAATACGACGAAGAGGTCATCCACATGACCAAGATGTTCGACTATCTGATGCAGCACGGCGGCGAAGCGCGCCTGATGAAAATTGATGAACCGCCCATGGATTTTGGAT
>JBFWJN010000127.1:0-9042 GCA_050253185.1 Kiritimatiellales bacterium | reverse complement strand
AGATCCCGGTTGCGCAAAAAAGCGATTGATTCAAGAGATTCAATCCTTTCTGTTAACGGCACCCGTCTCTCCCCACAAAGAGAAACCAGCAAAACCAAATTTTTTAAAAACAACGAGGCTCAAAAAAAACGCGACGAAGTTCAAAGAACTCCGTCAACAGAACGAAAGAAAACCGACAGAATATTTCAAGCAAGGCAAAATGTAACAGGCCGACCACAGCTTACCCTGCGAAACAATAGTAAAGATATTTTCATAGACATCAGATCTTCATCTGATTATTGATTAAGATAACATAAAGATAAAACTTTGTTATTCATATGCAAAAAAAATCCGCCTTGATGATGGTTCATATACACGCGCTTAGGGGTTTGCAGCCTTCTTAACAGAAGCTGTGTTCACAAGATCAGGTGTGGGCCCCAAACTGTTGGCCAAGATTGAGATATTTTTCAAATCGTTTTGAACCTTTCATTCAATATCATTGCAGTCATTTCCATCATTGTGCCATTTGGCGAGTGCGGCCTCCCAACCCGCTCGCACCAGTTCAGGATGTGGCGAAAGAAATGGATAAAGTGCCTGTAGAACCTGCCGCTGATTTCAATCAGGGCGTTCCAGAACCAGTTTATTGTCTTCAGGATGGAACGCTCGTTTTCCTGCGTTCCGACGATGGAGCGACTGCTGTAGGCTCCGAGATTCACAGCAAGGTGACGCCGAACACTCATCATACAAACCCTCCTCTGTCCGACTGAAAGACCCATTCCAATACCCGCTCGTGTTCCTCGGGCCGGGGCTCCGGCCAGAGCGACTGAAGTCCGCAACGGATTTCCGCCGGATCGTCACCGAAAAGTTCGTGTGCCGCCCACGCCGCACCTCTAGAAAAATTTCTGGGTGAAAGTCCCTGAGACAGCACGAGGCGTATGGTTCCTATCACCCGGTCGTTCCATGACATTTTGCGTGGCAGGTCTCGGGCAACGCGATCGACGGCATCTGCAAGAAAGGGGTTGGTCATTCTAACCAACAGATCCTCGGCATAGGTGGAAAATCCCCGAAAGGTGAAAAGTTCATCCACACCCTTCCATTTTCTGCAGAGTGCCGCCCCAGATTCATCGATGAAAGCATGGCGAGCGATTTCGAGCAGATCGAGATGATTCGAAAGCTCATTCATGCAGGCACATCCTGCCTGACGGCCCAGCGCCGCCAGTAGAAAATGAACAGCGTTGTGTCCGTAAAGTTTTGCCTCTTCGAACGGATAGAGGTCGTTTTTTTCATACAGTCCCTGGGTCCGACGCTGTTCGATTCCCACACAGGCCTGAATGAAAATCCGGTTGAATTTCTCAACCAGATGACCGCGATCGGCCGACGGCGTCAGTGTCTGGATGCCGCGACTGCGGCACTCATCAGCCGGAAAGATACAGCTCATTTTTCCAACGACTGTATTCAAATAATTTGTGTACGGAAAAAAACCGAGAACCTCGCCAAGAGCCTCGGCGGCATGATTATGATTCTCGGCAGCATAGACAAAACGGCGGCGTTCCGATTGCCGCGAAAACCCGTCCCTAACCCAGTCGAGATATTTAAAAAAGTTTACACTCGGGAGTGCAGTAGCGACTTCATCCGCCTCCGCGGCAACGTCAACCAGTTTTTCCCGATCATCCAGAACGGTCGGATTATAGATTTCAACACCGGTTATCGTTTCCGTCGTGACGGCAATGGTCGACGCAATGTTAATCTGTATCGTTCCGCAATTTTCCCGGACCGCCTCAACCAGTGCAGCATCAACTTCAGCAATTACCAACCGATCAAAATTCCCGCGAAACGCACCGTTCAGAAAAATACCGGTCTGAATCGGGCCCAGTCCTATTCCAAGAAATGTTTTCATAATGTCTGTGGATCAGACCAATGCAAAGGGCCTGCTCATTGAAAATGAATTTTTCTATGATTTTTAAGGCAGGAATATCTGCAACAGACCATTGACTTTCCGGTCCAAAATCCGGATTCACATTAACAAATCCACATTATTAGCCCATGGCCGCTATTGATCTTGTATATAGATTATTATGATATTATCTTGATCGACCAAGACGTGGATTATGTAAAAGGAGTTTGAATTGACACCGGACCTTCACATGCTGAAAAACTCTCTATGGAGCGGCTCCACATTAAACCGCTCAACAGAACTGCTTCACCCGTTATTTATTGAACGCTATAACGGACCGCGCAACTGCACCGAATTCGGCAGCCATTCCTTCTGGGAGTTCAGTGTTGTCCTGAATGGTCCCGGTCTTCTTTATCTGGAAGATCGCACTCTTCCCATGACGGACAACATGCTGATTCTCGTTCCGCCGCATTGCACGCACAGAGAATCCTCATTGTCCATGAGCACGATCTGGATCGGATTCGAAAGCCAAATAATGGAAACGGTTGATTCCCAGCAACCAATTGTTGTCTGCGATCCGGCATTAACAAATTCCGCAAAAAAACTGTGGCTGTTTGCACAGCGACGTTTCGGAAATATCGGATTTGAAATAGACGGCATGCTGATGGCCCTGATCGGAGGGTTCTTCCGAACATATATTGAAGGAAATACGGCGTCCGCCAGCAACCCGATCGACAAGGCCATTACCTGGCTCCATGAGCATTTCTCCGAAGAAATCTGTTTTGCGGATGTCGCCTCTCTGGCCGGAATCAGTGAAGGCTACTTTTACCGGCTCTTTAAAAAGCATACCGGGAAAACGCCTACGGAATATCTGGCCACGATCCGGATCGAACAGGCGGCAAGGGCTTTACGCATGTCCGATACAAAAATTGCGGATATCGCATTGGCAGTTGGATATGAAGATCAGTTCTATTTCAGTCGTGTTTTCAAAAAGATGACAGGGAAGAGCCCTGCCGCATTTCGGAACTGTTCCTAAAAGCATCAGGTTTATTCTGCCGAAGGCGTCAGTTCAGACGCAAACGATAAAAGCCGTTGGTGCTACCGCTGATATCCCGGAAGATTTTCTTTTGCAATCCTTCGCCCCTGAGGTTGTACAGAACAGTTTCCCAGTTGACCGGATTGAGCGTATCGGTTTTTTCAAGCCTATAGCGATAACCGGAAAGCCCTTCGAACAATAGTGCCAACTCTCCCTCAGCAAAGGCAGCATTCAGCCGAAATACCGATGAAGCGTCAACCGGCGATGTTCCAACGCGAAATTCCTGTTCATTGGTCATTCCATCACCATCCGGGTCTGCATCGGCGGCAGATTGGTCGTTGATAGCTGATCCATCTCCACCGAAATAGTCGGCTCGCCAGTCATCGTTAATTCCATCGCCAACGCTGTCGACAGCCCGATAAACAGCGGTAACGGTAACATCGAGAGCCGGCATTCGAAGAGTCGTGCAAGCGGCTTGTACATTCACAACGGTTTGTGTATCGCCAGTCCAGTGATCGAATATCTGTCCATCCACTACAGCGGCTTCCAGATTCAAAATCGAATTGCTCTGCGAGGTACCGGAACCGTATCCGCCGTTAACCGTCAGTGTGTATACTGGATCTAATTCATTACGATAAGCTGCCAGCAAGTACAGACCGCGGTCCGGCACGGTCACCGTTGTATTGGATGCGTTGAGGTCATCAATGTCAGATGCCGCGCCGATCCAACGGTCAAACACCTCTCCGGCTGGCGGAATGTCCGCAGCAATGGATACCCGGTTTCCAGGCTGATTCCTCGCGTCGCCTCCGTTGGATCCATTTTCAACATCCATTTTGAAGCCCTGATCGGTTCGGAACGGTGAGGCCGGCAATCCGTCCGCATTATAGAGCTTGTTGCTGCCAGATGGCACGGGAACATGGCAGTACCGCACATACACCGGCTCTGGAACATCGGGATTCGAGACAAGCACCGTATCCTTATCAATCACTGCCGTTGCATCCACAAACAGGCCATCCGACCCGGCAATGGAAAAGTTCTGCAAGGCACCGTCATTCCTGACCACGGCATTGGTTCCGTTTTTCCAGCCGGACATTAAACCGCTTTCCGCATAGTCGAAAATAAGCCGGATTTGAGAGCTTTCCACGACGGCACTGTGATACAGCGGTCCGCTGTAACTAATATTCCGTAAATAATCTTTTGCCAAAGCCCATTGCGCCATCCGATAACCGACATCAAGTTTATTGGCAGGATGGATATCGTTATCCTCTCCGACATCAATTGTGACCGCCATCCCGGTGTTCGTTTCTGAAAGAGTTCTTAACTGGGCTTCGCGCAGTTCTGGCCATCCGGAATTCCCGCTGTAATTCGGCAGCTGAACATAATAAAATGGAAAGTCTCCCTGCCCCCAGTCCTGCCGCCAGCCGCGAATCAGAGCCTGCATTTTATATCGGTACAGGTCACTGTCGTACCCGTTCGATTCCCCCTGATACCAAAGAACGCCGCGTATGCCATAGGGGATCAGCGGAGCAATCATCGCGTTGCAGGCATCGTAAAGGTTGGTAATTCCTCCCTGTTCCTGATTCTGCCGCATACCGGAGAGCTCCGGGACTGCGGCCAGACCGGACGGACTGATAAACCGCTCAATAGGCTGTCCGCCCCACGCTGCATTAATCAATCCAATCGGAATACCGGTTTCCGAATAAATATTTTTAGCGAAAAAAAACCCGGCGGCGGTAAAGGTTCCCAACGAAGAACTGCTGCATTCCGCCCAGTTCAAACGGATTATCGGTTTATCCAACACTGTCTCAGAACCGGTCATTTCCATTGCAACCTGACGAATCGGAAAACTCCCGGCCACAGTCAGTTCCTCTTCGTAGCCGACGCAGGATGCCATGGTTTTAAGCATATTGGACTGCCCCGAGGCAATAAACACATCCCCAAAGACCACATTATTAAACTCGATATCCGTATCGCCTGATGACACCACCATCAGGTGAGGCACTCCACCATCATGTGCGTGAGGAGACATATCCACTCGCCACCGCCCATCTATATCCGCGATTGTCGTGCCGACGACGGTTCCATCCAGCCTGACCGTCACATCCATGCCGGGTGTTGCAACTCCCCATATCGGAGTATTCATGTCCCGCTGAAGAACCATATGGTCCTGAAAAAGAGAATGAACCGATAAGGGAAGAGAAGTCGGGAGCGAGATTTCCTCCCAGGTTGATGCCGTCCGAATGTGATCCGCCGCCGTATAATTCCCGGATCCTTCCGGCTGGAAATCGCCGGTCGCCTGAAACCGAAGTTTATCGATGGATGTAAGCGTGACTGGAATATCGCTTGCCGCTGGCTGATTCTCGTCAAAAGAACTCTCGGTTCCACAGTCATACCATGCGGTCATTGTCCCGGCGTCGAGATCCACCTTCAGGATTACAGAAATTTGTATAGGAGCATCGAGAGAATAGATGTGACTAACCGTATAATCCGATGGAACATTTGTGATCCCTCGAAGGAGTGCGGTACCGGCGACACAGTTTCCGGCTTCATCCACCACACTCAGCCCGAAAACCGAACCGTCCACATCATTCGTGCCTGTCCAGTCATATTCGTAACGGCAGTCGTACCGCAGATAATACACACCGGAGACAACATCATCGACATCAGCATCCAGAACAGCACCTTTCGTCCACATTTCATTTGTGCCTTCGGCGGCACGGGTACAGAGAAGACTGCCGCGTCCGTCCGTTTCCAGAAAGCCCTCCCCTCCAGCGGAAAACACCGCAGACTGCATCCCGGAATTTGTCGTCTGGGATAACGTGAGTCCGGCGACGTCCTTATTAAAGCTCCACTCATCCAAGCCAACGGCCTGAGCCGCTGCAAATCCGGAGCAGAAGAAAAAAAGTCCAATCCATATACCGTTTTTAGTATTCACTGTTTTTCCCATTGCCGACGGGATTGATTAAAAAACCGGAATACCACACCCCATCTCAGGACTCCGGCAGCTACTTCCCCTGAGAAACCTGCAGAACAATCTTTCTCATCTCTTCGACACGTTTCGGATAAAGCGCGGCGAGATCTCGAGTCTCTCCCGGATCCTCAGTCAAATAGAAGAGCAGTCCCGGTTCCTTGACTTTTGTAGTGATCCATTCATCGAGCCCACCGCGTTCCGTAATGTTTCCCGGCGGAATATATTTCCAGCTCCCTTTTCGCACGGCGATCCGGCCCAGGGCTTCTTCAATCACATAGTCACGCCCGGCCGCACTCTCTCCCAGCAATGCCGGCAGTACATTGCAGCCATCCTGACCGGCATTCTCCGGCACAGGTTGACCGATCAAAGCCGCGATAGATGCATATAAGTCAACCTGACTTACAATCGCATCAGAAATTCCCGGGGAGGAACGGCCCGGCCAGGTAACAATAAACGGCACACGGGTTCCCCCCTCCCATCGGCTGTACTTTCCGCCCCGCCACGGACCGGCCGCACGATGTTCGCCCTGCCGTTCAAGCGCACCGTCCCAATACCCGTCAAATAGAACCGGTCCGTTGTCCGACGAGATCACAATCAGCGTATTGGTGTACCGGCCGGCTTCTTTCAGTGCATCAACCAGTCGACCGACACACCAGTCAAACACAGCAATGGCATCTCCACGCGGGCCTTGCGTCGTGGCCCCCTGAAAGCGCGGATGGACCATTCTGGGAACATGGCTTTCATTCGGAGCAAAATAGAGGAAAAACGGCTGATTCCGGTTTTTGCCGATAAACTCCACGGCCTGATTCAAATAGGTATCCGCCATATCTTCATCCCTGAATCGCGCGGATTCTCCGCCGTTCATATAACCAATGCGGCTGATGCCGTTCACAATGGTGCCGGAATGCTGTTCATCCGCCTGCAGCCGGAGAAGTTCAGGGTTGGAAATGCCGGTCGGACCCTTACCGACCGGGTGCTCATAATCCACCTGCACTGGATCTTCCGGGTTCAGATTGACGATTCGTCCGTTTCGTATAAATACCGAAGGCACGCGATCGGCGGTTGCGGCCATATGAAAAGACGTGTCGAACCCGAGTTCTTTCGGTCCCGGACAGATTTGTCCATTCCAATCGAGCGATTCCGTAGTCAATCCGAGACCGAGATGCCACTTCCCGATCAGTGCGGTGTCATATCCGTTATCGCGCAGGAACGCCGCGACCGTCGGGCGAAGCGGATCAATGATCAGGGGGGCATTCCCCGGAAGAACCCGAGCCCCCTTGTTGCGAAAGGCATATTCACCCGTTAACAGAGAATAACGGGACGGCGTGCATGTGGCTGCGGTGCAGTATCCGCTCGTAAAGCGCACTCCTTGCGCGGCGAGCCGGTCAATATTGCGTGTGTCAATTTTACCGCCGTAACAGCTGAAGTCTCCGTATCCAATATCATCGCCATAAATGAAAAGAATATTAGGGTTCTCCGCTTCGACAGTGTTCAGAGCACAGACGAAAGCGGTAACGGTCAGCATCAATTTTGTCTGCATCGATTCTCTCATAAGTGTTCCCCCGGCAGTTCTTTCGACGATAAAGCAAGCCGATCCAGCAACCGGTCGCGCCAAACACGGTATCCGTTCTTATTCAAATGAACGCCATCCTGAAAAAACTCCCGGCGCTGGGCACCGTTTTCGTCTGTAAACACAGAATACAGATCCATCCATTCCATATTTTCCAATGTCTGAATGGCGTCATTGACCGGGATAACCAGATTCCGATTGCGCTGATCATCCTGCGTGGGAAGCACTGAACAGAGAATGATTCGGGCCTGCGGCTCCAGTTCGCGCAGCCGATTCAGCACGGCAGTGATTCCCTTAATGATCTGATCCGGCTGATGCCGGAACAGATTATTGGTTCCGATCATCAGAACAATGGTTTTCGGCTTCAGGTCGGGGGAATCCAGATTCCCCATGCCGCCGGCTTTCTTAGATAAAAGGCGATAAAGAACATTCTCCGTACGGTCTCCGCCGACGCCCAGATTCAGCGCATAATACGGTTCCCCAGCAAAACTCTTATTCCATATCCCGATCCCTGCGTAGCGCCAGTTCTGCGTAATCGAGTCTCCGATAAACAGCAGGTTCACCTTGGAAAGATCCCGGGAATAAAGATCTTCCTGCAACTGATTCAGCCGGTCGGTCAGCCACGCTTTCCCTTCCGTTTCGTGTGGAGCAGGAACAGCGGTCGGACTCGGCTGCGCCGATACGAAACCGGCCAAAAGAACAAAAAACATAAAAATCCGTTTCATCATCACTCCTTACTGTCCAACCATCCGGCTGCCGAGGACACGCCCGGGCAGCAGGCCGGTTTTAAATTTAACCGTGTGGTCCCTGTATCGCACCCCGACCCATTTTTCGCCCTCCTGCCACAATGGAGTCATCTTATCGGTCTCCCACCCCTCCAGCTGACGCCGCATCTGATCAACCTTTTCGGGCATCTGAGCAGCGAGGTCGTGCATTTCCCCGATGTCTTCCGCGAGGTTGTACAGCGCATACCCGTAGTTCTCCACCCGGATGAGTTTCCAGTCGCCGTCGCGCACGGCGGCACATTCCAGTTTTCTCCAGAACAGTTGCGGGTGAGGACGTTCCGCATTCTTTCCCGTCAGATACGGTAGCAGATCCACCCCATCAAGAGGCCGCGACTGCTCCAGGGAGCCCCCGGCCGCCCTGACACAGGTGGGATAGATATCCAGCGAGGAAACCATGGACGTATAGACGCCGGAAGGAATCTCTTTTTTCCAGCTGACCAGAAAGGGAACCCGCTGCCCGCCTTCGAATTCAGTCCCCTTTTTCCCTCCCAGCGGAAAATTGGAGGCTTGGCGCACCAACCCTCCGTTATCGCTTAAGAACCAGATCAGCGTATTCTCCAAACGTCCACGCGCCTTCAGAGCATCCATCACTTTGCCCACATTCCGGTCCAGCCCGTAAACCAGACCAACATACGGATCATCGGTTCCCATTGCATCCATATCCGCCTGCAGTGCTTCCATCGGGACATGCGGGGCCGTGAAAGACAGAAAAACAAACAGCGGGTCGGCCTGCTCAGCCTGTATGAATTCGGCGGCTCGGTCTCCCAGCCAGTCCGTCAGATGCCCCTCAAAGGCAACCTGCCTTCT
>JBFWJN010000126.1:0-9214 GCA_050253185.1 Kiritimatiellales bacterium | reverse complement strand
GCTCACCTTGAATCGCCCCCGCAAACTGTTCCCAGCGACCGGGCTGTGTATTGGCGACTTCTCCGGTAAAACCGTTCACATAAACCCAGTCACTTCCGGAATCTTTGCGGACAAACAGGTTCATTTTGATTTTCGTCGCGCCGGTTTTTCCTTTGCCGTCATCATAGGAATACATCCAGAAAGAAGCCTCATAGGTTTTACTGCTGTCAAAAGCCGCACCGAAAATCGTCTGGTACAGATAGGCGGAATCTCCGTTCCAGTTGAAAAAGACCGACTGGGATCCGCTGTGAAATACATTTTCAGACAGATCGGTCGCTTCGTGCCCGCTTGTTGTCACGCTCCAGTCGCCATCCTCGCCTTCTACTCCCCAGGGGAAAGACGTCTCACTCGGATCTGTTCCGGCGACATACTCAAAGCCGCCATCAATAATCAGTTCGGTTGAGATTTCTCCATAACCGGGCAGCGCAATTCCTGCAATTATGATTACGATGGGGAACAAAGAGCGGTTCAATTTCATTTTTTTCCTTTCACTGTACGGGCGACCCTCTATCGCCATCTGATGAGAGTCAGAATATAAAACAGCCCTGTTCCGAGGTATGTTTATAAATACTGAAGATGTGTTCCAGAGTTCGGGGCCGCATATTCTAGAATACGTGTCGGAACCGAAATGAACCGCCCTTTGAGACATTCAATGAAAACACAGTTTGAACAAACCGTTTCACGGTGATACACAAAAGGCATCCATTCAGAAGCCACAGGAGCCGTACGCTGATGAAATCGAAAGCCCGAATATTTCGGTCCGATGAAGAATATGTCTATATTCCCAATGACTCCAAAGAACGGTTCTTAACGTCACCGGACCCTTCGAACCATCCCTTGCTCGATCAGGATATTCAGCTGGCCGGAATCAGTGACCTGACGTCGGGATATCACGTGACGCGGTGCCGTTATCCCGGACATCTGATACAGTATACCTTAAGCGGATCCGGCATGCTGAAGGCCAATGGACAGACCCGCGAACTGAAACCCGGCGATGTGTTCTGTGCGCCGTGGAAAAGCGAATACTCCTATCGGACGGATCATGAATGGCGAATTCTATGGCTCCATTTACGCCCCCGATCAAAATGGGACAAACTGATTGACCGTCAGCCCCACGTGCACCGGGCGGCATGGATGACGGAACTTGAACGGCTGATGGAGGGATATATTGGAGAAATCAACCGTCGGCGCACAGACTCATCCATCTTGCTTCATTCTTATTCGCACCTGATCGTGAATTATATCCAGCGCGAATTGGGAAAAGAAAATCCCGTCACCTTCATCCTGGAACGTGTATGGAATGAAGTGCAGCAGAATGTTGCGCACAAATGGACCATTCAGGAGCTGGCGGAAACCGCCGGCATGTCACGCACCTGCTTCTATCACGCCGTGTCCGAGCAGACTGGGGCCACTCCAATGCAGGTGGTTCACACCATACGAATGGAACACGCCTGTGCACGGCTTCTGTATACCAACCATACGGTCGACAGCATTGCTGAAGCCGTTGGGTATGAAGACCGCTTTGCGTTTTCCAAAGCCTTCAAGCGATATGCCAAAGTCGGCCCGGCCCAGTTCCGGCAGCGGTAAAAAATTCAAATCCGTGTCCATGAGGACTGGGAGACACAAAAATCCCGTTCCGATGCGCTGCGCACATCGGAACGCGAACGGCAGTCATTTTGCCCCCGGTCAGTTCTGATTCACTCCGGTTATTTTACGGATAAAATCGATCTCTGACTGTTTGTAGGGCGTTCCGTCCATCCGATAGATATCGTGAAACCAGAGTTCCGGCTCCGGGAACGGTTCGCCGGGATGAACCGCCACGCCCTCGGCCCAGAGCTTATTGATGTCATTTCCTTCCCGGCTGGACCAATGCCAGATTGTTTCGGTTTTCCCGGAAACAAATCCCCAGTTATAAGCACCGATATTATATTTTTTCAGAATGGGAAGGCTTCCTTCGAACGTGCTTTTAGGACGGCCCATATATTCCGTGCACAGAGCGGGGCGGCCTTTGGCCGCATACTGCCGGCAAAGGTTTTCCAGCACCGCCGGCGATTCATAGCAGTGAAAGGAAATCACATCCGAGTTCTCCTGTCCGATGCGGATATTCAACGCACCGACACTTCCCTCCGCACAGGAACACACCGGCTGAGACGGATTGACTTCCCGTGCCCATTTCCACGATTCGAACAGCAGTTTTGCGCTTTTATCCCCGAATTTCCCGATGCCCCGTCCCGGCTCATTGTACAGCTCCCACATCAAAACCCGGTCATCGTCCTTAAACCGGC
This sequence comes from Kiritimatiellales bacterium, assembly GCA_050253185.1. Taxonomy (GTDB): domain Bacteria; phylum Verrucomicrobiota; class Kiritimatiellia; order Kiritimatiellales; family Tichowtungiaceae; genus Tichowtungia. The sequence goes on along the minus strand of JBFWJN010000126.1, from coordinate 6,890 downwards.
GCATCGTTTCCTGCACGTACCCTTTGAGCCGGGCGATTTCCTTTTCGGGCAGTTCGCCCTTATAGAACTGAATGGCTACGTCACGGGCCGGAGAATTCATCCATCCTGAATTATGATATTCCGGAACCGGAAGCGGCTGCGGTCCGACTTTGGGATATGGACGGTGACAGTCATCAAAGAAGACGAACAGAGACCGCACTCCGTGTTTCCTGCAGATATCCAGGAATGTATCCATGCGATCATAGAGTCCCTGCGGATCCTCGGCCCATACCAGGTCATGCAGGTAAACCCGAAGCGTATTAAATCCCAGATCTTCAGCCCACTGGAGTTCCCGATCAATAGTTTGGGGATCGAAGGTATCGGCCTGCCACATCTCCAGCTGATTGATCGCATTGGCCGGAATATAGTTGCAACCAACCAGCCATGGCTGCTTCGCGTACCATGCGGCTGCTTTTTCAATCGACCACCGTCCGGGAACCTGTATGCCGCCGTTAACGGACGGTACGGCCGGATCCGCCAGACCGATCCCCGTGAACAGACAGACTGCCGCTGAAAATACAAAAAACCGACGTTTACAACCCTGCATAAATTCCACCTCTGAGCTTTGATTTTAAAGAATCGTTTCCCTGTCCTACATCGAGCCTGTGAAGCTACCCTGAAAAAAACCGTTCGGGTATGTTCGAGTATTCGAAATATATGTCTAAAAGTCTCATCGCATGCGGAACGTTCATTCCCCGCGAATTCAACCCGTAATGAAACTCATCCTGCACACTGAGTTCTACGGGGCCGCCTGCCCCTCCGGGAACCGGGCGGAAACGTCCCGTCGCCAGGTTTTCAGCATTCCGGACAACTGCTGAACCTTTTCCGGATACTGATCGGCCAGGTCGACGAATTCGCCGACATTGTTTTTCAGGTTATACAGTTCCAGAGTCTGGTCATCGAAAAACTCCACCAGCTTCCAGTCGCCGAAACGCATGGCACCGGACGACCGGCCGCCGAGAAAATGTTTCTTCTCAAGCGGGTAGTGCCAGAAGAACGGCCGGTCCGCGATGCGTTTGCCGCGCAGCAGCGGAACAATCGATACTCCGTCAAGCGTTTGGGAACCTTCCTTCACGCCAAGAATCTGCGCGAAAGACGGATAAAAATCCACATTGACGGTCGGCGTTGTACAGACACTTCCGGGCAGAACGGCACCGGGCCATTTGACAATCAGCGGTTCGCGAATGCCGCCCTCGTAAACGTGTGATTTTCCGGCGCGCAGCGGCGCGTTGCTGGTCACCCAGTCTTCGCCGCCGTTATCGCTGGTGAATACAATCAGTGTATTTTCCGACAGCCCGAGGGATTCCAGCTCACTCATGATCATCCCGACACCATCGTCGACCGACTTCAGCATGGCGGCCAGCACCGGATTGTTTTTCTTTCCCTGCGGCGTGCCCAGCTTGCGTCGGTTTGGGTCGGAAACCGGCGCCGTCGCCCCGGGCTTGGCACGGAAATGCGCAACGAGTTCCGGCTTCGCGGCCAGTGCCGTGTGCACGGCATAGTGGCTCAGATAAAAGAAAAACGGTTCACTCTGATGCCGCTGGATAAACTGAACCGCCTCATAATTCAGCCGGTCGGTCAGATATTCCCGCGCGCCCAGCACAGCAGGCAGGGAAGGATTCACACGACGGTACGGATGAAAGTAGGATCCGTTGGCAATCCCGAGCTGCTCGGACACCATGACCTCATCAAAGCCGTGCTTCCCCGGACCGGATTTCACACCGTTCTGATCATATCCGCTCAGGTGCCATTTGCCCGCCATGCCGGTGACGTAGCCCGCCTCTTTAAACAGTTCCGGCAGCGTGACCATATCATCCGGAAGATGCCAGTCGGTGTCGGGGCGCAGATAATCCGTCACTCCGATCCGCGCCGGAAGCTGTCCCGTCATCAAGGCCGCGCGGTATGGGGAACAGACCGGTGCGGAGGCATAGGCCTGCGTAAAACGCATGCCCTGCGAAGCCAGTCGATCCAGATTCGGGGTTTCATTAAACGAGTTTCCATAGCATCCCAGCTCGGCCCATCCCAAGTCGTCCGCCAGAATATAAATCACATTGGGCCGCACCGCCTGCGCACCCGGAGCGGAGAGCCCCGAAGCGGCGAACAGGCCGACAACCGCGGAAGATCCAAAAGCACATATTGATTTTATTGCCATAACCTGACCCGATCCTGTTTGCTGCGGGTCGCTCATTCTGTGCCGGAACAGCCCGCATGGACATACTGCCGGCTCAGCCTGCACACTGAGCCGGCGGAATGTAATGTTTTATCGATCAATATTATGATTATGACGGAGCACTATGGCCGGGACAACGCCAATCACAAACAGGCCTACACCGGCCGGTTCCGGCACAACGGACAGCGTTACCGACTGAAGCCGCCAGCCGGTACTGACCTCCGGCTCTGCGCACATCACGGTAAATGCTCCGTGCGAGACCACGTTCGGATCAACCAGATTCTGTCCCGAATCCGCAAAAATATTCAGCGATGAAACATCGATTGTTTTCGTCGATGACGTGGAATCCGCCGGAACCGTTATGTATTCGCCGGTGCTGTTGTTCAGAATCACTGCAGATTCATTTTCTCCAGCCTGGAAAAGAGCCAGCGTCACAGATGTCACCTGCAGCCGGGCCCGGATTGGAAGTCCGGCGGTCCCCAGTGTAAACAGGAACCCGTCATTGGAATCCACTCCTCCGATCCCTGCAGCAATGCCGACGCCGGCCGTTGACAAGGTAAACGCACTTTTTGTTTCGCGGGTCCCGAATGAAACGGAATTTGTTGTATTGTCAAACGTTCCGCCGCCGATTCCCAGAGAGAACGATGCCCCGGAAAATTCAGCATCCACACTGCCGGAAACCGCCGGATAGGTTGCATCGTTTCCCGGATAATTGGCATTCCCGGAAGAAGCTCTTGATCCCGATCCATCCGTACCGATATCCACATAGGTCTGGGCCTGTGTCACACCGCTCTTGATATTAATTCCCTCATAACTGATTATGATGTCCGCATTCACCGCAGACGCAAGCATCACGGCCGTTACGGCTCCGATTCCCTTGATCATCTTTTTTCCTCCTCTACGTCTCTGCCTCCACAGATTCACTGTTGGAATCTGTTCCCAACTTATTTATATTGCATTCTGGATGTGAAGAGAGACTGCCGGTATGGCTGAAAAACGAAAGTATATGTCCGACAAACCGATTGCGGCCCCCAGCGGGCCCGGTCTCTTTTTCGACACTCGCCCCAACAAACAACACAACGCGGAGCAACAGGCATATGTCATCTAACGCCCATATTATTCGTTCTCCCGGACAATATATTTATATTCCTTCCGACAGCCGGGAGCGTTTTCTGACATCTCCCGCCTCTCCGGGATCGTATTTCGCCAGTCATGACATCCGCTGGGCAGGACTCAGCAACCTGACAAACGGCTATCGGGTGGAACGCAAGGATGTCGTCACCCCCCAGATCCTGTATGTCCTGGAAGGATCCGGACAACTTAGAATCAAGAAAGGCGCAAACCGGAAACTCCGAAAGGGCGACGTATTCATCGCACCAACCGTCAGTGAATATTCATACTGGACCGACCAGAACTGGAACATCATGTGGATCAACTTCAACCCTAGGTCCAAATGGGATCGGCTCATCGGTTCACAGCCGCATGTGCACAAAGCCACATGGCTCAATGAACTGCATTATGAGATGGAAGCCTGCCTCAAGGAGACCAACCGGCGCTGGGCGGATTCCAGCAGCGCCCTTCATTGCCATGTGAACCTGATTGTGCTCTACCTGCAGCGGGAACTCGGTGTCAAAAATCCGGACTCCGCCAAATCACATCGAATCCTGGAAAACATCTGGAACGAAGTTCAGCTTCATATTGACAAAGCTTGGAATGTCGACCAGCTGGCCGAACTCGCTCATATGTCAAAATCCGGATTCCAGCGGATCGTCAAGAAACACACCGGGCTGAATGCCATGCAGATTGTTCACACCATGCGGATGGAAAACGCCGGAACGATGCTTCTCTATACAGACTACACGCTGGATACGATTTCCCGCACCGTCGGATACAGCGACCAGTTCGCTTTTGCCAAGGCCTTCAAACGACATACCGGCACCAGTCCGGGACAGTTCCGCGCGCAGAATAAAAACTGATCCGACCAGCTACTTTTCCTCGCCAGCAACCGTCTGCCGGTATGCATCCAGCATTTCGCGAAACTGCGTGACCTTTTCCGGGTACTGATCTGCCAGATTGACTGTTTCTCCGATATCCCGGTCCAGGTTAAAAAGCTGTATGACATCCGGGTTGTTTTTTCGATGGTACCGGCTGTAAAGCGGACCGTTCCGGAATTTCCACGGCCCGGCCCGAAGAGCTGTTGTCTCATAACAGAATACGTTCCATGGGGATACAGCTGTTTCTGGATTCTTCAGGATGCGAAGAATATTATGTCCATCCATCATTCGATCTGAGGGCAAAGCGGCACCTGCAAGCACAGAAACCGTCGGAAAAAGATCCAATGAAGACACCGTGCGAAAAAAGACTGTTCCTGCCGGAATCGTTTTCGGCCACCACATAATGCAGGGGACCCTTTGTCCTCCTTCATACGTGGAACCCTTTCCGTCGCGCAGCGGCAAGGCCGAGCCGGCGTTCTCTTTCTGAACAAGCCACGGCCCGTTGTCCGAAGTGAAGACAACCAGCGTTTTTTCCGCCAGTCCTTCTGTTTTCAGAGCCTGCAGGATTTCTCCGACAGCCCAGTCGATTTCTTCCACACAGTCTCCATAAAGACCGCGCGCGCTTTTCCCCAGGAACGGCTCCGACGCATGCAACGGAACGTGCGGCATGGCCGTCGCCAGATACAGGAAAAACGGACGGTCCTTATTCGACTGGATAAATCGGATCCCCTCCTCTGCATAGCGTCGGGTCAGCGTGGCCTGCTCAGCGGGCCATTCCACACACCGGTCATTGCGCATCAGCGGAACCTGATTGGGTGCAGACCCCTTGCGGAAGCGATCGGTCTTGAAATAGTCGTCCAGCGTTTTTTCCTCCCGCAGAACAATATTTGTTGCCGGGGGAATGTTCTGCGGGTCCATCCACATATCATTGCTGTAGGGAATCCCGAAGTACCGATCGAAACCACGATGCGTCGGCAGATAGTCCGGAAGGTGTCCCAGGTGCCATTTACCGATACAGGCGGTGGCATATCCCTGCTCTTTCAGCACCTGAGAGAGCATGATTTCTGTCAGCGGATAGCCCTGATCATCCTTGGGAAAATAAACACCATGAAGCCCGTTTCGTTCCGGGTAGCGCCCGGTCAGCAGGCCGGCGCGCGACGGACTGCACACACTGGCCGCCGCATAGAACGATGTGAACCTGCAGCCGTCCTCGGCCATCTGGTCCAGGTTCGGTGTTTTGATGGATGATGCCCCGAAACATCCGATATCCTGATAACCGAGATCGTCCGTCAGAATAATAATCACATTCGGCTTCTGCACCGACTGTGCTGAAGCCGCCCCGACCAGCAGGGAGCTGAGCCCGAATACACCGTACAGTCTTTTGCACATTTCAGTTCTCCAGATGCGCTTTGAAAAATGAAATCATTGCCGCCTTGGGATCTTTTCCTTTGGGCTGCACAGCATGACCGCCCGTTTCATAGAGTTCGAACATTGAAGGAACTCCAGCGTCCTGCAGTTTTAAAAACATGTTCCGTGACTGCATCCAGGGAAGGACCCGGTCGTTCTTGCTGTGCATCAGCAGAATCGGCGGATCGGAGGGATCAAGATGATTGATGGCGGATGCATCCTGCCAACAATGGTCTGTCGCGGAAAAGGGTGTTCCGATCCATTCACCGTTTGTCTGGATCTTTGTCTTCATCTGGGGCTGTACTGCTACCTGCTCCGGATCGGAAAACCGACCGACAAAATCATATACTCCGGCCATCCCGGCGACAGCCTGTATACGACTCGAAACCCCGGCATTTCCGCGGGATCCTTCAAATTCGTCCATCCCGCCGGTCACAGCAAGCAGGACGGCCAATGTCGCGCCAGCGGAGCAACCATCAGGCCATCCATGCCGGGCAACGGGTCGCCGGGAGCAAAGGCGGTTCGGAATATCGTCTGCGGGTCCTGCCCTCCCAGAGGCGCGGGCCACCCGGCGGAGGGAAGAACTGCAATGCCGACCGCAGACGCGCCCAGTCCCAAAATCTGACGCCGGTTGAATTGAAAATCAGCAGACATAAAAACCTCTTTACTCGAATTCAAAGTGTAAACAAAAACCCCGGCTGATCCAGCAGGGGTTTCATTGATTAATCAATGTTTACTGACATGACGGATCCCGGCCACCAGCATAGCTCCGATCACGACCAGACCGATACTGGCCGGCTCAGGAATGACGTTCAGCGTAACCGATTCCAGCCGCCATCCCGTGGTTACTTCCGGTTCACCGCACATGACAGTAAAGTTTCCGGCGCTGACATTATTCGGATCCACCTGGGCCTGACCGGCATCGAGAATGATGTTCAACGAAGAAACATCTATTTCTTTACGGGCAAGGACCACATCCGGATCGACGGTCATATAATCCCCGGTCGTATTATTCAGGATTACAATATGCTCAATCTGAGCTGTTTGAAACTGACCCAGCGTCACCTTCGTAACCTGCAACTTGGAACCGGCAGGCAATCCGTCCGTACCCAGTCGGAACAGGAATCCTTCATCTGTATCCACACCGTAACCGAGAGGCGGACTTAAGAATTTGGACCACCGGCTAAGTTAGGTTTTGGCGCATGGCTCCTGAACATGAAAGGATGGGAGCTATGAAGAATCAGAGACGGAAACATACGGCGGAATTCAAGGCTCGTGTA
>JBFWJN010000125.1:0-9267 GCA_050253185.1 Kiritimatiellales bacterium | reverse complement strand
CGGTGGATCGTCTGCTCGAGGAAAAACTGCTCAAAGAAGACCCGATCAAAGAGGCGCTCGCCGCCATCAGCGTCGGAATCTACAAAGGCACGCCGCTTCTCGACCTCTGCTACTTTGAAGACTCGAAAGCCGAAGTCGACATGAACGTCGTCATGACCGCCTCCGGCAAACTCGTCGAAGTGCAGGGCACCGCCGAAGAAGAACCCTTCACCAAAGAGCAGATGGCCCAAATGATGGATCTCGCCGAGAAGGGCATCAAAGAGCTTCTCGAAGCGCAGAAAGCGGAGTAGCCACAAAAAACACAAAAATTAGGCCGGAGCCGGGAAGCCGCTCCGGCCTTTTTGTTTTGACCCCGGCTCCTAAAATGGACACTCGTCGAATTTGGAGACAACTATTCGCGATGGTTCGGGCGAAATTTTATTCGTGTCTATAAGCATATCGTCTATTTCCAAATGCTTGTTCTCTTTGCAGAAGAAGTTGTGATAACGCGCAGACCACATATATTTACTCCAAATTGCAGGAACTTTTGCGTATCGAGCCAGCTTCTTTTCTATAACTTCTTTGTGAGCGTAAATGATGTCTCGATCTATAGCATCGCTACCGTCTTCATCTTCAATTGTGGCATCTAGATAGTTTATAAAGTATTGCCCGTCAGCGTCTTTAAAGAGGTGGGTGTTTTGAGGTGCGTGTGGACGATTACCATAATATTTGAGGTGATGATCCACGTAACGCATTGCAGAGGGGGATAAAACTATTCTTGGGTCTCGTGCTAACTCTTGTTCCCCTTTATATGCCTGAACTAATCCGTTTCCGAATACTACTATGTCATCCATATAAAGATCGCCGATAGAGACAGCGCCACGGATAAAAAAACCTTTAATAGCCATCAATGTTTGGACACTAGCCAATACTCGATAAATTGTTCCAAGCTCAATTTCACCATCATCAACTATTGGGTATCCGATTACGATGTTGTCGGTAAAAGCCCGGAAGGCAAAATCATCCTTTGCCAAAAATTCCTTAGTAAAGTAATCCTCTGCTGGATCTACATGTTTTCTCGAAACACTTAGCGCTTCATGCAGGCTTTCGAGAATAGATTGGCTTGGTTGTTTTTTTCGGCCTCCTCAACAAGTTCCGTATATCCAAGGATGTCAATGAATGCCACGACAGAACGGCATAGGGAAGGGCGGTTCTCTTTTTGAATATACGGATTTCTCTCGTTGTTCATATGCGGCTTGGCTTTTGTTTGTTACGTCGTTGCGGAACGAGAGGTTTTTAGCAGGTTGGTGGGCAGGGCGGCAAGAGCGGCGGCGGCAAAGATTTTAAGGTGGAAGAGGCATCCTGCCTCTGGCCAGCGGCAGAGATGCCGCTTCCACATTTTCCAATCCTTGGAAACTCTCTGGGTGGAACGCGAACTCCGTGCGCGTTTAAGCGTGCCCGGAGGTCACGCTCCACCTTGTGATCTATGCGCTCTTTTGTGGCTAAAAACTCTTACAGTGCGGCTAATGCCGCGTTGAACGTCTGACTCGGGCGCATGGCGGCGGCGGCGAGTTTTTCATCCGGGCGGTAGTAGCCGCCGATGTCAACGGGCTTGCCTTGGACAGCGATCAATTCCGCGACGATTTTTTCTTCGTTCTCGGCCAGTGTTTTGGCGAGCGGCGCGAAGCGGGCTTTCAACTCAGCGTCTTTGTCCTGCGCGGCGAGCGCTTCGGCCCAGTAGAGCGCGAGATAAAAATGACTTCCGCGATTATCGCGCTCGCCGCATTTGCGCGACGGCGATTTGTTTTCTTCGAGGAATTTGGCGTTGGCGGCGTCGAGCGTGTCGGCGAGTACCTGCGCTTTGTCGTTGCCGAAGGTGAGGGCGAGGTGTTCGAGTGATACGCCGAGAGCGAGGAATTCGCCGAGCGAGTCCCAGCGCAGGTGGTTTTCTTTGAGGAACTGTTGAACGTGTTTGGGGGCGGAGCCGCCCGCGCCGGTTTCGAAGAGGCCGCCGCCGTTCATGAGCGGGACGATGGAGAGCATTTTGGCGCTGGTGCCGAGTTCGAGGATCGGGAAGAGGTCGGTGAGGTAGTCGCGCAGAACGTTGCCGGTTACGGAGATGGTGTCCTTGCCTTCTTTGGCGCGCTCGAGGCTGAAGCGGGTGGCTTCGACCGGCGACATGAGATAAATCTCGAGTCCTTCGGTGTCATACTCCGGCAGGTAGGTTTCTACTTTTTTGATGAGTTCGGCGTCGTGTGCGCGTTTCTCGTCGAGCCAGAAGACGGCGGGCGTACCGGTGGCGCGGGCGCGGGCGACGGCGAGTTTGACCCAGTCGCGGATCGGTGCGTCCTTGGTTTGGCAGGCGCGCCAGATATCGCCTTTTTCAACCTTGTGTTCAAACAGCAGCTTGCCGTCCGCGTCGGTGACGAGGACTTTTCCAGACATTGGAATTTCAAAGGTTTTGTCGTGCGATCCGTATTCTTCGGCCTTCTGCGCCATGAGTCCGACGTTCGGAACGCTGCCCATGGTGGCGGGATCGAACGCGCCGCGGGTTTTGCAGAAGTTGACGGTTTCGGCGTAGATGCCAGCGTAGCAGCGGTCGGGGATGACGAAGTTGGTGTCCTGCTGCTTGCCGTCTTTGTTCCACATCTGTCCGGAAGCGCGGATGGCGGCGGGCATCGAGGCGTCGACGATGACATCGCTCGGGACGTGCAGGTTGGTGATGCCTTTATCGGAATCGACCATGGCGATGTCCGGCGCGGATTCATAAACGGCGTCGAGGTCGGCTTCGATCTCCGCTTTTTTATCGGCGGGCAGTGTTTCGATTTTGGCGTAGAGGTCGCCGAGTCCGTTGCGGACGTCGACGCCGAGCGCCTTGAGCGTGTCGGCGTGTTTATCGAAGACCGGCTGGAAGAAGACGTTGACGCAGTGGCCGAAGATGATGGGGTCGGAGACCTTCATCATGGTGGCTTTCATGTGCAGCGAGAAGAGGATGCCGTCTTTTTTGGATTCGGCGATCTGCTCGGCGAGGAATTTTTCCAATGACTGGACGCTCATGAAGGTGCCGTCGAGCACTTCGCCGGCTTTGAGCTTCAATCCGTCTTTCAAAACGATGGCGTTGCCGTCGTCGGCGACGAGTTCGATTTTGACGGTGGTCGCGTCCGGGACGGTGACGGATTTTTCGTTTCCGTAGAAGTCGTCGGCGGGCATGCTGGAGACGACGGATTGGGAGTCGGCCGACCACGCACCCATGCGGTGCGGGTTGTTTTTTGCGTACTGTTTGACGGCGGCGGCGGCGCGGCGGTCGGAGTTGCCTTCGCGCAGGACGGGATTGACGGCGCTGCCTTTGATTTTGTCGTAGCGCGGTTTGGCGGCCGGATCGTCGTATTCGGGAAGTTTACAGCCTTTGGCCTGCAGCTCGGCGATGCAGGCTTTCATCTGCGGGACGGACGCGGAGATGTTGGGGAGCTTGATGATGTTGGCTTCCGGTTCCTGGGTCAGCGCGCCCAGTTCGGCGAGGGCGTCGGAGACGCGCTGCTCGTCGGTCAGGCAGTCGGGAAAGGCGGCAAGGATGCGCCCGGCCAGCGAAATGTCGCGCGGCTCGACGGTGATGCCGGCGGCTTCGGTGAATTTTCCAATGATTGGAAGAAGGGAGTGGGTGGCCAGCATCGGGGCCTCGTCGGTCACTGTGTAAATGATTTTAGCGTTGTCGTTCATGTTGTGTTTTTCCTCTGAAAAATGGCGAAAGGCTTTTAGAGAATCGCTTTTTACAGGATGAAGCAACTCCAAACCGCCGGAGATGGGGCGTGCGTTCGAATTTTCCAAACATTGGAAATTTATACGTATTTGAGCGGCTGTCCGCGGGCGAACTTTCCAACCCTTGGAAATTGACCTCGCCGGAGGGGTGCCGTAAGCTCCCCCGTTTTTACGTTTCCAAAAGAGGAGAATTTTAATGAAGGTTTCTTTGAAAAATGCAGGGCCGTGCCGCCAGACGATGAAAATCGAAGTTCCGGCTGAGAGCATTGCCGCTGAACGCGTCGAGCTGGTGAGCTATTATATGAAGGGCGTCGCCGTGCCGGGATTCCGCAAGGGTCATGCTCCCAAGGCGCTGGTGGAAAAGAAGTTCGCCAAGGAAATTTCCGAGGATCTGAAAGAGCGCGTGGTCCCGAAGTTCTATCGCGATGCGGTGGAGCAGGAGGGCCTGAAAGTGGTTGCCGTGATCGACGTCAATGAGCCGGAAGTGGCTGATGGCAAACCGGTTGAGTTTGAAGTGACGATTGATGTGCCGCCGGAGTTCAAGCTTCCCAAATACGAGGGCATTTCGATCAAGGCCGAAAGCACGGAGGTATCCGATAAGCAGGTGAACGAGGTGGTTGAAAACATCCGCCGCCAGCACGCGACGTTCGAGGATGTCGAAGGTCGCGCCGCCAAGGAAAAGGATATGGTGCAGATTTCCTATGAATCGACCATTGACGGCCAGCCGCTGGAGGAAAAGGTTCCGGAAGCGCGCGGAATGGGCCGCGGCACCGGCTACTGGATCACCTGCGACGACGAATCGTTCCTGCCGGGTATGGGCAAGGCGCTGGTCGGTTCGAAGATCGGCGACAAGAAGGACGTGACCGTTAAGTTTCCCGCTGAATTTATTGTGAAGGAACTGGCCGGCAAGAAGGCCGAGTTCAAGGTGGAAGTGACCGGTATGCGCGAAACGAAGCTGCCGGCGATGGATGAAGAGTTCCTGAAGAAACTGCGTGTGGAGTCCGAAGAGGAACTGCTCAAGAACATTCGCGAGCATCTCGAAGAGAATGCAAAGAGTAAGGAAAAAGGCCGCCAGCAGGACGAAGTCTGCGAGTTCCTGCTGAAAAAGACCAAGCTCGATGTGCCGGAAAGCGATGTGAAGGACCAGACCCGCACGGTGATGTATGAGTTGGCCCGTCAGCGCATGTATCAGGGCATGAGCCAGGAACAGGTTGCCGAACAGCGCGATGACATGATGAAGGAAGCCGCAGTGAAGGCTGAAGAACAGGTGAAACTGCGCTACATCATGATGGCGATCGCCGACGCGGAAAGCGTTCAGGTTGAAGGCCAGGACGTGGAGGATGAAGTCGTCCGCATGGCGGTTCAGCAGCGCCGCGATGCCGCCGAGTACCGCAAGGAGCTCGAGAAGGAAGGGCACCTCTCCGCCGTTCGCGACCAGCTTCGTTTCGTCAAAACGATTGATCTTCTGCTCGAAAAAGCCAAGATCAAGTAAGCAATCGGTGAAGAATTCCGGTTAACGGATAACAATGAACGGAGTTTTCCAATGAACGAAAAGGCACAGATGCTTATTCCGATGGTGATCGAGCAAACGGGACGGGGCGAGCGGTCCTATGACATTTATTCGCGGCTCCTGAAAGAACGCATTATTTTCCTCGGAACGGAAATCAATGATGACGTGAGCAATCTGGTTGTTGCACAGCTGCTGTTTCTGCAGAGCGAAGATGCCGAGAAGGACATCAGCATCTACATCAACTCGCCCGGCGGTGTCGTTACCGCCGGTATGGCGATTTATGACACGATGCAGTTCCTGAAATGCCCGATCACGACCTACTGCATCGGCCAGGCCGCCAGTATGGGCGCGGTGCTGCTGACGGCGGGCGCCAAGGGAAAACGCTATGCGCTGCCGAACTCCCGCATCATGATCCATCAGCCGCTCGGCGGCTCGCAGGGGCAGGCCACGGATATTGAGATTCAGACTAAGGAAATTCTTCGCATGAAGAAGCGGCTGAACGAGATCCTGGCCGAACATACCGGCAAGCCGCTCAAGACGATTGAAAAAGATACCGATCGCGACTTTTTCATGTCCGCCGAAGAAGCCGTCAAATACGGTCTGATTGACGAAGTGGTCACGAAGAAGCAGTAGCTTCTTCGTGGTCGCCGGTTCATGAAAACCAGTTGCCCGGAAACTGCGGACAACCGTTGACCGGTAACAGATAACTTTTAACTGATAACGGAACTGAAGTTCTTATGAACACCAAACTGCCGAACAAACCGTCCTGCTCCTTCTGCGGGAAATCCGAAAAGGATGCACAGCACCTCATCGCCGGGCCGAACGGCATTTTCATCTGCGATGAATGCGTAGAACTCTGCGAAGCCGTCATCGAGCAGCAGGAACAGCGTGCCAGCCGTCCGGCCGCCGCCGTCAAGGTGCTCAAGCCGCACGAAATCAAGGCACAGCTCGACGAATATGTGATCGGGCAGGAACACGCCAAAAAGGTGCTGTCGGTTGCCGTGCACAATCACTACAAGCGGATGACCGATACTTCCTCGAAAGAGGACGGCATTGAGCTCGAAAAGAGCAACGTGCTGCTGGTCGGTCCGACCGGATCGGGGAAAACGCTGCTGGCCAAAACGCTCGCGCGGATTCTGGATGTACCGTATGCCATCACCGATGCCACGACGGTTACGGAAGCCGGCTACGTCGGAGAAGACGTTGAAAGCATCCTGCTGGCCCTGTTGCAGAATGCGGATTTTGACCTCAAGCGCGCCGAGCGCGGCATCATCTACATCGACGAAATTGACAAAATCGGCCGCAAGACCGACAACGTTTCGATCACCCGCGATGTGTCGGGCGAGGGCGTGCAGCAGGCCCTGCTGAAAATTATCGAAGGCACGGTTGCCAGCATTCCTCCGAAAGGCGGCCGCAAGCATCCGCAGGAGCAGTACATCAAGCTCAACACCAGCAACATCCTGTTTATTGTTGGCGGCGCATTCGTCGGCATTGACGAAATCATCAAGCGCCGCACCGATAAAAAGGTGCTCGGGTTCGGTTCGGCCGACGCGGTTTCCAATGATTGGAAACCCGAAACGATGAACATTGAGCCGGAAGATTTGCTCAAGTTCGGCCTGATCCCGGAATTCATCGGCCGCCTGCCGCTGGTCGTCCAGCTTCAGGAGCTTTCCGAGGACGATCTGGTGCACATCCTGACCCAGCCGAAAAACGCCATGATCAAACAGTATAAAAAGCTGCTCGCCATGGATCATGTCGAGCTGGAGTTTGACGACGACGCACTGCGTTCACTGGCGCAGATGGCGATCAAGCGCAAAACCGGTGCCCGTGGACTGCGTGCGATTCTTGAGCATCTGATGCTCGACGTCATGTACGAAGTACCGCAGCGCACGGATATCACCAGCTGCCACGTTACCAAAGATGTCGTCGAAGGCCGCGCCCATCCAATCGAACTCGGCGACCTCAAGAAAAAGTCGGCCTGAGAATTTAACAGAAGGTCGCAAAGTTCGCGAAGATGAAGCGCGACCTCTGGGCGCGTTCAAATGTCGCTCGGAGATCGTCATACACCTTCCAAACCTTGGAAGGATTCTTTCCAATGTTTGGAAAATGTAGACGCGGCGTCTTCGCGGAATTGTTTCTTCAGAATGGCGATGGCATCCTGCTGTTAGTCTGTCGTAATCTCATAGCGCCGGTAAATGCCGTTATCATCAACCCAAATGAGCAGCCATTCTGAGTCTATTCCGAAAAGCGAGTCGCGTTCGGGGCCGGTTATGTAGATCAGATTACGCCCGGTACTTTTGAAATAAGGCGAATCGAGTGATGGCCCCAGCATATTCTCAATTTCACTGATGGTTTTGCCGGGGAGATTCTTGATTACGTCTGCCAGCATTTTTTGCCGGGGCGTGATATCTCCGTCCACATAGTCAGCAGAGTAGGGGGCTAACCAAGTCGTTTGGTCAAATTTCTCATCGTATGATCCCGTTGGCAGTGAAGAAGGCAGCTTGCTCGTCAACATGAAGAAGGTAATCAACATCGAGATACCGATCAGGGAAAATTGACCGACATTTTTTGATCGTTTACCGACTGGGCGCTTTCGAACCCATGCGATAACGAGCGCAATGACGCTCCACACCGCCAATAGCAACAGTAAAGGTATAATGAATATAAGGGACAACCCCAGCCAGAACATTAGGAAGCTGAAGCCAGCTTGCGGAATGAATTTTGGAACAAGAAGTGTCCCAAAATAAAGCGCGAAGCAAATGGGAACAATCCACTTCCGTTTCATGCCTGTTTCTTACAAATCATTCGAGCTGATGCCGAGGATTTCGAGGACGCGGGTGAGGTCGTCGTTGTTGTAGTAATCGATCTGGATGGAGCCTTTGACCTTTTTGCCGTTGGAGAGCGTTTTGGTGCTGTTGATATGTACGGCCGTGCCGAAGTGCTGATGCAGTTTTTCGGACAGGTTGCGGACGTAGTCGGTTGGAAGGTCGGATTTCTCGGCGCGCGGTTTTTTGGACGGTTTTTTGATCCGCTCGACGATTTTTTCCAATGCCCGGACGGAGAGTCCTTCGCGAACGATGCGCTGGGCGAGCAGTTCTTTTTCGGCATCGATTTCAATACCGAGCAGCACTTTCCCATGTCCGGCAGAAAGCTGTCCGCCTTCGAGCAGCTTCCTGATACTGGACGGCAGGTCGAGCAGGCGCAGGATGTTGGCGACGCTGGCGCGGGCCTTTCCGACGCGTTTGGCAATTTCATCCTGTGTCATGCTGAATTTGTCTGCGAGTTCCCTGTAGCCTTCCGCCTCTTCCATCAGGTTGAGGTCGTCGCGCTGCAGGTTTTCGATCAGTGCAATTTCGAGAGCTTCCCGGTCGCCGATGTCGAGGATGATGACCGGCGCTTCGGCCAGCTCTGCGGCCGTGGCGGCGCGCAGGCGGCGCTCCCCGGCGATGAGTTCAAAGTGTGAATCTTTTTTGCGAACCAGCAGCGGCTGGAGAATGCCGTGCTCTTTGACGGAGGCGATGAGTTCGTTGAGCTTTTCGTCGCGGAACGTGTGCCGCGGCTGCAGCGGATTGGCCTTGATGTTCTTAATGGCGACTTTTGTGATGCCTGTGCGGTCGGGTGCAGGTGCTTCTGCCACCGGCGCGATGACCTTTTTTTCCTGAATCAGTGCATCCAGTCCGCGACCTAAACCAACTTTTTTTGCCATATGCCTTCCTCAGTTAACTCCGGTTGAATGTACACAAATAAGAGAATTTGAATAGAATTTCTTTTCGGAACAGGCGGCATTCACGCCAGCGCCTTTCTGCCGGAAACGGATTGTCGCCGAGATGTCCATTCTGTATTTTTATATTCAAATTCATTTTCACAAAAGGATTCGTATATGAACCAACGATCGATCGTGAAGGGGCTCGGACTGCTGGGGGCGCAAACAATACTGGCCGGAGCTGTTTCTGCAGCGGAGACGGATAAACCGAATATTGTGATGATTTACGGCGATGATATCGGCTATGGCGATTTCAGCT
>JBFWJN010000124.1:0-9325 GCA_050253185.1 Kiritimatiellales bacterium | reverse complement strand
TCCCAAGATGAAGATGATACACCGACGAGCCTACGGCTTCAGGAATTTTGATAATTACCGATTGCGGGTAATTGTTTTATGTGGTTAATACAAATCCGCCCTTGCCCCCGTCTTTGGCGAAGAGCCGAATTTTGATAATTACCGATTGCGGGTAATTGTTTTATGTGGTTAATAAAAATCCGCCCTTGCCCCCGTCTTTGGCGAAGAGCCAGAAGAGTTCGCTATAAGATTTAATGGTCGGGGTGACTGGATTCGAACCAGCGACTTCTACGTCCCGAACGTAGCGCTCTACCAGGCTGAGCCACACCCCGAATGCGAAACAAGAGCGAGCATGATACTAGGCTTCATTCGTTTGACAAGCCCAAGGATGGAAATTTATCACAAATTTCATGGATGGAGCTCAATGAGCCGATTCAGCTTGCGAATTTTTTCGTCACTGTCTGCTCCCCGAAGGAATTTGGGGTTCCCTCCCCCAAAAGTGTCCAACACCCCGCGCAGGTCACGCATTGTTTCCCGAGCGGGTTTTCCCGGCCCCTGCAACAGGCAAACGACATTTATTTCAGGCAGTGCCGGATCTTCCCCATCAGCCAACGCATAGTTGATATCTCCCACCGTTTTCAGATGATCCAGAGCCTGTGCAGGGGTGTACTCTATGTAATCCAGAATATCGTGCACAAAACCAAGAGGAAGTCCGGCCGCCTCCCGTTCTTTCTTCTCTGCAGCAATCCGCTGAAGAGCGAGCCGAATCAGGGCCGTGCGCTGCTGTCGATCCTGCTTTAGGGGAGTCAGCAGTCCTCCACTCGAAGATCCGCCGGAAGAGGAAACCGTCTCTATTGTACTGTCCCCTTCCTCATCTTCATTTTCTTCCTCTGTTGTCCCAGTCGTGGAAGCGGATGCTCCAAGTGCATCCCATATTGAGAAGTCGAGCAGACGGCGGGCTTTTTCGCGCCCGACCGGAAGGTGCCCCATACCGGTACTCACAACAACAATACTTTCAGCCCCCTGTTCCATAGCCGCCTGCAATGCCAGCGGTAGACCGGAAACATCAGAGGATATTGCAGTCTCATAAATCTGCTGAGAAACATAGTTGTTCTGGTCTTCTGACAACCCCGGAGAATCCGCAGTACTGTCCAGACCTGCAAGCCAGTCCGTCAGATCCTCATCCGGCACAGATGTCATCTCCTGCCGAAACAGTCCGACCTTATGACCATCATAGGCAATCACATTGAACAGCGTTCCCGTACTCATTGTATCAACGGTTTTAAGCAATTGATCTTTGATAAACGCATAGGCATTGGTTCCACCGCTTTTTTCATCCACCATGTCGACCGAGGCATCCAGCAGAAATGCAATTTTCCCACCCTCGAGATCAACGCCGAGGAAATTGACATCAGATTTTTCCGGCCCGTCCGCGTTCTCAACCTGTTCATCAGAATCCGATGAGTCTTCCGTTTCGCGAGATGCCACCTGACGTTCCAGAACATCGGTTCCGTTAAACAGTTTCAGCTCGCCGCTGTAGCGACGGACCAGTTCACGCAAATGCGTTGTATCCGTGTCGGCTGCAACAGCCATTCCCTTCTCCGGCATCAGACGCACAAAGTTTACGCGGGGCGGAGCCAATTGATAAGGTGTATACTGGGCCTGAGCAACGGCATCCGCATGATCCAGAATCTGTTTTTCCGAATACTGAATGTAATCCAGCAGGTCATGAAGGAACTTTTGGGGATCGCCGGCCAGATCGCGCAGCTTTTCCTGATCATCAATCGCTTCGACAGCCTGCTTCAGCAGGTCATCACGCAATTCACGATCTTCCCGAAGCGCCTCGGAACCTTTAACCGACTGCGCTCCGCCGCTGCTGAGCAGTTCCCAGAGTGAGAAATCCAGAAGACGCTGTCCCTTTTCACGACTGATTCGGTGCGCTCCCCAGCCCGGGCCAACAATAAAAACCGTATCCGGGCGTTGTTCAAACGAAGCCTGAATGGCGCGAAGCCATCCGGAGGCATCATCGCCCATCGCTGTTTCATAGGGCTTTTCCGGCTGATAGTTGTTCTGATCCTCAGAAAGACCCGGATTCGACGAATCACTGAGAGCCGGTGCAATCCATTCCTGCAAAGCTGCCCGGTTCGCACCCGTCACCGGAACCATCTGCGGACTGAACATAGAAATTTTTTCTCCGTCATACAGCACCGCATTAAACAGAACAGAGGCCGACATCTGCCCAACCGTCTGCATCACCTGTTCCTTGACATACTCACAGACCGGCAGTCCGCCGATCTCTTCGGAATACATATCTGCCGATGCATCGATAATGAAAATGAACTTTTCCCCCTCGGCGCGGATGCCAAAGAATTTAATCTGCGGAGCTCCGATCCCCAGTCCGCGCGTCAGCGCGCTGAAGTCGCGGCCGGTACCGGAAAACGGAAGAGAAAACTTCTGCGTGCTGAGTTTACCGACCTTGCCCATATCCGGCGCCGTAAAGGTCGGGCTGGCAACAGAGACACGACGACTGACGATTTTCGGCTGACGGGATGTCTGCTGAATTTTTTCGAGCTTGGCCGGCATCTGCAGCTGGCGGCGCTCCAGCTTCTGCGGGGCGGTTGTCACCGTGAACTCCGCCTTCTGTTTCTGCACATAGCGGACAGCAACCCACGATCCGGCCAGCAGGATCAGTACGGCATGCACAGCGATACTGATGGTCGCCGCACTGGCAGAGCAGGTACGGCTTTTCTTGGTCAGCTTGTCGGTCTGTTTTTTCATAGCACCGTTATTCCGCAGCCCCAAAGGTTATGTTTTTAATCCCCGCTCCTGCGCAGGCATTGAGCACATCCACAACGCGCTCATGCACCGAATCATCATCGGCCGTAATCGTAATGGCCGCCGGAACATTCACCAGCCGGGAAGCCTCCCGGTAGCGCAGCAGCGTATATTCCAGCTCGGCGAGGTCCGCTTTGTCCGGATCGGTGTACGCCCGACCGTTCATCAGAATCGCTCCATCGGCATGCACCTCGATGATCTGCTCATCCGGCATGTTGATTTCCTGTGCCTGTGCCACCGCCCCGGGAAGAGCCAGACTCAGGTCCGCTTCAGATTTTTTCAGAGAGGCGCTGACCATGAAATAGATCAGCAGCAGAAAAACCACATCGATCAGCGGAGCGATCTGCAGCTCCGTCTTCTCATTAATCAGTTCGCTTAGCCAGGCTTTCATCAGCTCTATTTCCCGGATTCAAAAACACCGAATGTCACATCCGCAATCCCCGCCTCGGCGCAGGCCTGCATCACTTCCCGAACATGGCGGTGCCGCAGACGGCGATCCACGCGCAGATAAAGCGGGTCGAGTGTTTCCGCCTCCGCCGCCTTTTCCACATCCGCCTTGAACTCATCCAGAGTCATCTTCTGGAGATTCATAAAAATCTCCATATCCGCGCCGCTGTCATCCGTCGCCAGCAGCGTAACCACCTGACGGGCGCCGGTTTTTTCCGGAACCCTGGCGTTCCCCGCCTCCGGCAGCGGCACCGGAATGCGTTCCAGTTTGGTCATGTGCGACGCGGCCATAAAGAAGATCAGCAGAAGGAAAACCATATCAATCATGGGCGCCATGTTGATATTTTCGTCGCCGCCTTCAGTTGGAATTTTAAATTTCATTGCTGCGGGCTCCGCGCATTACCGGTTCTGCGCATTGCGGTATACATTCAGGAAATGGCCGATCATCCGTTCCATTGCAGACATATGCTTGATGAAGTTGTTCTTGAAAATGAAGTAGGCGATCATCGCCGGAATCGCAATGGTCAGGCCGGTTGCTGTGGTGATCAGCGCCTCGCCGATATGTCCGGCGAGCAGTTCCGGCTTGCCCATGCCGCCGGCGGAGATCGCCTGAAACGCCTTGATCATCCCTGAAACGGTTCCCAGCAGGCCGAGCATCGGGGCCACGCCACCAATGATGGAGAGATAGTTGATCGGCTTCATGTAGGTCACCATCTGCTCGTTGCCGGCCTCTTCAATAGCCTCTTTGACATGTTCCATGTCGACATCCTGTTCCGAGACCCGTTCCAGCCCTGCGTCCAGCACCGTCGTCATCAGGCTGGTGTTTTCCGCGCAGACCCGGCGAACGTCCGCCACGTTGCCGACCGCCAGCAGTTCTTCAATTTTCGGCCGGAGATCCGACCGCAGCAAACCCTTTTGGCGAAGCATCAGACCGTTGCGGATAATAAAAAACAGTGTTCCGACGGACAGCAGGCCCAGCGGCCACATCGTCCAGCCACCCTGCTTGATCAGCGTCCAGAACGTCAGATCACGCACATCCCCCGTGGCCGCGGCCTCGACCTGAAGGGTTTTCTGTTCTGTGGAAACGGTCTGTGCACGTACGGGAAGAAGGATCCCGACAGCGGAAGCCAGCAGCAAAGCGGCCAGCAGACGGTTCATGCAGCTCTTCTTCATAACGGAACTCCTTGTGGTTGCTTCCTTGTTCAATTCGTATCTCCCTCCCCGCCTCACGGGGTTTTCTGTCCAAGCTGATCCAGTTCGGCCTGCGCCCGGCGGCCTTCCGGGGTTGCGGCAACCGCCGGATTCGCGACCATTTCGCGCCACGTGTTCGCCGCTTCATCCGGACGGTTCAGCGCCAGCAGGCACTGAGCGCTCTTTTCATAGGCTTTGGCCACCCATTCCGGATACGGTTCGTACAGTACATACACGCGCTGGAAATAAGCAAAAGCCTCATCAAAACGCTGCTGGTCATAAAAACAGATGCCGAGCCAGTAAAGCACCTGCGGCGTCAACGGACCGCGCCACGCGCGAACGCCCAGAAAACTGCTGTACATGTCGACTGCGCGGTCATATTGGCCGGACATCCGCAGCGCATCCGCCGCCAGCTTATGCGTCAGCGCCTCTCCGGACGCTCCGGAATGTTTATCGAGCCCCTCTTCCGCCATGCGGAGCGCGTCGTCCAGCTGTCCGGCACGCAGAAGCGCTTCGATCCGGAGGTTCGTCATATCCAGCACATGGTCGGTTGAGCTGAATGCTTCCATAAAGCGGTCATACAGCGGGACAATCAGCTCATCCCGTCCCTGTTCCGCGACCGCTTCGGCTGCGCGCAGCAGCGGAAATGGAGAAAACATGGAAAGATCCTGATCGGCCAGGGTCAGAAGCAGGGCTTTCGCCTGTTCCTGGGCGCGTTCATCACCGATTGCGGCGACCAGCGCGGTCAGCCGCAGGCAGAGCGCCTGCTGTTCTGCCGTGCTGCAGGCGGTGGCGCGGGGATCGGCCAGCCGGGAAAGAATCTGTGCGGCCTGATCGTCCTGACGGGCATCCTGAACCAGTTGGTCGAGCAGAACATCAACACTGACCAGTGCAGGGTTGTTCCCGTACCGCACGGCTGTTTCGCAGCAGATGTCCAGTGCCTTGCCATCGTCACCGAGTGCTCGCCACGATTTGGCGCTCCACAGGCTCGCTTCTGCAACGTCGTTTTCCGTATCGGGCTTCTCGAGATACTGCGTCATCAGCTCGATGATTTCCTTGAAATGCCGCTGGAGTTCATACACCCGGGCAATCTGAAAAACCGCATATTTGTCCTGATCGTGATTTACGGCGGTTTTGCGGGCTTTTGCATAATAGTCCAGCGCCGTGTCGAGGTCGCCGTCCGCACCGCGCAGGTCGCCGAGCATACTGCAGGCTTCGGAATACAGTTCGCTGTCCGGAAAACGAACGAGGAACTGTTTAAAAGTTTCTTCGGAGGCCGCAAAATCGCCGAGGCCGTAGCGCGCCATGCCCAGCCGGTAGGTCACATCTTCGGCAAACTCCTTGGTTTCCCATGCCGGATTGACCAGATACCCTTCAAAAACGGTAATCGCCTCGCTGAACTGTCCGAGAAACAGGTGACACATGCCGACCCAGTACACCGACTCTTCGGCATAGGTGCGGTTCGGCCACTTTTCCGCGGTTTCGCGGAAGAACACCAGCGCGGCTTCGTAGTTCTGGCGGCTGAACTGAATGTAGCCCAGCAGATAGTTCACCTGATCCAGATAGCGGTGAATCGGAACCTGTGCGAGCAGCGAGCGGCCCAAATCGTCCGCCCGGTCCATTTCGTTCAGTGCCAGATGCAGGTGCATCAGGCCTAGCGTGACTTCATCGTGGTAACGCCCTTCGGGATATCGTTCCGTATAGGCATACCCTTCGTCGCGAGCCCTTGCGTTCTCCTCCAGCGCCACCAGCGATTGAAACGCATAAAACTGCGCGGGTTCAGCCTGATCACTGTCCGGCGCGGATGTGTAAATCTCTGTGTAGACCGCATAGGCTTCGCTGTACTGCTCGAGCGCCGTCAACGTCTGGCCGATCCTCATTTTCAGATCCAGATCGTAATCCTTTTCCGCCAGCGCCTCGCGTTCCTGAAGCATCCGGTTGTAGCGGGCCTGCTCCGCCTCGTGGGCGGCCTGCTGGGCGGGACGCTGCGTCAGCGGGACCCACGGCAGCGGCTGTTTCAATTCGGCATCCAGCGCCGCCAGCCGGCGATCGTAATCTGTCCGCACCTCTTCGATCGTCCGGACCATGCGATAGAAGGTCAGCGCCAGCTCATAGTTTTCCGCCTCGAAGGACCGGTCGCCGCCCTCCAGCAGGGCGAGGTTCACGTTGATATCGTTGCGGGCCGATTCATCGCAGTACGGCAGAAACCGCTGAAGGTTTTCCAGGTCCGCAGACCGGGCATAGGCCGCAACCAGCTGCAGCACTGTGTGGCGGCTGGTTTCCACCTGCGCCGGATCTTTGAACACCGCCAGCAGTTCATCCATGCCGCCGGATTCCTCCAGCTGACGGATATACGCCTTCATTTCCGTCGGATCATCCTGCCACGCATAGGCTTCCAGAATCAGGAACCGGGCGGTCATGGCCGATTCGTTCTCCGGATACTCCTGAACAAATTTTTTGAACAGATCGGCGGCGTCTTCGTAGCGGCCGGCATCCAGATAGCAGAGCCCCAGCTGGAACATCGAAATCGAACGGGCCGCGACGGCATCGGCTGTCGACAGCCCTTCGAATCGGATCACGACTTCTTCCAGATATGGAATCGCCTCGGCCTTTGCACCGCTTTCAAGAACTGCACGGGCCTCTTTCAGCAAGGTGCTGGAGGCAAGTTCCGACGGAGCAACCGATACCTGCTGGGCAAACCCTACACAGGAAAAAAGAAAACACCCTGCAATCAGGATGTCCCGCAACAGAAACCGGACCAACGGCACACGGGGATTTTTCATATAGTCGGGAGTTGTATCACGCCGAAAAGAACGTTTCAACTTTGTTTACGACCATCTTATTAATTAAGAAAGTAAAAAGCCGAAAGGAGTCATTGATCGAAATTCTGCACCCGGCTGATCACTCAACCGGCGCCGGCGCCGTCAGCTCTTCCGCCTCTTCTTTTTCCTTCTGGAGACCTTCCAGTTCATTCACCAGATTCCCTAGATCTTCCTGCTGTTTACGGAAAACAGCCAGCAGCGATTCCTTCTGCGTCTCGACAAGCGCACGGGTGTTCTTGAGATCGTCCTGCTGCAGGGAGTAGAGGCTCTGAACTTCGGCCACTTTTTCCTGAACCAGTCCCATATCGCCCTGCGCCTTGTTCAGCGCCAGGCTGAGACTCTGTATCCGGGAAGTCGTCAATTCCTGATCCTTCGTCATCACCTTGCGGATTGCATCGAGCTGTTCCGCAAGAGAAGCCTGTCCATCTGCAATCTGTTTTTCAAGCGCCGTTTTCAGTTCGGCCAGTTGCCGGGTCTGGGCGGCTTTCAGTTCCGCAACCTGGCGTGTCAACTCGTCCTGAACCGTGGAAACTCGACCGGACAGATCTTTCTGCACCGTGGAAATCCGGCTGTCCAGTGCAGCCTCTTTTTTCTGCTGGTCTTCAATCCGTCCGGCACTCTCCGCGAGCATTCCATCAATCCGGTCAAATTCCGGCTTCAGCTGTTCCGCCGCCAGTTTCTGGTTGTTCTCCTCGATCATTTTCTGCACTTTTCCCGGCGTTGCACAGCCGCAAAGGATCAGCAGAATCAGAACAGATAAGCTGTATTTTTTCATGTTACCTTTCCTGCAGAAGATTCATTTCGCACATCACCTGCTGCAGACGTTCGCGATCGGCCGGCGCCATTTCACACAGCGGAAGGCGATAGACTTCCTCAATCCGGCCCATCATGGCCAGTGCGGCCTTCACCGGAATCGGGTTGGTGTCATAGAACATCGCATCAAACAGTCGAATATATCGATCGTGTAGAACCTGTGCGGCATCCCACTGCCCTTCCCGCGCCGTGTGAACCAGCGATGCCACAACGTCCGGAACCACATTCGAAGCAACGCTGATCACCCCTACGGCGCCGTCGCGCAACATTGGGAGCGTCAGTCCGTCATCGCCGGAAATCACCTCAAGGTCGCAGACCTCAAGAATCTGTTTCACGCGCTCCACTTTCCCGGCAGCCTCCTTCACGGCCACCACATTCGGGTGCGCCGCAAGGCGCGCCACGGTTTCAATGGAAATTTCGCGGCCGGAGCGGCCCGGCACATTATAGAGCACCACCGGCACACCGAGGTCGGCCACCGTTGAAAAATGCCGGAACAGCCCTTCCTGGCTGGGCTTGTTGTAATACGGCGTCACCTGAAGCGTGGCATCCACGCCCAACTCTTTTGCCAGCTTTGTCAGCTCCACCGCCTCAGAGGTCGAATTGGCGCCGGTGCCGGCAATCACCTTTACACGGCCATGCACCGTTTTCACGGTTTCCTCAATCACCCGCATGTGCTCAGACGTGTTCAGTGTCGGCGACTCGCCGGTCGTGCCGACCGGAACAATGCCGTCAATGCCGTTTTCGACCTGAAACTCGACCAGCTCGCCGTATTTCCCAAAATCCACCGAACCGTCCCGATTAAACGGCGTCACGATGGCTGTATATGCTCCTTCTAACATCTAAAACTCCTTGAAAGGCACCGAGTATGCCTCAGGCCTTAAAATTTTTCAAACCCGCAAAATCGAGGGTCGCGAAATAGTCCGTCACGGTCTCGGCGCGGCGGATCTGCATCACACGGCCGTCCTCGCGCAGCAGCAGCTCGGCCGAACGCAGTTTGCCGTTATAGTTGAAGCCCATCGCATGACCATGCGCCCCGGCGTCATGGATCACCACCAGATCACCGACGTCCACCGGCGGCAGCGCGCGGTCGATTGCAAACTTGTCGTTGTTCTCGCACAGCGAACCGGTCACATCGCAGACGAAATCGTGCGGCAGGTTTTCTTTGCCCGGCACCGTAATGTGGTGATAGGCGCCGTACATGCCCGGCCGCATCAGGTTCGCCATGCAGGCATCGAGGC
>JBFWJN010000123.1:0-9354 GCA_050253185.1 Kiritimatiellales bacterium | reverse complement strand
AAGGATGTCGGGGTTGTCGTTTTCAATTGCGGTGCTGTAGACAACGGCCTCGGTTTGTTCGGTGATGCCGGAGCCGTCCTGCGGGACGATGCGGATGCCGAGTTTTTCCAATGTTTGGAAAATGTCCAGGTCGGTCGCGCGGTCGGAGCCGGATACCGTGTGTCCGGCGTGGGCCGCGAGCTGCGCGACGCCGTTCATTCCCGTTCCGCCGATGCCGATAAAGTGAATTTTCATATGCGCAACACGCTAACCGCGAACGACTCAAAAAACACGAAAAATAGAATGAAACTGCTCGCCGCCGGGCGGGGCGATGCGTATGTTCTCCGGTTGCAGGCAGAGTGTATCGGCCGCTCTTCCGCTTCGGCGGGGGGGAGGAAAGTCCGGACTCCGCAGGGCAGGACGTTCCGTGGTTAACGCGGAAACCCCGGTGCCAGATCGCCGGGGATGGAAAGTGCCACAGAAATTATACCGCCCCGAAAGGGGTAAGGGTGAAATGGTGGGGTAAGAGCCCACCGCTCCAAGGGTAACCGCGGAGGCAGGGTAAACCCCGTCCGGAGCAAGATCAAATAGGGATCGAGAGGCTGCCCGCCTCACTTGAGATCCGGGTTGATTGCATTAGATAAATGGCTGACTCCTTCGGGAGAACAGAATCCGGCTTACCGCTCTGCCTGCGCTTTTCTGAGCTTTTTAAACCACATGCCTGTGTTCCGTGGTTATTTTCCAGAGCGCTTCGCATAGTGCTTCGAGTCGCCCCATTCATTGAAGCCGATGGTTTCGCCGATGCCTTGGATGCGGTGCATGAGGCAGCCGCGGCACATGGATGAGTTTTCATCGAGGCAAGGCTTGTTGTCGTAGAGCGTGTAGTTCGGCCGGTATTCGGTTTCCGTGACGTTGGGCATGATGACATTGGCGCCGCATTTGAGTCCCATTTCCCGCCCGGCGTGCTCCAGAGCCTGTAGTGCGGTGGCGGCGGCGATGTTGACGTCTTTGAGTACAATGCGCGTGACAGCGATCATCTTGAGTCCGAGTGTCAGTGCGGCCTGTTTCTGTTCCTCGGTGTAGGGAGGTATTTCTTTTCCCATGGGCGTGTCGCGGTGTGGGATGTAGGGGCCCATGCCGATCATGTCTACGTCGATTTCTTTCATGAACAGAATGTCGTTCACTAGATCTTCGCTGGTTTGGCCGGGCAGCCCCATCATCACGCCGGTGCCGACCTGCCAGCCGGTTTTTTTGAGCAGCGCCAGGCAGTTTTTGCGGACATCGAGGCTGTGATCGGTCGGGTGAAATTTCCGGTACAGCTCCGGGTTGGTGGTTTCGATGCGCAGCAGGTATCGGTGGGCTCCCGCTTCGCGCCAGCGGCGATAGGTTTCTTCGGTCTGTTCGCCGAGTGACAGCGTGATGCCAAGCCGGCCTTCTGTCTTTTCTTTGACCGTTTTAACAACTCGTTCGATCATGTCGATGTAGGCCGCATCTTTCCGTTCGCCGGACTGAATAACAGCGGAGCCGTATTCATTTTCAAATGCCCAGATCGCCTCACGGATGATTTCGTTTTCGCTCATCTGGAAGCGGTCGACATTCGTATTGCTTTTGCGGATGCCGCAGTAGTAGCAGTCCTTGATGCAGATGTTGCTGCACTCGATGATGCCGCGAAAGTAGGCAACCTTGCCGACATACTTCGTTTTTACGCGATATGCGCAGTCGTATAGTGCCTGCAGTTCGTCCGGATCGCTGATCTCCAGCAGAGCTTTCATTTCTGCCGGAGTCAGCTCTTCATCCCGATCGACTTTCTCTAAAATCTGACTGATCATTTTAACCTCAGTTAGCCATAGCCACAAAAAACACAAAAAGGCACGAAAAGTGAGTTAGGCAGATGTTTTGTGAATTTTTGTGTTTTTCGTGGCGATTAAAAATATAAATCCCGATCGCCCTGTTTAATCTGTTCCATTCGTTCGAGCAGTTGCTTTTTCTGGTCGCTTTCCGGCATGCGGTCGAGCTCGCGTTCAATCTGCTTCATGCCGGCCTTTTTGGTTTCCGGCGACGAATAGTCCTCCATGTATTCGAGGAACGTCAGGATCGCATTGGGCGTACAGAATCGTTTGACGAATCCGGGAATGGCGAACTCCATAAAGTGCTCGCCGGTGCGACCGAGCCGGTAGCAGCCGGTGCAGAAGCTGGGAATAAAATCCGCTTCGCACAGCTCGCGAATGACCTGGTCGAGCGAGCGGCCGTCATTGAGCACAAACTGGCTCTTCTCGTAGGACTCGCTGCCCTGTGTTGAATAGGCGCCGACCCCGATGTCGGATCCCGCATCGATCTGAGACACACCGAATTCGATGACCTCATTGCGGATCTCGACTGATTCACGACAGGTGAGAATCAGTCCGGTGTACGGTACGGAAAGCCGCAGGATCGCAACCAGTTTTTTGAAGTCCGCATCGTTGACGCCCGGGAACTGTGTGGTGTCTGTTCCAATGGCCGGCTCGATGCGCGGAAACGAAATGGTGTGCGGTCCAACGTGGAATTTTTCTTCCAGATGGATGGTGTGATAGAGCAGCGCCATCGTTTCAAAGCGCCAGTCATACAGGCCCATCAGCGCGCCGAGTCCGACGTCGTCAATGCCGCCTTTCTGGGCGCGGTCGAGGCCGTAGAGCCGCCACAGAAAATCCTTTTTCGGTCCGGACGGGTGCATTTTCGCGTAGGTTTCCCGGTGATAGGTTTCCTGGAAAATCTGGTAGGTGCCGATGCCTGCGGACTTGATCAGCTTATAGCCTTCGACATCCATCGGCGCGGCGTTGATGTTGACGCGGCGGATTTCGCCGTTGCCGTGTTTCTGGGCGTAGACTTCCTTCACCGTGTCGTGAATGAACTGTGCGTCATAATCCGGGTGCTCGCCGTAGACGAGAATCAGCCGCTTATGGCCGCGGTTCACCAGCGCTTCGATTTCCTTGTCCAGTTCGGGCATCGTCAGCGATTTGCGGAATATCGACTGATTGCTGCAGCGAAAACCGCAGTAGCTGCAGTTGTTGATGCACTTGTTGCCGACGTACAGCGGAGCAAACAGCACAATGCGGTTGCCGTAAATGCGCCGCTTCAGCTCGCGGGCTCCCTCGAAAATCTCTTCCACCAGTTCGGGTGATTCGGCGTTGATCAGTACAGCCATTTCTTCAGGATCGAGCCGCTGCTTGTCGAGTGACTTGGCAATGATTTCGCGAACCCGTTCCGCAGACGGATTCTTTGTATTTTCCAATGCCTGGAAAATTTTGTCTTCGGGGATGAAGGATTCGAGTCCTTCGCTGTTTACTGTCGGTAGTCCGGTTTTCATTTTTCCTCCAAATTTTACACAGTTGCCTTTTCGGCGGTTCGTTCATAGGCGTCCAGAGCTGCGGGGAAAGGCGAAAGCACGCGCTTGAGCACGCCCTGGGTCTGCGAGATGCAGAGTCCGTAGTTGGTGATCGGTACGCAGGCGGCTTCGCACTTTTCGATGCGCGAGAGAATCGACCGGCGATTGTGCATACAGCCGCCGCACTGCACGGCGAGACTGTATTCACTCAGGTTGTCCGGGAAATCGCGTCCGGCGTACACGTCGATGGCCAGGTCGCATCCGGTGTACTGTCGGAGCCAGCGCGGAATCTTGACGCGGCCGATGTCGTCCTCGGCGGCGTGGTGCGAGCACGATTCGGCAATCAGCACCTTGTCGCCGTCTTTCAGCTGATCAATGGCCGCCGCGCCCGCAGCCAGTTTCGGCAGGTCGCCTTTCAGCCGCGCGAACAGAATCGAAAACGTCGTGCAGGGAATATGGTTTGGCGTGTCGCCCACCATTTTGAGCACCACCTGTGAATCGCAGATTACAATGTCTGGCAGCATTTTCAACTGATTGAGCATGTGCGTGTATTCACGCTCTTTTACGACCAGCGTCGCGGCATCATTGTCGAGAGAGTCGCGGATTGTCGAAACCTGCGGAAGAATCAGTCGCCCCTTCGGCGCCTGCAGATCAATCGGTACAATCAGCATGGCCAGTCCGCCGGGACGCACGAGATCGCCGACCAGCGGCGGCGGCTGGATAAACTCTTCCGGACAGACGTCGAGCAGTTTGGCTTTGAGCTGCGAGAGAACTTTTTCTCTGGAAGAGAGGTCGGTGGAGTTACATGAAATATCAGCCGAATCGGACACATCAGACAGGTCCGACTTGTTGCGAATTAAAATCACCGGGATTTTTTTCTCTTCGGCCAGCGAGGAAACTTTCTTTTCATAATCACCGAACTGATTGCCTTCGCAGATGAGCAGAATGACGTCGGCGCGATCAAAAACCTTTTCCGTTTTTTCAATGCGCTTGCCGCCGAGTACTGTTGCGTCGTCGAGGCCGGCCGTGTCGATAAACACTACCGGGCCGATCGGCAGCAGCTCCATCGTCTTTTCCACCACGTCGGTTGTCGTGCCGGGCTGCTCGGAGACAATCGAAACATCCTGACCCGTGATCAGGTTCAGGAAGCTCGACTTGCCGACGTTCGTTCGGCCGAACAGGGCGATGTGCAGTCGTAAACTCTTTGGTGCAGTCTTCATTTTTTATTAACCACGGAATACACAGAGAACACGGAAGAAGATTTTTCAGTGTAATCTGTGTATTCCGTGGTTCAGTCTTTATGTCCTAATGCCATTAAGTTTTGAGGAGCCAATATTTTTTTCACACTATCTTTTCCTAACTCCTGTTCTAAAAAATCTCTTACTGTCAGTTGGTTCTGTGTTTTGCACTTTTTTATCAATTCGCAGCAGCGGTCGTATCCAAGCAGTGGAACAAAGGCCGTGATAATTTCCGGAGAAGCATACAGCCGCTCCAGACATTTGCCTTGATCCGCATCAATTCCTTCAGCGTGTTTAGCAAGCATCTGCGCGGCGGCGATCAGCAGGTCAATCGATTCGAGCAGGGCGTCGGCCAGCAGCGGCATGAATTCGCAGATCTGTAGCGATCCGCGCGCGGCGCAGTCGGCGACAATGCCGTTGTTGGCCTTGACCTTGATGCCGATCTGGATGACGGATTCCAGAATGACCGGATTGACCTTGCCGGGCATGATGGACGACCCAGCCTGTACAGCCGGCAGTTTGATTTCCCCGAGCATCACAAGGCGGCGCAGGTCGTCGCTGACTTTGATGAGGTTGACCGCCGCCGCATTCAGGATGCCGGAAACTTCGACGAAGCAGTCGGCGTTAGCCGTGGCCTCAACCATATTTTCCGCGCGGCTCAGCCCGAGTCCAGTGACGTCGCGCAGTTTTTCGATGGCGAAAAAAATATAACTTCGCGGTGCGGTAAGACCGGTGCCGATGGCTGTTCCGCCGAGGTTGACGGTGCGCAGCCGCTCTTCGCATTTAAACGTGCGCCAGCGGTCGCGGGCGAAGGCTTCGGCAAAGGAGGCGAACTGTGCGCCGAGCGTGAACGGTACCGCGTCCACCAGTTCGGTTTTTCCAAGCATTGGAACCGATGCGGTCTGTTTTTCCAAGGTTTGGAAAACGCCCTGCAGCGCGGCGAAGCTTTCACTGAGTTCGCGCACGCCGCGGATGGCGGCGATTTTGAGTGCTGTCGGGTAGGTGTCGTTGGTCGACTGGTGCAAATTGACCTCTTCGATTGGGTGTGCGCCGGCGGCGTTGCCGATGAGCTCGTTGACCATCATGTTGGTGGACGTTCCGGCGCCGCCTTGGAGAGCGGGGAGTGGCGGGTGGCAGGTGGCGAGTGGCGAGTCGCAAGCTTCGATAATGCGATCCGCTTTTTCGGCGGGAAGAGAACCAAGTTCTTTGTTGGCGAGGGCGCAGGCTTTTTTGACCTGAAAATAAGCCTCGAGCAGGCGCGGGTTGACGGTTTTTCCAAGGATTGGAAAATTATCCATCGCCCTCGCGGTATGGATCCCCCACAGGCAATCTGCCGGAAGCTCTTTTCCGCCAAGCTGATCTTTTTCGATGCGTGTGTTCATTTTGCTTTGCTCAACATGGATTTGACGGAGACGCCAGGCAGGGCGCCGAGTTTTCCGGTGAGGATGCCGAGTTCGTCGGTGGTGGCGTCGACGATGAGTGTGATGGCGGAACAGGCCCGCTTTTCGTAGGGGACGCCCATGCGAGCGACGACGAGGCCGCCGTAATGGCCGAGCAGCTCGTTGACTGCCGATGCGTTGGTCTCGCGGTCTTCGATGATGATTCCGACGAATCCGAGTCTCTTCTGCATAGCTGTTTTCTCCTAACTGTCGCCGGATGCTGTCACCCGGCCTACAAAAAAAGTGCTCCGCCGCATTTCTGCGGCGGAGCATGGAGACGGCTGGCAGCTACGCAAACCGTGTTCCGAAATTGTCCGTTCGCCTTGGGTCAGGGCTGAACCCCTTGCCGCAGAAAACTGAGATACGGTACACTATTTTTATTTTTTGTACACTGCGCGTTCCTGATAGCCGGTGTGCAGCAGCTCGTGAGCCTTGTGGCTCAACGGTTTACCCAGAAAATCTTCATAGATTTTCTTAATCATCGGGTTGTGGTGCGAGCAGCGGCGAACCGACTTTTCGTCGTCTGTATAAATGCCTGCGGTCCGTTTGGCGCGGACTTCGTCGGTGGCGCCGTGGGGCTGGCCGCCGCCGCCGATGCAGCCGCCGCGGCAGGCCATGACTTCGATGAAGTGGAACGGAGGCTCTTCGCCTTTCTCCTTCGCTTCACGGACCTGATTGAGGACGGCTTCGACGTTGCCCATCTGGTGGGCGACGGCCACGCGGATTTTGGTGCCCTTAATGTCAATCTCGGCAGCCTTAACTCCTTCCATACCACGGACATCCATAAAGTTGACATCTTCGAGGTCTTCTTTGGTGATGAGGTAGTAGGCCGAGCGCAGGGCGGCTTCCATGACTCCGCCGGTGACGCCGAAGATGGTTCCGGCTCCGGTGTATTCGCCGAGCAGACTGTCGGCTTCTTCTTCCGGCAGGCTCTTGAAGTCGATTCCGGCCTGTTTGATCATCCGGGCGAGCTCACGGGTGGTGATGGACACGTCAACGTCCTGGAAGCCGGTGGAGCTCATGTTGTCGTCGCGCGAAACTTCGAATTTCTTTGCGGTGCAAGGCATGACGGAGACGACGAACATGTCTTTCGGATCGATTCCGGCTTTTTCGGCATAATACGTTTTGGCCATCGCGCCGAGCATCTGCTGCGGCGATTTTGCCGAGGAGAAGTTCGGGATGAAGTCCGTGGCGTATTTTTCCATGTAGTCGGTCCACGCCGGGCAGCAGGAGGTGATCTGCGGAAGAACGCCGCCTTCTGTGACGCGTTTGACGAACTCCGAGCCTTCTTCCAGAATGGTAAGGTCGGCGCTGAAGTTGGTGTCGAAGACCGCATCGAAGCCGAGGCGGCGCAGTGCCGTGTAGAGGTGCCCGGTGAGAATTTCGCCGGGTTCGTAGCCGAAGGCTTCGCCGATGGCGACGCGAACGGCCGGAGCAATCTGCACGACGCAGTGCTTTTTGTTTTCTTCAATGGCGTTCCAGACGATGCGGGTCTGGTCGTTTTCGTAGATGGCGCCGACCGGGCAGTGCGCGGAGCACTGTCCGCACTTGATGCACGGGCTTTCGTTGAGCGTGACGTCCGCGGCCGGTGCAATGCGGGTTTTTTCGCCGCGGCCTATGAACTCGAGCGCCCAGACGTTCTGCATGTCTTGACAGACCTTGGCGCAGCGTCCGCAGGCGATGCATTTTTCCGGGTTGAGCACGATGGAGCCGGTGGAATTGTCGACCGGCAGGTCGCGCAGGCGTTTTTCATAGGGGACTTCGCGGATGCCGAATTCCTGTGCAAGGGTCTGCAGTTCGCAGTTGCCGTTGCGGCCGCACTGGAGGCAGTCGTTCGGGTGCGTGGAAAGGATCAGTTCCAGCACGGTCCGGCGTACGCTGACGATTTCCGGATCGTGGGTGATGACTTTCATGCCCGGGCCGGCGGCGGTGGCGCAGGCGCGAAGCATTTTGGGCGATCCTTCGACTTTGACGACGCAAATCCCGCAGGCCGCCCACGGCTCGAGGTCGCTGTGATAGCAGAGCTTCGGAATCTTGACACCGACCTGCGTGGCCGCGTCGAGGATGCTGGTTCCCGGTTCGACTGAGACCGGGATTCCGTTGATTTCAAGTTCGATCATATTCATTGGGCTTCTCCGATTAAGCTTTGATGACGGCATCGAATTTACAGGCGGTGAAACACTGTCCGCACTTGATACATTTTTCGGTATCGATGACGTGCGGTTTTTTGACTTCCCCGCTGATGCAGGAGACCGGGCATTTGCGGGCGCAGGCGGTGCAGCCGACACACTTCTCGGGATCAATCGAGTAGGTGAGCATGTCTTTGCATTTGCCGGCCGGGCACTTCTTGTCTTCGATGTGCGCGCGGTATTCCTCTTCGAAATATTTCATGGTGGACATGAACGGGTTCGGCGCGGTCTGGCCGAGGCCGCAGAGCGAGGCTTTGCGCATGGCGTGGCCGATGTCCTTCAGTTTTTGGAGGTCGCCGGGTTCGCCTTTGCCTTTGCTGATGCGGTCGAGGATGTTGTAGCAGGTGCGTCCGCCGACGCGGCAGGGAGCGCATTTTCCGCAGGATTCATCGACGGTAAATTCGAGGTAGAATTTGGTGACGTCGATCATGCAGTCGTCTTCGTCCATGACGATCATCCCGCCGGATCCCATCATCGAGCCGATCTGCTGCAGGGTTTCGTAATCGATCGGGGTGTCGAGGAACTGTGCGGTGATACAGCCACCGGACGGTCCGCCGGTCTGGGCGGCTTTGAATTTCTTGCCGCCGGCGATGCCGCCGCCGATGTCGTAGATGATGTCGCGCAGCGTGGTGCCCATCGGCACTTCAATCAGGCCGGAATTGTTGATTTTTCCGGTGAGCGCGAAGACCTTGGTTCCCTTGGAGGTTTCCGTGCCGATGCTGCTGAACCACTTGGCCCCTTTGAGGATGATGACGGGGATGTTGGCGAGCGTTTCGACGTTGTTGATGACGGTCGGCTTGCCCCAGAGGCCTTTGACGGCCGGGAAGGGCGGGCGCGGAACGGGCATGCCGCGCTTGCCTTCGATGGAGGCGAGCAGTGCGGTTTCTTCACCGCAGACGAAGGCGCCGGCGCCGAGGCGCAGCTCGATGTCGAAGGAGAAGTCGGTGCCGAGAATTTTATCGCCGAGCAGGCCGTATTCCTTGGCCTGGGCAATCGCGTTGTTGAGGCGGTTGATGGCCAGCGGATATTCGGCGCGGATGTAGATGAAGCCTTTGCTGGCACCGACGGTGTAGCCGGCGATGGTCATGGCTTCGAGTACGGAGTGGGGGTCGCCCTCGAGCACGGAGCGGTCCATGTAGGCACCCGGG
>JBFWJN010000122.1:0-9477 GCA_050253185.1 Kiritimatiellales bacterium | reverse complement strand
CCCCGCAGGTTGCAGCGGCCGTTGTCGGCGATGAAAATGACAACGGTATTCTGATCCAGGCCTTCTTTTTTCAGTTTTTCCATGATCAGGCCGACTTCGTTGTCCATGTATTCCACCTGATCCAGATAGGCGGCCCAGTCGGTCCGGATTTCCGGAGTGTCGGCAAAATAGGGCGGCAGTTCAACGGCGTCCGGTGAGACCGGATGAGCCGATTTTTTCCGGATGTCGTTCCACCAGTCGCCGCGATGCGTGACATTCAGCTGGATCTGATTGAAGAAGGGCTGATCGTCCGGGGTGAAATTCAGTTTTTTATCGAACAGGCCGAATTTTGTGACGCCGTCATACGGGCCGAGTTTCTCATGTTTGAAATTGCAGTCGGTTTTCATGCCGCCGATCATCACCAGGTCGCTGCCGAGAATGCAGGTGTAGCCGGTCTGCCGCAGCCAGTAGGTGATAGGCCTGTACGGCTCCATTAGCGGAACATCGCGGTTGCTGCGGTGATGCTGTGCGTTGATTTCAGTCTGATGCACGCCGGTCATCATGGAGGAACGGTTCGGGGAACAGATGGGGTTGGCGCAGTATGCGCGGGTGAATAACGCGCCTTCCGCGGCCATCCGGTTGAGATTCGGGGTTTTGACTCCGGCCATGCCGTAGCATTCCAGATCCGGGCCCATATCCTCAGCCATCAGCCAGATGATATTCGGCGTGGGTTTGGTTTCGCCGTATCCGGATACGGCGCTGCCTGCCAGAATTCCGGCCGAGGTCAGTAGTTGATATGTTTTCATGATATCGC
Organism: Kiritimatiellales bacterium; assembly: GCA_050253185.1. GTDB lineage: Bacteria > Verrucomicrobiota > Kiritimatiellia > Kiritimatiellales > Tichowtungiaceae > Tichowtungia. Next base: position 8,684 of record JBFWJN010000122.1, on the reverse strand, counting down.
TCCTGAAATATGTAACGCATAAAATCATAAATAATATTCATTATTTACGCGAAATAGGGAAGGGGTAAAATAATGGATTTTCCCGGCTAAAGTATTTTCAGCCGGGCATAGTGCCGCAGGAATTTTTTTATCGGTAGTCTTGGGGCGATTTGTTACAACCGGTTTTCTGTTTTGGAATTCAGGAGGGTTGTATGGCGGTGACTAAAGAAGCTTTTGAAAAAAACCAGTTTGGTGAAGATGTGGAGCTGTTCACGTTAACGAACGGAAACGGCGTGACGGTGCGCATCATGAATTACGGCGGGATTATCCAGTCGTTGGAAACGCCGGATAAAAACGGAGACGTCGCCGACATTGTGCTTGGGCACGACACCGCCGCTGAATATGTTCAGGCGACTCCGTACTTCGGTGCGGCGGTCGGGCGCTATGCCAATCGAATCAAAGGCGGGAAATTCACGCTCGATGGCAAAGAATACACACTCGCGCAGAATAACGGGCCGAACGCCCTCCACGGCGGCCTGCGCGGATTCGACAAAGTAGTCTGGGACACAGAAATTCTCGAAGCGGAAAATGCAGTCCGAATGACCTATGTCAGTGCCGACGGTGAAGAAGGTTTTCCCGGTGAAGTCAAAACGGTCATCACCTATACACTGACCGAAGCCAATGAGTTGAAGATCGATTATCAGGCCGAATCAACAAAAGCAACTCCGCTGAACCTGACGAACCATTCCTATTTCAATCTGGCCGGACACGACTCCGGCTGTGTCGGCAAACAGATTCTGACGATTAACGCGGATAGCATTCTTCCAACCGATGGAACGGCCATTCCGTACGGTAACGAACTGCCTGTCGACGATACTCCGTTCAATTTTCGTATGCCGCACGCCATCGGTGAACGGATCGACGCAGACCACGAACAGATTCGGTTCGGCTGCGGGTATGATCACAACTTCTGCCTGAACAAAGAAGCCGGCGATGAGCTGATCTTTTGTGCGCGGGCCGAAGACCCGGTCAGCGGCCGTGTGATGGAGGTGTACACCACCGAGCCCGGCGTGCAGTTTTATTCCGCCAACTTTCTCGATGGAACGCTCAGAGGAAAGAACGGTTGCATGTATGAACGGCGCAGCGGGTTTTGCCTGGAAACGCAGCACTATCCGGATTCACCCAATCAGCCGCAGTTCCCCGAGACAATCCTGAAGCCGGGTACTCCGTTCCGCTCGCAGACGATCTATAAATTCTGCTGATATTTTTTCAGTTCAGCCGCGACCCAGCGCGACTGGCGGGCGAGGCCGAGCAGGATTTTTGCATCGTTCTCCGTCAGCTTGCCGCGGCTGAAAATCCGGCGCAGGCCCAGCATCATATGATCGAGCTTTTCCTGCTCGCAGAATCCGGTTTCGATCATCATATGCTGCCACGCATCGAACAGCCGCTCGCGCATCGCACCGTCCGCTTCCGGCGAGCCTTCTTCCGGTGGTGTGTACGACGGACTGCCGGCCAGTTGAAACAGTTCATAGCAGCAGACCATCACGGCGTGCGAAAGATTCAGCGAGCGGTACAGCTCGCTCGACGGGATGTTGATGATGTGCGTGCAGACCGCGATCTCTTCGTTAAACAGCCCCTTGTCTTCGCGACCGAACACCAGCGCAACCTTATGGTGTGCGGCGGAGTCGAGCGCCACCGGCGCAAACTCGCGCGGCAGCAAAGCGTGATCGCGATACAGGCCGGTTCGCGCGCTGGTCCCGGCCACGACCGTGCAGTCCGCCACCGCTTCTTCCAATGTTTGGAAAATCTTCGCGCTGTCGAGCATCGGCTCGGCCCGGAACGCCAGCTTGCGGGCTTCCTCCCAGTAAAGGTGATCCCCTGGCGTCACCAGCGCCAGATCGGTGATGCCCATGTTCATCATCACACGGCAGACGGAGCCGATGTTTCCGGCATACTTCGGATCGACCAGCACAATACGGATGTTATCAAGCGGATTCATTCCGGCAACGATGGCCTATGAACGATGCGGGATGAAAGATGAAAATGGTATTTTTCAAATTGTTCCGGCGCAGGAAGTATTGAATACTGCCGCGCAATGGCTGAACCGTCCGCACAATCCTCTGTTCCGCTCTGCGTCGACCTTGACGGCACCCTCGTCAAGACCGACACCTTCGCGCAGGCGCTGCTTCTGCTGCTTCGCACGAAACCGGCGACGTTCTTCACCCTGCTGCGGACAAAAGGCGGACTGGCCGCGCTCAAGCGCCGCGTCGCGCAGGAAATTGAACTCGACCCCGCCGCGCTGCCGTTCCATCCCGGACTGCTCACCTTCCTGCAGAGCGAACGGCGCAAAGGACGGGAGCTGATTCTCGTTACGGCGTCCGATACCGTTCCGGCCCATGCCGTCGCGGCACATCTCGGACTCTTCAGCGACGTCATGGCCAGCGACGGCGCCGTGAACCTCAAACGTACACGCAAGCGCGATGCGCTGATCGCACGCTTCGGCGAAACCCAGTTTGATTACGCCGGCAACTCGTTCGATGACCTGCCGGTCTGGGACGCGGCCCGCGAAATTATCGCCGTCAATCCGTCTGCCCCGGTCCGCCGCGCGCTCAAAAACCGGTCTGCCCGGATTTTTGAAGATCGTCCACCACGGCTGAAAACCTGGCTCAAAGCCCTGCGCGTCCAGCAGTGGATGAAAAACATTCTCATCTTCCTGCCGATGCTGCTGGCACATCGGCTGGACGATGTTTCGCTCTATATGAAAGCCGGCATTGCCTTTTTCGCCTTCAGTGCGACCGCCTCCGCCATTTACGTACTCAACGATCTCTTCGACCTGCACGCCGACCAGCACCATCCGCGCAAAAAAAACCGGCCGTTCGCCGCCGGCAATCTGAGCCTGGCCGCTGCGGCCGCCGCCGTGCCGCTGCTGGTCGCTGCTGCATTCGGTCTCTGCCTGCTGCTTCCGCCGGCCTTCTGTTCTATTCTCGTTCTCTATCTGGTCATCACCACGCTCTACTCGTGGCGGCTCAAACAGCTCGCGCTGCTCGACGTCATGACACTGGCCGGACTCTACGCCATTCGCATCCTTGCTGGGACGGCAGCCTACGACGTCGAAACCTCCACGTGGCTCATCGCATTTTCCATGTTTCTCTTCTTCAGCCTCGCGCTCGTCAAACGCTATGCCGAACTGCACGAAGCATCGCAGGGTCACCCCGAAGTCGTGCGGGTTCGCGGCCGCGGCTACCGGACCGCCGACCTGCCGCTGCTGGCCGGCCTCGGCGCAGGCAGCGGCATCATCTCCGTGCTGGTTTTGGCGCTTTACATCAACAGCGCAAAAGTCGTGCAGTTCTACAGCCATCCGGCACTGCTCTGGCTGCTCTGTCCGCCGCTGCTCTACTGGATCGCCCGCATCTGGCTGCTCGCGGGCCGCGGCGAACTGTCCGACGACCCGCTCGACTTTGCCGCCCGCGATCCGCAAACCTGGTTCATCGGCGCGCTCAGCGCCGCGCTACTGATCGTCGGCAGCCTGTAATTGGAGAATCCATGAAACCCACACTCGTCATCATGGCCGCCGGTATGGGCAGCCGCTACGGCGGACTCAAGCAGATCGATCCGGTTGGTCCGTCCGGCGAAATCGTCCTCGACTATTCCGTCTACGACGCCATTCGCGCCGGATTCGGCAAAGTCGTTTTCATCATCCGTCCCGACATCGAAAAGGCCTTTCGCGAAGTTATCGGCAAAAAATTCGACGGGCGCATCGACGTCGAAATGGTTTTCCAAACATTGGAAAAAATACCGGCCGGATTTCCAATCCCTGGAAACCGCACCAAGCCGTGGGGTACCGGCCAGGCCGTGCTGATGGCCAAACCGGTCGTCACCGAGCCGTTTGCCGTCATCAATGCCGACGATTTCTACGGCCGCGAATCCTTTGAGGTGCTGGCAAAGCAGCTGATGGCCATGGACGTTGACAGCACCGACTGCTGCATGGTCGGGTTTTACATCAAAAACACGCTTTCGCCTCACGGCGGCGTTGCCCGCGGAGCCTGCGAGGTCGAAAACGGTCATCTTGTCTCCGTAACGGAACGCTTCAATATCGCACGCGGAACCGACGGCGTGATCCGTTTTGACGGCGGCGAAATGCGCGATAACGATATGGTTTCGATGAACACCTGGGGCTTTACGCCCAGGCTTTTCCAATCCTTGGAAACCGGATTTGTCCGGTTCCTCGAACGGGCGGGAAATGAGCTGAAAAGCGAATATCTGCTGCCGGAACTCATCGACGGGATGATCCGGAACGGCGAAACCAGCGTAACGGTTCTGCCCACGAACGAAAAATGGATGGGCGTGACGTACGCGGAGGATAAACCGCAGGTGATGGCCGGCATTCGCGAAAAGATTGCTGCCGGAATCTACCCGGAAAACCTGTGGGCTTAGTGCCAAATGCCGGTTTTGACTTTCGGCATGGAGTCGTCGCGGAACGGATCTGTGGAGCGCGACTTCTTAATCGATTCCAGCGGGGACAGCGGTTTCACCTCGGACCCTGTGGACAGGTACGGGCTGAGTGAGGATTGATAGGCGGATGTCTTGGATGGCGTTTCGTCCGTATTTTTCAACGGATTAAGTCCGGGGAGCCGGGGTGCGGGCTGGGAGGCGGCACGAACGGCCTCCGGAGAAAACAGGGGCACAGTAGGCTCGGCGGTCTGCCTGGACGGCGGCCGGATGATGGCCAGCGGATCGGGATGCTCTGTTGAGGGTCTCAGAGAAAAACTGCGATCCTCGCGCTCCTGTCCGAATGTCAGTCCGGGAGTCTGGCTGTACTGCTTCAGCCGGTTCAGTTCTGCTGCCTGATTTTTCTGTTTCAGCAGTTGCTCGACACGTGTGTTTTCCTCCTGCAGAGCAAGCTTTTCTTCCCGAAGGCCCTTTTGCCGCTCCACCTCGTTGAAAATCCAGTCGGTTCCGTCCTCATCAGGCATCGAAACGGCGGCCTCTTTATCCAGAAACGCCGGCGTCAGCCAGTTGCTGTCCTGTGTTTCGGCGGCATCCGGGGCGACGGCCCGCGGGATGGTGACCGGGCGCGGCATGGCACTTCTCGACTGAATGGCCAGATTATCCTGTTGTGCATCCTTTTCCCGAAGTAGGCGATCCAGAGCTTTTTCCTCTTCGGTCGGGGCAGTCGGAACGTTCAGGGCAGGGGTGTCCATCTTGGCATGCGCAGAATAAACCCGCCGGTGCGCCTTTTTCTTCAGGGCCGCCAGTGCGTCGTCGAGCTCATCGGCAGCCAGGCTGCCGCAGAGAACTGCTCCTGTCGCCACGATGCAAAACTGGAAAAAGTGTCTGTTCATGAGTCGTTAAGGGTACGTCCCCCCTCCGCTTCCGTCAATCATCCTATTAGACCGTGCCGGTTGCCATCTGCTCACAATCCTGCTACCTTTTCTATCATGTGCGCTGTGTACCGTTTTCTTCTGCTGGCCGCTCTGATTTCCGCCGGATTTGCCGGGGCGTCTGTCCTCCAGTTTCGTCTGGACGGCGACCGGCTCTGGCTGACGGCGGAGAACGAGCCGCTTCCGCAGCTCCTCGAACGCTTCACCCGGGCCGGAGTTCGCGTAGAGCTCGACCCGGAGCTCGAAAACACCGTTACCGGCAGTTGGTCCGGAGATCCCATCGAAGCCGTTTTCGATGCCATGCTGCCGGACTGCGACTATCTGCTCGACTGGCAGCGCGACACCGCGCCGCACGGCGACTTGATCCGGCTGACCGGTCTTCGCGTTTTTCGCAAAGGCGATTCCGCTTCGGCACAGCCGCTGCGCGCCGCGCGCCGTGTCGAAACCTCCATGGACGGAGCGGAGCGCTTTATGGCCCGCGAAATCCTCATTGGGTTCGGCCCTGGATCCACGCTTGCGGACCTGCACGCTTTTCTGGTTCGGACCGGCGGAACGGTCATTTCTGCGAATAAACTGCTCGGTATCTACCGCATCCTGCTCCCCGAAGGAACCAACATCCCGGACCTTGCCGCGCAGCTCGCTAACGATTCCGGCATCACGCTTGCCGAACCGAACTACGTCTACAACCTGCCCGAAATGACCGTCCCGTCCAAAGCCGCCACCGTTTCGGAATGGATTGCGCCGTCTACCGACAGTCCGGTTGCCGTCGCCGTGCTCGATTCCGGGCTGCTGGCCGGCGCCGATCTGGGACGCGCCGTCATCAGCGCTTTCGATGCCACGAATCCCGATGTGCCGCTCACCGAAGACGCCATCGGCCACGGTACACTCATGGCCCAGCTCGCCGCCGGGCAGCTCGACCCATACGGCAGCTCCGTCGGCGAGGGCGTTCCTGTTGTGGCCGTCAAAGCCTTTGCCGACGACGGCATGGCCGACAATTTCACCATGATGAGCGCGGTGACGCATGCGGTTGAAACCAGCTCCGGACCGCTCAGCCTCAGCTGGGGCACCGAAACGCCCAGCCGATTCATCGAATCGGCCATGAACTACGCCTCTTCCAAAGGCGCGCTCATCTTCGCCGCCGTCGGCAACGAAAACACCGGTGCCCCGATATATCCGGCCGCCTACAAAGGCGTCATCGGCGTGGCGGCCTCCGACGGCGACCGGCTCGCGGACTATTCCAACCGCGGCGACTTCGTTGACCTCGTCGCACCCGGCTCCGTTGACGGCTCGCGCGGCACCTCCGTCGCCACCGCCTACGCCGCGCACGTCGCCGCGCTCTACATGCAGCATCATCCCGGCGCAACCGCCGCCGACACCGTCGACGCCATTCGCGAGGCCGTCGGCCCGACCGGCTTTCTCACCGCAGAAGCGGTCCGCCGCCTCACCGCCAAATAGTTTTTCCAGGCATTGGAAAAAGACACCGAAAAGTTTCCACTGCTTGGAACGTCCGCTGGCTCAGAGCGATTTGCGCCCGCAGTAAACGGAAATCGGATACGAAAACCAGACGGCACCGTTCTCCCGCCGCGCATGAATGCCGAGCCGGTTGATACCGACATCGTCTGTAATCATTCTGCGCAGATGCACCTCATCGCCGGGTTCAGGAAACGATGCATTCATCTGGGCTTCCAGCTCCACGTGAACGGTATAGCCGCTCTGCCGGCATTCCGTCAGGCCGAATGCCCGGAATCCGTCGTCCATCTCGCCGCTCCGCAGCACGCGGGTATGGGAGGCGTCGCGCAGTTTTTCTATTCGGTCGTACGCTTCCGCTTTGTCCGGCGGTACAACGGCATCCGCCACCAGAATCCGGCCGCCGGGACGACAGACGCGAATCATCTCCCGCAGCACGTTCCGCGGATTCAGGAAGTGATGGAAACTGTATCGCGTGAGGACCAGCGAAAACGACTCGTCGCGATAAGGTAGCGGATCGACCGTGCCGAGTGTCCAGCGGGCATTCTCTATGCCGGCCTCTTTCTGGCGGACCTGTGCCAGGTCGATCATCGCCGCGGTAATGTCGATTCCCTCAATCTGCTCGACATGCGGGGCAAAGGCGCACGCCACCAGTCCGGGACCGCAGGCGACGTCCAGTGCGTGATCGTTTGGGTGGGGCCGGGCCATTTCGGTCAGCCGTTCAATGTCACCCAAATGAGCGGGCAGCTTGGCAAACGGAATCGCCTGTTTTGAAAACTGATCTACAATCTGCCGGTCGTGTTCTTTTTTGGTCGAATTCATCATTTCTCCTCGATATTCCGGAGAAATCATAGAAGGTACGGGCGTGTCTGTCTCACGATAATACGACAATGAATAACTCAAAACAGACAAACCGTCTGGCGCCGGTCGAGATCGGCTTTGTTCTGAACGCATCCCGGCCGGTTATTGCGTATTGCACCGAAGTCAAAAATGCAGTTTGCGCCGCTCCGCATACGCATCCGCGGGCGCAGGTGATGTTTGCCAGTCGCGGGGTGATGCGGGTCGTCACGCAGACCGATACCTGGCTGGTTCCTCCGTCGCAGGCCGTGTGGGTTCCGCCGCAGACCGAACATCAGGTGCATTTCCCCGGTGCCGTATCCATCCGGAATCTCTTTATCGATCCAAAGGCAGCGGCTTTGCTGCCGGAGCGTTGTATCGTATTCAACGTGTCGCCGCTGCTGCGCGAGCTGATTCTGCGCGCGGGCGAAGAAGAAGAGATGTCCGATCCGGACGGTCCGGTCGCCCGGCTCATGCAGGTGATTCTGGATGAACTGCAGCGGATGGAACCGGCGCCGCTCAACCTGCCGATGAGCGAAGACCCGCGGCTGCGGAAAATCATGGACGCACTGATTCGAACTCCGGATGACAACCGTACACTCGATGAATGGGCGCAAACCGCCGGGGCCACTTCCCGTACGCTCGCCCGGCTCTTTCAGCAGCAGACCGGGATGACGTTTGGCGAGTGGCGTTCGCAGCTCCGGCTGCTCGAAGCCGTTGACCGCCTCAGCCAGGGACAATCGGTGACCCGCGTTGCGCTGGACCTCGGTTATCAGAACCTCAGTGCATTCATTGCCATGTTCCGGCGCCGGCTCGGTTCCACGCCATCCAGATATTTCCATGTCCGCGAATCTGGTCTCTAAGGTCGACGGATCGGAAATATGCCGGTGATGGAGGTCTGTACTGCGAGGTGCAGAACCGTCCGGGATTTTTCGTGCGCAATTCGCTTGGATCACATATGTTTTGCGTATGACCGAGATAAAACAGATTGCGCTGCTGCTGGATTACAACGACAACTAC
>JBFWJN010000121.1:0-9505 GCA_050253185.1 Kiritimatiellales bacterium | reverse complement strand
CTGTCGGATGCGGCGACCGGCGAAGTGATTCTGGAAACCCCGATGGTTCTCGGCGAAGAGGACTTTGACTATGCGGGCGACCTGACTTCCGCCAAGATGCGTGCGCTGCCGGCTGCGGCCGACGATATGGCCCGCAAGGTGATCAGTACGGTGGTGACCGCCTGGTAAAGCCGACGGGTGTATCAAACGTTCCTGCTTTCTGTCTGGCCTATAAACTGAAAAAGCCGTCCGGTGAAGGACGGCTTTTCTGTTTTCCAAGGTTTGGAAAACTTATTTCGCGAGCTTGCGCAGAGCTTCAGCAGCGCGTTTTTTGCGGCGGATGGCGGTGTTCTTTTTGATCACCCCGCGTTTGACCGCTTTGTCGAGCGTCGAACTGTAGCTGCGAACGGCATCCACGGCGGCTTCCGCAGAACCCGCAGTGAGTGTCTCGCGCGTTTTGCGGCGGGCGGTTTTGACTTTCGTCTTCACAGCCACATTGCCGACGCGGCGCTTTTCAGACGACCGCATTCTTTTCTTTGCACTTTTAATATTCGGCATGGTTAAACCTCGTTTTCAATTCCGTGTTAGTGGGAGGAGGATATACGGCTGTCGCGGGCCGCACGGGCGCGGGCGCGGGCCTGTTTCTTGCGACGTTTGTCGCCCGGCTTCTCAAAGTGACGCCGTCCGCGCATTTCCTTCAGGATGCCTTCCCGGTCGAGCAGCTTCTTGAGACGACGAAGCCCTTTTTCGACGGGTTCGCCGCGGCGGAGTTTCACTTCACATGTTGTACTGGCCATATTCTTAAACACCCCCTTCAAGCGGGTAAATTGTTAATAAAGGCGGAAAACTTAGGGGATGGGTCCGGCTTTGTCAAACGATTCTGCCGTATTTTGCATTATGTCAGCAGGGTTTCCTCGTTCGGGGTGTGGTCGTGCTGCAGTTTGTCGGGCGGCCATGCGTAGCGCTTGAGAATGAATGCCGCCGTGAGGATGACCGCCATCCAGCAGACACCGAACAGGATCAGGGCCGCGGGCGTATAGCCGCCGTAGGCGTGACGCAGGTCGCTCCAGAGCGTTTGGCCGAAGATGACCAGCAGAATGGCGGGCGTGAGCCAGCAGACACAGAGGTCCCAGATCGGGGAGAGCCGCAGTCCGCCGAGCCCGTTGACATAGTCGCGGGCGGTCCGGGCCTTGAGCAGCCAGCCGACCAGCAGGCATTCCAGAATGCCGCCCGCGATCAGCCCGTAATTGGTGACGAAGTGGTCGAGAATGTCGAGAACGAGCAGCCCGGCGCGGGTGGTGAAAACAAGGCTGCCGGCGAATCCGAGCAGACAGACGACCGTGACGGTTTTGCGGCGGGAGCAGTTGAATTTATCGATCAGCGCGCAGGTGAAGGCTTCAATCAGCGAGATGCCGGAAGAGAGGCCGGCAACCAGCAGGACGAGAAAAAACAGAATCCCGAACAGGGCGCTGCCGACCGGCAGCTGGCGGATGGCTTCGGGATAGACGACAAAGGCGAGCTGCGGTCCGCTTTTGATGACATCGCTGAATTCTGCGCCGGATGCGGACGCCATGAAGCCGACGATGCCGAAGACGGCAAATCCGGCAATGAAGGAATAGAGGCAGTTGATTGCGCAGGTCCAGAGTGCGTTGCCGGTGATATCGGTTTTCGAGGGCAGGTAGCTGGCATAGGTGATCATGATGCCGAACCCGAGTGACAGCGTAAAAAAGATCTGGCCGAATGCGGCCGCCCAGACACCCCACGCGGACGGATTTTTGAAGATATTGATTTTGTTCCAGTCGGGGGTGAGGTAGTTGCTGCGGATGGCTTCCCATGCGCCGTCGAGCGTCAGGGTCCAGCCGACGAGCACCAGGGTGAGGATGAACAGCAGCGGCATGAACACCATGCAGGCCTTTTCAATGCCGTGGCTGATTTCGCGGAAACAGATGATCCAGCAGAGGCCCCACCCAAGCAGGGTTGTGGCAAGGATCGGCCAGCGAATGCCTCCGAGCTGAAACGGACCGTCGGAAACCTGCAGGAACAGGCCGAAAAAAAAGCCCTGCGGATCGCTTCCCCACGCCATGTTTGCGGAAAAGAACAGGTAGTTGATGCACCAGCCGATCACCGCGGAATAATAGAGCATGATGCCGAACAGCGCGACGGTCGGCATCCACCAGCCGATCCATTCCCAGCGCGGTGCGATTCGGGCAAAGGCCAGCGGGGAAGAGGCTCTTTCCCTGTGGCCAATGGTGTATTCCAGAATCATGAGTGGAATACCGGCCAGCAGCAGGGCGGCAAAATAGGGAATCAGGAACGCGCCGCCGCCGTATTGAAAAGACATGTAGCTGAAGCGCCAGATGTTTCCGAGTCCGATGGCGGACCCGATCGCGGCCAGTAGAAATCCGATTTTACTTCCCCAGAGGCTGCGTTTGTCCGGCATGGCGGCAGGCTCCTGTTAGTTTTTGTGCCGGTAGGTGATGCGTCCCTTGCTCAGATCGTACGGGGAAATTTCCACGGTGACGCGGTCGCCGACGGCGATACGAATGAAGTGCTTGCGCATTTTGCCGGAGATGTGGGCCAGAATGGTGTGACCGTTTTCCAGTTTTACGTTATACATCGTGGCGGGCAGAACCTTCTCTACAACACCTTCTAGTTCAATGACATCGTCCTTGGCCATGCACTCTCCTGTGATAATTGATTTTTTCGGGAGCCGATGCTACACGCCAGTCCCCTCATTGCAAGAAGGCATTTGATAAGAGTTAGCTTGAAAACTTGAGTGGAATGGTCGTTCAGGGCATATTTTACCCCTTTAAAACAACGGATTTAAAAACAAGAGGAGCAACGATGGAAGCATTGAGGAAATCAACGGTTTTTACAGGGCCGAACGGTCCGGTTGTGCTGGTGATCATGGATGGTGTCGGAATCGGCAGATATGTGGACGGCGATTATGTGCGTGTTGCGGAAACGCCGAACTTGGACTGGCTGATGGCCAACTGTGTTCACACACAGCTCAAGGCGCACGGAACCGCCGTTGGCCTGCCGAGCGATGACGACATGGGCAACAGCGAAGTCGGGCACAATGCCATCGGATGCGGAAGGGTATTTCATCAGGGTGCCGCGCTGGTCGGCGAGGCGATCGCGTCCGGCGCGATGTACGACGGCGAAACCTGGAAAAAGCTGGTCGCCAACGTAAAGGAAAACGGGTCGGCCCTGCATTTCATCGGCCTGTTTTCCGACGGCAATGTGCACAGCAATATTGAACACCTGAAAGCCATGCTCACGCAGGCAAAAGCTGAAGGCGTTAAAACGGCCCGCATCCATCCGCTGATCGATGGCCGCGATGTACCGCCCACGTCGGCGCTCGACTATGTTGAACCGTTCGAAGCGTTTCTTGCCGGTCTGAATGCCGACGGCAGCGTCGATTATGCCATCGCATCCGGTGGCGGCCGCATGAACATCACCATGGACCGCTACAACGCCAACTGGGACATGGTCAAACGCGGCTGGGAGACCCACGTGAAAGGCGAAGGCCGCAAATTTGGATCAATGAAAGAAGCCATTGAAATATTTCGTACAGAAAAGCCCGGCATCCTCGATCAGGATCTGCCGCCCTTCGTGATTGAACGCGACGGCAGCCCGGTGGGGCCGATTGTCGACGGCGACAGCGTTGTCTTCTTCAACTTCCGCGGCGACCGCGCACTCGAAATCACCAAAGCCTTCGAGGCGGACGAGCTGACCGAATTTGACCGCGGCCCCAGGCCGGACGTTTTCTATGCGGGCATGATGCAGTACGACGGCGATCTCGGCATTCCGCGCAACTATCTCGTCACCCCGCCGGCCATTGACCGGACGATGGGCGAATATCTCGCCGCGACCGGCGTGCACCAGCTGGCCATCAGCGAAACCCAGAAATACGGACACGTCACCTACTTCTTCAACGGCAACCGCGCCGACAAATTCAACGAAGCACTCGAGGATTACATCGAAATCAAATCCGATATCTGCCCGTTTGAAGAAAAACCGCGCATGAAAGCCGATGAAATCACCGATGAAGTCGTAAAAGCGATCGAAGGCGGAAAATACGAATTCATCCGCCTCAACTATCCAAACGGCGACATGGTCGGCCACACCGGCATCTTCCCGGCCGTCAAAATTGCGGTTGAAGCGGTGGACGACGGCATCGGCCGCCTGAAAGCCGCGGTGGAAAAGGCTGGCGGGATCATGGTTATCAGCGCCGACCATGGCAACGCCGATGACATGTATGAGCACGATAAAAAAACCGGTGACGTCAAATTCGGTAAAGACGGGCAGCCCAAAGCCAAAACCGCTCATTCACTGAACCCCGTCCCGGCTGTCGTCTACGATCCGTCCGGCGTGTCCAGCGCCCGCCTTTCCGCGGCGACGGATCTCGGCATCAGCAGTCTGGCCGCGACCTGCATCCGGCTGCTCGGCTATGAGCCGCCCGCCGACTACACGCCGTCGATCGTCGATGTCGGCTGAGCCGGTTTTTTCCAGGCATTGGAAGATTCCGCCCGCCGGTTTTCCAATGTCTGGAAAGACTGCCTTCCCGCTCGACGATCTTTCGGTTTTATTTATAATGCGCCCAGATGCACCCCTTGAAATTCAGAACGACAGTCTGCCTGCTCTTTGGTCTGATCGCTTCGGCGATCGGCGTTCAGGCGGTTCAATTAACCGATCAGGAGCGCGACTGGCTGAAAGAACACAAGGGAATTGTCCGGTTCGCCAGCACCCAGAACTATCCTCCGTTTGAATTCCTCGGCCGGCAGGGTGAGTCGATGGGAATGGCGGTCGAAGCCGGAAAATGGCTTGGTCAGGCGGCTGGGTTTGATCCGGAATTCCACCACATGCCGTTCCGGGATGCCCGGGAAGCAGTTTTGAGCGGGCAGTACGATGCGGTGACCTGCCTGTTCTACAGTGCGGAACGATCCGCTCAGTTTTCATTTACGCCGGAGCTGTTCAAAGTTCCTGCATCGATTTTCGTGCCTTCGTCGTCGACGGAAGTTCGTTCCCTGAAGGATCTGAACGGCCGGGTCGTGGCGATGCAGGACGGGGACTATGCCGAGGAGTTTCTCCGCTTGAAAGGCATTCAGTGCCGGTTCCTCCTGACGCCGAGTTTTAAACAGGCCATTGAGGCGGTCGCCGACAGGCGGGCCGACGCGATTATTGGCGATGAACAGGTGGTTTATTATTACCTGTATGAAGAGAACCTGACCGATCGAGTGAAAAAAGTCGGACCGGTTCTTTACGAAGCCAGCTGCTGCATGGCGGTCGACAAAGATAACCCGATACTGCTCTCCATTCTCTGCAAAGGCATGCAGGAGGCCCGGCAATCCGGCGCTATTGCCCAGATTCAGAAGAAATGGTCCGGTGTTGAATATACCTCGCTCGGGTTTCAGGCCGTCCGTTACATCCGCTATGTCGTCATCGGAACCGGCATCCTGCTGGCCGCCGTGCTTCTGTTCTGGGTCTGGGATATGCGCTTGTCGCGCCGGGTCATGGAAAAAACCGAGGCGCTGCGGAACAGCGAAGAACGTCTGCGCACAATTTTTCAGAACTCGCCGGATGCCATTTTCATCGAAGACGAAAAGGGCGAAGTGCTCGACGCCAATCCGGTGGCCTGTGCCTTTCACAGCATGAGTCGAAGTGAACTGATTGGGAAAAACGTATCCGAACTGGTTCCGCCGGCCAACCGCGAAACCCTAATCCGCGACTTCCGGAAATGGTTTACCGGCGAACTGAAACGCTATGAAGGCACCGCGCTGTCCGGCGACGGACGGGAAGTTCCGGTGGAAATCATCGGTGCGCCGCTTCGGTACGAAGGGCGGAGTGCGGTTCTGCTGCTGATGCGCGATATGACCGAACGCCGCCGCGCCGAACACGCCCTCAAAGAAAGCGAGATGCGCTATCGCGGCCTGATTGAAGCGCAGAGCAACTTTATTATCCGCGTCGATACAGACGGCTGTTTCACTTTTGTCAACGAAGCCTTCTGCCGGTTCGTTGGCCGGTCGCGCGGCGAGCTGATCGGCGCTCTCTGGCAGAGCTACGTCTATTACGATGACCTTTCCATACCGGACCGTTCCATTGAAGCCTTGGTATCCCGCCGGGAACGCGTGGTGATGGTGGAGCACCGCATGCGGGCCCGTACGCACACCGCCTGGGTACAGTGGGAGAACATTGCGGTCTTTGATGATGCCGGCCGGGTCGTGGAAATCCAGAGCGTCGGACAGGACATCACCGACCGCCGGCGCATGTATGATGCCCTGCAGGAAAGTGAAAAACGCCTGCGTTTTCTCTTTGAGGAAATTCCGCACATTGCGGTGCAGGGCTACAATGCCTCCCGCGAAGCCATCTTCTGGAACCGCGCCAGCGAAGAGCTTTATAAATATTCCCGCAAGGAAGCCCTGGGACGCCGGATTGAAGAGCTGGTTCTCCCGCAGGAACGTCGCGAAGAAATGGTTCGTGCCTTTGAAGTCTGGGTCCGGACCGGCGAGCCGATTCCGTCCGGCGAAATGATGAAGTGCACCGCCTCCGGCGAATCGGTCGCGGTCTATTCCTGTCGCCTCGCCACCCGCAATCAGCGCGGGGAATGGGAAATGTACGTCATCGATGTCGACCTGTCAGAACTCAAGCGCGCCGGGGAAGCGCTAGTGAAAGCCAAGGAATCGGCGGAACGCGCCAACCGGGCAAAGAGCGAGTTCCTGGCAAACATGAGCCATGAAATCCGTACGCCGATGAACGGCGTCATGGGCATGACACATCTTCTTATGGAGACGGAACTGAGCGAAGAGCAGCGCGACAGCGTGCAGACCATTCTGGATTCCACCAAGGAACTGCTCAGTATCATTGATGAAATCCTAGATATTTCCCGGATCGAAGCCGGGGAGGTTCGGCTTCATCCCGAACCGTTCTGCCCGCGCGATACCGCCGAAAAAGTGGTCCTGCTGTTTGCCGACCGCGCCGGGCGCAAAGGCGTGGACCTTTCGGTGGAGATTCGGGACAACGTACCCAAACAGCTGCTGGGTGATGCCGGTCGTGTCCGGCAAATACTGATCAACCTCGTTGGAAACGCACTGAAGTTCACACATGACGGACACATCCAGATCCGCATGCAGGCCGAAAAAGATGGGGAGGACTGGAACCTGCTGGCCGACGTGAAAGACACCGGGATCGGGATGAGCCCGGAACTGCAGGACCGCATCTTTGAAAAATTTGCGCAGGGCGACAGTTCCTTCAAGCGGGAATACGGAGGCGCCGGACTCGGCCTGTCCATCACCCGACAGCTCGTCCGTCTCATGGGCGGCGACATCACCGTTCAGAGTCAGGTGAACAAAGGAACCACCTTCAGCTTTAACCTGAAGCTTCAAGCGGTAAAGGAAGAGCCGCCGCCGGCCGTTGAGCCCGTTGTGTCCGGCGATCCGTCATCACGCACCGTTTCCGCGGAAATTCTCCTCGTCGAAGACAATCTGGTGAATCAGAAAGTTGCGACAGCCATGCTTAAAAAGCTGGGATGCAGCGTCACGGTTGTCCCGAACGGAGCACGGGCCCTCGAGCAGATTGCCATTCGCCGGTTTGATCTGATTTTCATGGACTGCCAGATGCCGGTCATGGACGGCTTTGAAGCCACCCGGGCAATCCGTCAGATGGTCGGTGAAATCCGTGAAATTCCGATTGTCGCCATGACTGCCCATGCCCTCAAAGAGGATCGGCAGAAGTGCCTGGACGTGGGAATGGATGATTATCTGTCCAAGCCGGTGCATCGCGATGCGCTCCTCGCGGTTTTACAGAAGTATTGCGGCGCAAACGCTTGATATTCCCGCCGGAGCCCGTATATTTTCCGCTCACTTTCGGAGAGATGGCAGAGTGGTTTAATGCGCCGGTCTTGAAAACCGGAGAGCCGCAAGGTTCCGGGGGTTCGAATCCCTCTCTCTCCGCCAAACGAAAGTTTGGCAGTTCCAATGCAGGGATGAGAACCCGGGGTTCGAGCCGAGCCCGAAGGGCGAGACAGGCCTCGAGAATCGAGGCAGTGAGCTTCGCGAACGTCAATCCCTCTCTCTCCGCCAAACGAAAGTTTGGCAGAACATCAGACGTTCTTTTATTCGCTCATCGTTGCCAGTGCCACTGACAGTCTGCACGCTTCCAGATAGCGCGGAATATCCACATACTCATTCAGGTCATGCGCATGGTGATTGCCAGCATCGAAGGTAATCGTCGGAATTCCTTTTTCGTTCAGGATATTGGCGTCGAGCCCGGCGCAGATCACTTCCGTATAGGCCCGCCGACCGGCCATCGGGGCGGCTTTCAGGAATCTCTTCACGACCGGTTCGTTGTTTTTCAGCCGGAAACTACGGTAATCGCTGGCGGTAAAAAATTCAACGCGACCGCATTCCCCCAGATTATTTTTCAGCTCGCGGGCGGCTTTCTCAAACGCCTTTTTCCAGACATTGGAAATTTTTTCGAGCGATTTCGGATTATGACTGCGCCATTCACCGGTGATTTTCAGGCAGTCCATCACCTGATTGTCGACATCGCCGCCGTGCATCACGCCGATATTGGTCGTGCCCTCGCAGCGGTCTTTCTGAATCCGGCCGAACCATCCGTTTTCTTTCAGCCATGCGATGGCATTGGCCGCAATAACGGCGGATGAAATTCCGCCTTCGGGATTCATTGCGGCGTGGGAGCTTTTTCCGAGAACTTCGGCTTCCCAGCGGATGGCTCCGAGCGCTCCGACCACACCGCCGCGCTCGCCGCCGCCGTCGAGGTTAAAGCACATTGCCGGATTCCCGCCGTCCGCCGCTTCGAAGGCTTTGGCACCGAACAGGCCGTTTTCTTCGCCGACGGTAAAGAGCAGGGTAATCGGCGGGCGGGGCAGGTCGCTGTGCAGAATGGTTTGCGCCATCGTAACGATGGCCGCAACGGATGCGCGGTTGTCACCGCCGAGAGCGGTTTTTCCTTTCGGTACAATCCGATTTCCTTGTTTGACCGGCACGGCTCCGCGACAGATCGGAACCGTATCCAGATGAGCGGAAAACATGATGCGCGGCGCTTTGACTGTCCCGGGGATTTTGACGACGAGGTTGCCAATCGTGAATTCTTTCGGAAGCCGTTTTTTACTGACATTCTCCCGGATCCACTTCGAGTTGCAGCCGGCGGAAATGAGCAGTTTTTTTACAGCGTCCGCCGCGGGACCTTCGCCGTAGCTCGGACCGTCGGCGGCCAGCAATTCCATCAGGTTCTGAACCGCCTGTTTTTCATTAATGCGGATATTCATAGATCCACTCCCCGTTCCACTTCTCCTGCTTTGCGCAGTTCGCGTTTTACAATTTTTCCCGCCGCATTTTTCGGCAGCTCGTTCATGAAAATCACTTTTTTCGGCACCTCGTGCCGGCCCAGATGCTTCAGGCAGAACACGCGGATATCCTGTTCCAGACATTGGAAACTTTCTTTGAGCGCAATATAGGCCACGGGAATTTCGCCGTGTAGTTTGTGCGGCTGGCCGACCACGGCG
>JBFWJN010000120.1:0-9570 GCA_050253185.1 Kiritimatiellales bacterium | reverse complement strand
AAAATATTTTGTGTAGTACTGTCTGCGGCATCCCACACCACATAATCATGCTCCCCATCTTCCGGGTGCCGAAATCCGTCATCGCACTCTATTTTAAGCGAATCAACTTCATCCTGCATGAGCGCCCAGTAAAGAAGCAGGTCGTAATTAAGCGTGTAGATATTGTTGAAGTTGTTCAGAAAACTGCGACAAGCTGCAAACTCAAAGGGGCTGATGTCTCCCGGTCGAGCTGGGTGGCTTCCGGCAATTGCTGTTGCCAACGCATCGCGCAGAGCATGGACATCTTCTTCCAGAAGGGAAATCAAAGACGCGTCGCTTGTATAAACCGGGAGCACGTCCGCGCTCGAATTCAGTATTCGCATAATGGTTTCGAAGTCATGTGTGTTCAGGATTTCGAATGCTTTCTTTACGCGATCGGAGAGCTGGCCTTCTGCTTGTTTGAAAAGCGCCTCATAGGCGAAGAGATCGTTACGGCAAGCACGGCTGAAACCGTTACCAAGCATCAGATGTCGTTTCCCTCCTTCGGATAGTTCTAATGCTTTATGAAAATCAATTATTTCAGCCATCTTTACACCTCACTTTCAAAGCGGGTTGTCTGAATCGCGCATCGTGATTGCGAGCTGTTTTTTCCAAACCTTGGAAAAAGAACGGTTGGCTTTTCCAACCCTTGGAACTTTCCGTGTAGTCTGTGTGTTCCATGGTCCTAAATCTTCCAGACCTTGGAAAAATTGCGGCCGAGTTTTCCAGGCATTGGAACCCCGCCGTTCTGCTCAGATTCCACCCCAGAGCTTGTGGGGAAGTTTCTTTTTCTTTTAACCGCTGGTAATCTTTGATGATGTAGAGCTTGAACTCAGCAGAAACCCATGAGGCGAATTCGAAGGCGATATCCTTGTGAGCAAACGTTCCGCCGTATCGACCGGCCTTGGAATACACACCAATCGCATGAGTCAGTTCAGCCCATTTTGTCGGGGTCATCACAAATGAGTTGCTTCCCGCCTCATTTCTAACCGCCTCGAATTCGACACGGTTAAAATCCGGATTGTGCATCACTTCCCAGAAGCCCATAAATTCGATGGTGAATCGCGTCCTCATCCAGTTTTGAATGACAAACCGGGGATCGTCAGGATTTTTATACTTGGCAATATCGGTTAGTGAAATGAAGTCGTCCTCCTTCCCCTTGGAAATCACCGTAATTTCAGTTCCCTTGATGTTGATGATTGATTTCATAGCCGTTTCTTCCTTTCCTGTCCCCGACCATTTTCCCCATCCGGTAAATATGGTTGTTTTTTCGCATCAATTCGCGGTTAACCCTCTTTATTGAATGCCCAGCGCTTGCATGTGCTTCTGCATCTCAACTTCCACTTCGGCGAGTTCGGCATCGATCTGTTTGAGTTCTTTGAGATTGGCTTCGATATCAACTTCCTCTTCTTCCTCAAAGGTGTCCACGTAGCGGGTGATGTTGAGGTTGTAGTCGTTTTCCCTAATCTCCTCAGGCGTGACCGCCCGGCAGAATTTCGGGATGTCCTTCCGTTTTTCAACCGCGTCGAGGATTTTCTGGATGTTGGCCGGTTCCATGGTGTTCATCGCCTTGCCGGGCTTGAACTCTTTGGAGGCTTCGACAAAGAAGACGTCTTTGCGGCTCTCATTCTTTCCGCCCGGTTCGCGGGAGCGGTCGAGGATCAAAATAGCGACGGGGATGCCGGTGGTCTGGAAGAGTCCGGCGGGCAGGCCGATGACGGTATCGACGATGTTTTCTTCCAGCAGGCTCTGGCGGATTTTTCCTTCCGCCGCTCCGCGGAACAGCACGCCGTGCGGGACGATGACGGCGACCTTGCCTTCTTTGGCCTTCGCCGTTTCGACCATGTGGGTGACAAAGGCGTAGTCGCCTTTGGTTTTGGGCGGCATTCCGCGCCAGAACCGTTTGTATTTGTCGTTCTCGATGTTTTCGCCCATCCATTTTTTGAGGGAGAAGGGCGGATTGGCGATGACGAGGTCGAATTTCATCAGCGCGTCGTTTTCTTTGAGCTGCGGGTTGTTGATGGTGTCGCCCTGTTCGATGCGGGCGGAGTCTTTGCCGTGCAGGAACATGTTCATGCGGGCGAGGTTGTAGGTGCCCATGTTGCTTTCCTGCCCGTAGAGCGCGTAATCTTTGGAGCCCTGTTTTTCGATCTCTTCACCGGCCAGCAGCAGAAGTCCCGCCGATCCGCAAGCCGGGTCGCAGATGCGCCAGCCCGGTTTCGGTTTGACCAGTCGCGCCAGCAGCTGGGCGACTGATTTAACGGTGAAAAATTCGCCCGCCTTTTTGCCGGCATCGGAGCCGAAGCGTTCGATCATGTACATGTAGGCGTTGCCGATGACATCGTCGCCCGCTTCGGTCATGTCGATTTTGGCGAAGTCGGTCATGAGGTTGCGCAGCATTTTGTTGCGCTGTTCGGTTTTCCCGAGGATGGCGTCGGAGTTGAAATCGACGGTGAGGATGCCTTCGAGCCTCGAGCCGTTGGCGTCTTCGATCTTATGCAGGGCGACGTTGATCAGTTCGCCCAGGTTGTCGGCTTCCAGTTTTTTGAAGAGGTCGAAGAAGCTGGCCCCTTCGGGAATGATGAACCGTTCGTTTTTGAGGCGCAGGGCGATGCGGTCGGGGTCGTCCCCGTAGCGCTCTTTGAGTTTGTTGATGGTGTGCTGATGGAGGTCGCTGATGTATTTATAGAAGAGCAGCAGCAGGACGTAGTCTTTGTAAACGCCGCCGTCCACGGTGCCGCGTGAGGAGTCCGCCGCGTTCCAGAGCGTTTTATTAAGTTCTTCCTGTGTGTATTTTTTTACGGTCATGGGGTGATCTCCTTTTTAAATCAATGGATAGTCGTCAGTTGTTGATTGATGAGGTTGTTGAGCAAATCCACCTTGCGGGCGGTCAGTTGAGCAAAGCGCTGTTTGGCCCGTTCCAGCGCCACCAGCTTTTGCTGAATGTCCAGCGGCAGAACGGGGATCTCAATGGATTCCAGATTGCTGAGCTTGATAAACGGGATGGTCGTGGTTTCGTTGAGCCGCCTTAAAATGGTCTGCCCTTCGGTCGAATTAAGAAAGAGCGCCAGATAGTCCGGCAGGAGTCGCGCCGGATCGTTTGGTGTGAGAATCATAAAAGCGGAGGTCGCTACGCAGGGCATTTCGAGGCTGTCTTCAAATAGACAGGCGGTAAAACGCCCGCGATTGATCAGCAGCACGTCGCCTTTGCTCAGGTTTGTCCCGGCAGGGAAGTCGATCAGGCAGGGGCCTTCGACTTTTAAAATTCCGTCAGAGGTGACATCCTTCGGCTGTATGACCAGAGCGTTCCCATCCTTTATGCAGACAGGTTTTTGCCGGAAGGAGTGTCCCATCCTTGCTGCGCACAGCTCATTAACCTGTATAAATCTTGATTTCATAACCGCACTATACAGATATCGCAGATAGAAGTCGATATTTTTTATTATTACAGTATTTAAATACTGCTTAAAATTATTCGATCATGGGCGTGGATGTAGGAGGCGCAACATCATCGCCATCGATTTCAAGCGGCTTTGCTAAGGATTACTTAATCTGTGCACAGGCCGACTCACGGAGCCAGGCGTCGGATTTGTCCGGAAGCCGGGCGTGAACCCATCCGTCACGACGATCCAACCATTGGAACTCCGTCGCTTCATGCAGCGGGGTTTCATACGCCTTATCATAGGCGTAGCCCGGCCCGAGGCGTGCTTCGGCCGGTTCGATGACGACACCTTCCAAAGGTTGGAAACTCGATTGAATCAGTGAGGCTGCCGGAATCAGAGCGGTAATTCCGAACGCGATCCAGACGCGGTGAGGCACACGCTTTCCGAAAAAGCGCGCGATCAGAAACGCAATCCATCCGGCCAGATAGACCAGCGTCAGCAGTCCAAAGCGGATGGCCGGGGTCCAGCGGCAGAACCGTTTCCAACCTTTGGAAAATTTTGTCGCCGGTTTTTCCAAAGTTTGGAAAACATCGGTTCGTTGCGTGCGGATGAACGCGATGCTTTCACGAATCTGCTTATTGAATGGGCGCAGACTTTCGGCAGACAGATAGTTGGCGAGCGCGCGGCCGTTTTGTCCGGCGAAGAACCAGCTGTTGCCGGCGTTGAGAAACTGCTCGTCGGCTTCAAAGCCGAGTGCGGCTTCGGTAAAGAGCGGTTGAGCTTCATCCGGTTTTTCGGCGCGGATCTGCATGGCCTGTTCGAAGAGCTGTTCCGGCGCGGCGGCGTGGATGCGGAACGGAGCCAGCAGGCAGACGGCCAGCAGAAGCAGCGGTGCGGCTTTTTCAATTTGCCGGACAAGCTGACGGATTTCGGTACACGGTTTCTCGGATTTTCGCGGCGAGTATGTGACGGTGTCCTGCCGGGAGAAGCAGCAGCGGATTTCACGGATCAGTTCTTCGTTCAGGTTCCGTTTTTCTAATTCGTCGGTGACAGTTTCGCAGGTGATTGCATCGGCGTTCAGGTTGAAGCGGTCGGCGAGATAGTTTTTCCACGCGGTCTGTTCATCGTTTTTCACGGTGCGACGGAAGCGGCGCACAGCGCGCAGTGCGCGGGCGTAGGCCGGGTCGATGCGGCAGCGGTCGCGGCGGCGCAGCCATGGACGCAGCGCGAGCCAGAACAGAGGCGGCAGCAGCCAGAGAAGCCACGCAGTGCGGGTGATGATTTCGAAGAAGCGATAGGTGTTCATGGTCACTCTGCTTTCCTTGCGGTTGCCCCGGATGCCGCTGAGCGGCGTCCGGCGTTCCTGTTCGTTTCGAAGATGAGGCTGGTAAACCGTCTGTCCGCCGTCCGGTTCGACCTGAATATGCAGCGGTTCGGTACGAACGGTCCGGTAGGCTTTCCGGTCAGGGTCAAAAATCTGCAGGGCCAGTGCGGGAACGGTATCGACTCCGCTGCGCAGCGGGCGCAGCACATAGGTGAAGCTGCGCGAATGGCCGGTTGCGCTGTCGTACATAGGATGTTCGGTGATCTGGAATTCGGAGCCGGTATCGGCAAGCACTGCGGCAGGAAGGGCGGCGATCTGCGAGCCGAACGCCAGGTTGTTCAGTTCGACGGTCAGCATCATCGGCTGGCCGACCGTTGTTGTTTGCGGACGGATCGCAACTGTTGCTGTGCAGTCGCCGACGATGCCGCAGTAGCGCACGGTTCGGTGTTCTTCCGGCAGCGCCTGCACGGAAATTCCAGACATTGGAACAGTCAGCCAGATTCGCTCAAAACGATCCTGCCGATCCGGCGTGTCAAAAAACTGGTTGTCGAAATAGCTGGGATACTGCGTGGCGGTCTGACGGCCGTCCATCAGCGCGCAGCTCAGGCGGGCATCTGTCGGCGGGTAAATTCCGGCTTTGCGGGGAATCAGTTGGTACTCGAAGGTCAGTTCTTCCTTTCCTTCCACTGAGGTTTTGCGGGCAATCATGCGCTGTCCGTCAACCGGCAGGCCGATGCGGTCCTTTTCAGGTACGCCGGGATCGAGCGGATAGACATCCCAGTTTGCATTGCGCAGCAGCGGCAGTTCCAGCATCAGCTCGCGGCAGCGGTTGAACGGAACATCACTGTTCCATGTTACGGTCAGTCTGACCGGCTGGTCCACATACAGATTCGTGGACGAGAGCGTCAGCTGCAGGTTCATTTCGGTTGCGCGGCGCGGCGCGGACACGGAAAAGCGGAACGGCTGCGTCTGAACCGTTTGATCTCCGGCTTTTACGGTGAACGGCGGGAGCGTCAGTGTGCCGGCCTGCTCCGGAATAATTTCGATGCGAAAGTTCCGGTTGGTTCCGTCCATGGATGCGGGGAAAACGCCGGCGACGGAAAAGCCTCCCGCCGGCGGAATTTCCGGTGTTTCGGCGGCACCGCCGGTTTTGAGCAGAACGGTGAACGGTTCGTAGACAAACCGGCTTTCCACCTCCGGGCTCAGCTCGACGTTCAGCTCTGCGCGGCACAGAAGCGCCGCAACAAAAAAGCTGACAACCGTTAACTGACAACCGCGGACTTTCATCACCAGTTCTTCTCCACTTTGGCACCGGCCCGGGCGGCGTTCTGTTCCGCCCGCTGTTCCATGTTGGCTTCTTCCTGCTTCAGAATATCCTCAGCTGAGTAGTTCGGGGCGGGCAGCGCCTTGTTTTCGAGGGCGGTTTTAAAATTCGAAGAGTCGATCGGCATCGACAGGTCACTCATCTGCGAAGATTCGTCCCATTCCATATTCTCATCAAAATCCCAGTCCGACTCATCGCCGTCGTCCGAATTCTCATCGCTCTGATTCTGGGAGTTCTGGCTGGCGAGCAGGTCGAGCGCCTCCTGCATCCGTCGAGAGGCGGTGAGCAGTGCCGAATTGGCCTGCGGCCAGTTCACGGCATCCGGTGTCAGCGACTCAACCGCAGACTGCTGCGACGTGCGGGCATGGTTCAGCTTTTCCACGGCCTGATCAAATTCTGTCGGTGGCGGGGCGTCTTCTTTGCCATAGAGACCGGCCAGCATTTTCTGGATTACAGCCTGTACGTCTGTCACGACGTCCAACACGCCGGCGGTGCCGGTTCCGATATCGACCTGTTCCTGTCGGGCCGGGTCCGCCGCGGCTGTTTTTTCTGCCGCCGGTGCGGGGGGGCGTCTTTTCAGCAGCTGCTGGCTTTGCTGGGACAGCACGGTTTCCCGCTGCGTCAGCACCTTCAGCGCTTCGACGGCTTCCTGGAGTTTTTCCTGAAGATCCTTCTCCGCCTCTTCCTGTTCCTGAATGGCCTGTTCGATCTGATGCATCTGTGCGGTGATCCCTGCAATCTGTTGTGCGGCGCGTTCGTTGCCGGGAATCAGCAGGGCGGCGCGCAGGAATTCTTCGCGGGCATTCGTCAGGGTTGACAGCGCGGCGCGCGGATCGGCCTCTACGGAAGGCTGAGCTTGGGTCCACAGCGTACGTCCCTGATCGACGTGCTGCTGATAATCTTTTTCCAATGTTTGGAAATTCGGTGAACAGCTCGCGACCAGCAGCGCCAGGATTGCGGGGAACAGACGGTTGCGGGCGGCGGGCCATGCCCACAGCAGCAGGGCCAGTGCGATGAACAGGGGGTAGCCTTCCGTGTATACCGTCGGACGATCCCCTTCAAGCGGGAGATTTTTCGTGTCGTCGATCAGTTTGGTGTACAAATCGAGCAGGTCGAATGGACGGGTCTGCGCTGAATAATAAACGACATTCGGGCTCTCTACCGATAACAGATTCAGTGTGACTTCCTCTAAATGGGATGTCACATCTGATCCTTTGTACTGCATCCAGCTGTTGGTTTTTCCAATGTCTGGAATTTTTGTCCAGTTGTCTATATCGCCGAGGCCGACAATCAGCACGCGCGCGCCGCAGTCGCGCAGTTCCTGCGTGGTCTTTTCAATGTTGCTGATGTGATCTTCACCGTCTGTCAGGATGATCATATCCTGCCGGCCTTTTTCGGATTCTTTCAGTACGACATCGATGGCCTTCTCAATTGCCGCCTGTAGCGACGTCCCGCCAACTTCGGCATCGGACGGTGCGGCGCGTTCGAGCATGTAGCGGATGAAATTATGGTCGAGCGTCAGCGGAACGCGCACGGAGGCCGCGCCCGCGAAGGTGATCAGGCCGATCTGCTGTCCGCGCAGCTGGTCGAGACTTTCGAACAGGGCGATTTTTGCGGCCTCGAGTCGATTCGGGAATACGTCGGCCGCCAGCATGCTGCGCGAAATATCGAGCGCAATGACCAGGTCGTGGCCCTGTTCGCCCGGCGGGCCGGGGTGCGGGTTCCACGCCGGCTGCGCCAGTGCGATGACCAGTGCAGCCAGCGAACCGATTCGCAGGGCGGCCGTTTTTTTCCAATGGTTGGAAGAGTTTCTCTTCCCTCTGAGTTTTTCGGCGGCTTTCATTTTCAACCGGCGAGCGCGGGCATCGATTTTTCCAAGGATTGGAAGAATCAGCAGGAGCAGCAGGAACCAGGGGGCTTGAAAAATCATGCTTCCACCTCCTCGGTGATGCGCAGGACGGTGGCGGACAGCAGTTGCGCTGTGATTAGCAGAATCAGGGCGGGCAGGGCAAAGAGCGTAAAGATTCCGCGGTATTCGGTGCGGATGGTGGTGGTGTTTTTGATTTCGCTTTTTTCGAGCTGGTCGATGGTTTCGTAGGCGTCGTTCAGCGAGTCCAGATCGTAGATTTTCCAGAACGAGCCGCCGGTGGCTTCGCTGATGGTCTGCAGCAGCTGTTCGGAATCCGTCAGCTCTTTCGAAGTTTCCCCGGAATCGCCAAGGCTGATGGCATACAGACGGATGTTCCATTTGGCGGCGAGGGCTGCGGCTTCCTGCGGCAGGTGAAGACCGCAGTTGTTTTCTCCGTCTGTGAGCAGGATGACGGTCTTGCTTTCAATCTGTGCTGCCGGGTGATCCTTTTCTTTGCTCCAGTCGTTCATCCGGTCGAGGTGGGCACAGGCAAGGGCCAGTGCATCGCCGTACGCGGTTCCGTCTTCGTTCGGGCGGTCCTGAATCTGGATGTCGCGGGTGAGCTGGATCAGTGCACTGTGGCCGAAGGTGAGCGGACTGAGTGTATCGGCGTAGCGGGCGAACGTGATCAGACCGATGAGATCGTCCGGGCGGTTTTCGATGAACTGCTCGACGGTCTTTTTAGCCGCTTCCATCCGGGTGGTTTTTTCGCCGGATTTTCCGGTGATGTTGCGGTCCATACTGCTGGAAATATCCACCAGCATTTCGATGGCAATTCCCTGATGCGTTTCTTCGCTGATCGATTTTTCGACGCGCGGTCCGGCCATGGCGATGATGAGCAGTGCGCAGGCGATCGCGTTGAGAATACGCAGCGCAGAAAGCCATTTGACGCGCCGCGGCTGGGCCGTGCCGCGCCAGCCGCTGAGGCTGGAGACCTCAATGGCATTCAGGTTTCGCCGGCGCAGAAACAGCAGTGCGAGCGGCAGCAGAAGCAGAATCCATGGCCACGAAAAGCTCATTCGGCCGGGGCCTCCGGTTTTTTCGGCGTCGCGGCCGGTTCGACGGCGTCCACCGTAATTCCAATGTTTGGAAAAACGTTTTCCAATGTCTGGAAAACTGCGGTGAGGTTGGTGACGGTTGCGGATCCGGCTTCGACGCCCTGCCAGATGACGATGCGTTTCTGCACATAGGTTCCGGCTTTTGTGCGCTGGATGGGAACTTTTTCGACGGCGCGCAGGACGAGGTTGGATACGGCTGGAATTTTCAACTGGACCGGCTCGGCACGGTCCGTTTCAACGGTCAGTTCAACCCGCAGCGGCTGCCCGGGAATCCCGCTCAACTCTTGCGGGGTTACGGCAAGACGGGGAGGCCCAGCCCATGCCGGGCCGAGGAGAATCATGAAAACCAGCCAGCCTGTTTGACGTTTTTTCATAAAGAGGCAAATTGTATTGATCTTTGCTCACGAGGTACAGATGGAGTGAGTGAAAAGCGGTGGTTATTTTTGCGCCGGGCCGGTGGATGCCCGCTCAATTAAGTTGACGGGAATCAGCCTTTTTTTTCGACGACTCATGGGAATGCCGGTTTCAATGCTTTGGATCAGTTCTGGCACATA
>JBFWJN010000119.1:0-9681 GCA_050253185.1 Kiritimatiellales bacterium | reverse complement strand
CGATTACCCCGAATATGGATGCACTGGCTGCACGCGGAATGCTTTTTAACAAGGCCTACTGCCAGCAATCGCTGTGTTCACCGTCGCGCACGAGCATCATGACCGGGGTTTTCCCGGAAACTTCCGGAGCAGAAGCCAATAATGCACGGGATATCTCCTTTACCAAGACCGTCTGCGAACAGTGGCTGACATTTCCAAAATATCTCAAAGAAAACGGGTACAACACCTGCACAATCGGAAAAATTTATCACGACAACTCAGACAATCCGGAAGACTGGACAGAGAAAATCTACCGGAGTGCTCCGAAATACATGAATCCGGTCACATGGGAAAACATTGAGAAACGAAAAAAACTGGCCGATAAAAACCGGGAAACCCTGTCTATTTCGGAATATGAGCGGATGACGTTCGGTCCCGCCGCGGAATGTTACGATACCGATGATATGTCATACGAAGACGGGCAGCGATGCCTGGGCGCAATCGAACTGCTTGATAAATATGCCGCGCAGGACAAGCCGTTCCTTCTGGCCGTCGGGTTTACCCGCCCTCACCTGCCGTTCGTCGCACCGAAAAAATACTGGGATCTGTATGACCGGGACAAAATCAGCGTTCCATCCCGGGAAGAGCCGGTCGGAGTGGCCCCGTATGCATTGGTTCCCAGCTGGTATGATATGCGGAATTATTCGGACATTCCGCGTGACGGAGACCTGGATGATGACAAAACCCGCGAGATGCGCCATGCCTATTTCGCCTGTGTCAGTTATGTCGATGCGCTGGTCGGGAAACTGATGACTGAACTCGAACAGCTGGGTCTGGCCGACAATACCCTGATCATGCTGTGGGGCGACCACGGCTGGAAACTGGGAGAATACGGCGACTGGGCCAAATTCACCAATATGGAGTTTGATGCGCGCGCACCGCTGATCGTGGCCGGTCCCGGTGTGCAGTCGGGAACAAAAACCGATGCACTGGTCGATCTAATTGATATGTACCCGACGCTTTGCGAATCCGTCGGGCTTCCCGTTCCGCCCCATGTTGAAGGCGTCAGCTTTCTGCCTGTGCTTAAAAACCCACAGACTGCATGGAGAAAAGCGGCCTATACCATCTTTGATCGAGGAATAGACGGAAAAGTGGTTTCCATGGGCCGGTCCGTTCGCACGCAGAGATATCGCTATACCGAGTGGCGGGATCCGGAGACTGAAAAACTGCAGGCACGCGAACTTTATGATCACGGGACGTCCATGCTGGCCACCGTGAACCTCGCGGGCAATCCTGAGTATTCATCAATTGTAAATGATCATGCCCGACTGCTGGCTGCCGGCCCGGCCGGAATGAATCCAGAGAAATCAGAAAAACAGAACCAATAGGAGCTATTTCATGAAGACACAATCTTTCCTGACTGCTGCGGCCATTGCATGCTGCAAGATGACGGCCGCTTCCGAGGAACGGCCGCCGAACATCGTGTTTTTCATCGTCGATGACCAGCATCGCGATGTGTATAATTTTCTGCCTGAAAATCAGACAGAAAACCGCATCAGCCTGCCCATGCCGCAGCTCGATTCGATGGCTGAAAACGGCATCGTTCTCGACGGCATGCATGTGGCATCTCCTGTCTGCATCCCCAGCCGTTTCATCATCATGACCGGCACCTACGCTTCACGCTGCATCAGTGACGGCTTTGCTTCCGGTTCATGGAAATGGGGCTACCCACAGGTCGCGCAAAACACGGAAGTAACCGACGAAACGCAAACCATTCCACAGGCACTGCAAAAAGCCGGCTACCGCACCGGTGCCGTCGGCAAAAATCACACGATTGAGGTAAACAACTATCGGCGTTTGCCGTACAATGCCGACATTAACGATCCGGGCGTTAAAAAGATACTGGCCCAAAATGCGGCAGCGCAGAAAGCGGCCTATCACCGGGCCGGCTTCGATTTTGCCGAACGGCTTTACTATGACAACACCTTCGCCAACGGACCAAGCATACTCAATCCGCACAATCTGGATTGGTGCACCGAAGGCGCGCTGAACTTTCTTGATTCCTGCGGCAGCCAGCCGTTCTTCCTCTACTACGCCAGCAGCGCCCCGCACGGACCATATGGGGACTGGATGAAAAATCCGCTCGCCACACCGGAGGGAATGCTGAAGGAACGTCCCAAAGGTCACCCTGAACGCAGTACGATTGCCGCCCGTCTGCGCGAGCACGGATTTACCCCTCAGCATCCAAAATGGGATGTCTATGGCGATGCTGTTTGGATCGATGATGCATTGGCAGCCCTCAAAGACCGCCTTCGTAAAAACGGCCAGCTCGACAATACGATCATCATCTATTTCAATGATCACGGGGTCGAATCAGGCAAAACCACCGTCTACCAGGGCGGCCTGCATTCCATTGCCCTGATTGAAGGTCCCGAAAAATTCGTGAAAGGCGGACGAATTGACCGGAGCCTGACCGCTTCTGTGGACTTTGGCCGCACCATCCTCGGATGGGGGAACGCACTGGAATATAAACAAACGCTCGACGGCGTCGACCTCGCCCCGCTGCTGGAAAACAGGGCCAGCAAAGTGCGCGACAGCATCTACGGTGAAATCGGGATGAGTCGTGCGGTGCGCAAAGGCAAGTGGAAATATATCGCTCTGCGCGAGTCCGACTACCTGAAAAACCTGCCGCTTGAGATGCGCCAGGCACGCCTTGATGCCTGCCGCGATCGAATGCTCATGCAGGGCCGCCAGCCTTTTCCCAACAAGGCAACCGACCCCTTTGCGCATATCGGCTGGCTGCCCGGCGGCTGGGATAACACCTGGTCGGCCATGAAAGAGCATCCACACTATTTTGATGTTGATCAGCTTTATAATCTGGAAGAAGACCCCAACGAGAAGGTCAATCTGGCCGGCGATCCACAATACGCCGGTATCCTTAAAGAAATGAAACATGAACTGGGGAACTATCTTTCCACACTGCCCGGACAATTCGGAGAATTCCAGAGTCATTGCACTGCAACTGTTAACTAAGCATAAAATAAAACAGCTGTTCATCTGACAAACAGGACCATCCGAACAATAGCATGGGCGGCTTGAAATCATTCAAACCAAACAGAAAAATGAACCCATGAGAGTATTTGCTGTTATCCTATCATTACTGGCGGGGGTTCTATGCCGGGCACAGACCTCTGAGGAAACACTGGAAAGCCGAAACCTTCAGGTTTCCTTCAACCAGTCAACCGGGGCCGTCACCGTTCAGGACAAACGGAATCAAATGCTGTACCGACCGGTCTCGGCAGGCTCCACCGCCTATGCAGTTGCCTCGGTTGAAAAATCCGACAATGAAATCCGCGCGGTGCTGACGAATGATACCATACGGTTTACCGCCGTCTGGTACCTGTCGGATGAGAGCACACTCGCCTGCCGGATTGAGGGGGATTACTCACAGCAGCTGGGTGAGGATGTGCTGATGTATCCGTATCCGATCGGTATGTCCGCAACCGACAGCTACCTGGCACTCCCTGATTCCGGTGGATTTCTCTTTAAGGCCGACGGCTCCGATATTCCACCGATGCGGCTGAAGGCAGGCGGAGAATATGAAATTTATCAGCACTTTCATGCGATGATGGCCTTCTACGCACTGACGGATCTTAACGCAGGTATGATCGCGGTTTTCGATACGCCCGCCGACGCAGCCTACCGGATCCGGAAAATCGGGAGCCAGATTGTTCCGGCAATTCAATGGCGGCCGGAAAAAGGAAAGCTGGGATACGCACGAACAATCCGGTTCCACTTTGCGGCAGACGGCGGAGTCGTTGCACTGGCCAAATACTACCGGCAGCAGATCATCGATAAAGGGTGGCATAAATCCCTGAGGGAAAAATGTGAAACCCGTCCGACAGTGGACCGGCTGATCGGTGCGCCGCATCTGTGGGTGATGGATGTGAGACTTACCCGTTCGCCGGAACTGATCGACGAGTTCAAGGCCGCCGGCATTGATAAACTGGTTCTGAAAACGGATCTGCGGATGCAATTCCCGAGCTATCGCTCTCCGGAGGGACCCTTTGAAGTCCAGCAGGAGAAACACTTTGAATTCCTGAAACGCGCCGATGAATACGGCTATCTGGTCGGCAAGTACATGACCTACAGCTCCATTCGTCCGTATGAAAAAAATCAGCCCTGCGCACACCTGTTCTGGAATTACTGGCAGATCAGCGACGATAACTTCATGCCGTATTCCGGCATTATGCAGGCCGACGGAAAACGGCTGCCTGGCTGGCAAAACAAGGGCGTCCGCATCTGCGACCGGTTCGGACTGAAAGAAATCCTCCCGAAACACTTTGCCTTTTATCGGGACCTCTACCTTCGGCACAATGCGTTCTTTCTGGATGTCGAAGGCGCTCTCAAACTGCAGGAATGCTATGATCCGGATCACCCGATGACTCGTCGGGAAGATCTGGTCCTCCGGCAGCAGCGGGGAGAATTTTTCCGTTCATTCAACACCAACTGGGTCGTCGGCACAGAAAGCGGTGTCGAATACATTCTTCCGTATTACGACTGGCTGGAGGGACCTCCCTCTGCCGCTGTATATGTCGATATGAAAGCAACCCACAGCGACACCAACTCCCCTTATTATATGGGCAGCTGGCAACGGAACCGCTATTTTGATCCTCCGATTCTCTCCAAGCCCTGCCTGGCCGATCCGGTTTCCAAGCAGTACGGCCTGAATATGGCACTGCGCATTCCGCTCTATGAACTGGTGCACGGCGATGAAATCGTCAGCGTCTGCCGCTGGGGATATCCCAACAACAAGATGACTGATGCCTGGCGGCTGAAAGACCTGCGCTGCATGCTTTACGGCACGCCGCCAGCCTACGGATTTTCCCCGGAGGTATGGGCCGAACAGAAGAACCAGATTCTGGATTCCATCCGAACGGTCTGCTCCTGGGTTGAGCAGGTCGGCTATGACGAGATGACAAACTTTGAATATCTCTCCGCAGACAAACTGGTGCAGAAAAGCACGTTTTCTTCCGGCAGAAGCATTGTTGTCAACTTTGGAAATGATCCTTTTCAATATAAAACACAGATCATTCCCAGTATGGATTATTATATCGCAAACTGAAATTCAGCGAAACGGAACATATAAATGGATACAGCACTGCATCAAACACCGGAAAAGGATCGAATTCCAGCGTCCCGCAAGATGGCGTTCGGATTCGGGGCGCTGACGCAGTGCCTGGGATCCTGGTCGATTGGAAATCTTGTCAATTATGTCCTCAACATCGGGCTGGGAGTGAGTCCTGTGCTGGTGGGACTCGTTCAATCGCTCCCCCGGCTGTGGGATGCGTTCAGCGATCCGCTAATGGGACATATTTCCGACAACACCCGCTCCCGATTCGGCCGCCGCCGCCCTTATATGCTGATCGGAGCGGTCTTGTCGGGACTTACATTTGCCATTCTCTGGTGCCTGCCGTCGGACTGGAGCGAGTTGTCTTATTTCCTTTATTTCCTGTGTATTTCGCTTCTGTTCTATACCGCCCTGACCGTGTTCATGGTGCCATGGGGCGCGCTGGGACTGGAGATGACACAGGACTATCATGAACGAACCCGTATTCAGGCGGTTTCGCTGCTGTTTGCCAATATCGGTGCCCTTATCATGCCGTGGCTCTTTGCGCTCACGCAGCTCAGTGTTTTTAAAAACCAACTGCAGGGAGCAAAGGCGGTCGGCATTGGAGTCGGAATACTGCTGACGCTCAGCGGACTGATACCGGCACTGTTCTGCAAAGAAAAGCATTACCAGGAAGCTGCCCAGGATTCCAAACTCTCGCTGAGAGCGGGGCTGAAGGAAACCTGCAGCAACCGGGTTTTCATCCGGCTGACACTGGCGGTTCTCTTCGCGGCAACCGGAGTATTCACCATCAATACCCTTTCGCCGTACATCATCATTTACTATGTCATGGGCGGAAACGTCAAAGAGGCGGCGGTTTACACCGGATGGAACGGAACGGCATGGATGGCAGCCAGTATTCTGGCTGTCGCACCGGTTTCATGGATCGTTACCCGCATCGGAAAAAAAGCGGCGTTTCTTGTTTTCCTCGGCTGTACGGTCCTCGGGCATCTGTCGAAAATCTGGTGTTACAATCCAAATCACCCGCTGCTGGTCATTATCCCGCCGATTCTGATTGCGGCCGGATTCATCGCCATCTGGATGGTTGGATCATCCATGATTGCGGACATCTGTGATCTCGACGAACTGAAAACCGGGGCACGGAGAGAGGGAAGCTATCAGGCGATTTATGGCTGGATCCTCAAAATGGGGCAGTCGCTGGCATTTCTGCTGGGCGGCATTCTGCTGACGGCAACAGGCTTTGATAAATCCCTGGGAGGCAGCCAGGGCGCAGATACCATTCTGTACATGCGAATCCTGGAAGCCGGCCTTCCGGCAGTCACCGCCATTCTTGCAATCTGGATTCTATGGCGTTATCCCCTGAACGAGTCGCAGGTACGCAAAATCCGGGAACAGCTTCAAGACCGGCAGAAAACAACGCCATAACAGGAAATTCTCCATGAAGAATTCATACCTTTCAACAGTGGCACGCCCGGCGATCGCATCGATGAGTTTCATCACGATGTCACCGCAGTCCGTCTCCGCGACTCCAGCCGACACCCGGCCAAACATTCTAGTAATTATTGCAGACGATCTTGGATTCGGCGATCTGTCCTGTCACGGCAATACGGTTCTGCAGACACCCCATATCGATCGTTTCGCCGAAGAAGCCGCAGAAATGGAACACTTTTATACCGCGCCGGTCTGCGCACCGAGCCGGGCGGCATTTCTGACCGGCCGCAATCCGCTGGAAACCGGAGTCTGGGGTGTCCACACGGGAAGAGATTATCTTTCGCTGGATGAAACAACCATTGCCAACGTACTGCAGACAAACGGCTATGATACCGCCATGATCGGAAAGTGGCACAGTGGCCGGGCGCCGGCATGGATGCCGTGGAACCGGGGATTTAACGAAGCATGGGTTTCCGTTCTTTATAATCACTACAGCGGATCGATTACTCACAACGGACGCCGCATGACAACAACAGGATGGACGACAGATACATTGACAGATCTGGCGGTTGAGTGGATCCATCGAAAACGGGAGGTTCCGTTTTTTCTGATGTTGGCCTATCTGGCACCACACGGTCCGTGGGCCGCGCCGCCGCAATATGTTGAGAAATATAAAAAGAAAGGCTGCGAGGAACTGCTAGCGACTTTTTTCGGAATGATCGACCATCTGGATGAAAATATTGGGCGACTGCTGACGTCGCTTGATCAGGCCGGACTGCGGGGAAATACACTCGTCGTCTTCATCAGCGACAACGGCGCCATCAGCTGGGTCCCTGAATTAAACAGAGGGTTGTCGGAGAAATCCAAAGAACTTCGGAATCCCCGGCATTTAAGAGGGTGGAAAGGATTGCTGTGGGAAAACGGGATACGGGTCCCCTGCTTCATCCGCTGGCCGGAAACGGTGCGTCCGCATAAACTCACAGCCTATTCGGATATTGAGGACCTGTTTCCCACATTTCTGGAAGCCGCACGAATTCCCGTCGCCGAGAATCAACCACTGCCGCTGCAGGGCCGCAGCCTGATGCCGCTGCTGACCGAACAGGAAACAGATTGGGATCCTCCCCGGAGTTTCACGAAAGCGTGGTGGTGGCGAGGACGATGGAGCAAGGGAACGATTGATCCGGGTTACACAAACCAAATGTCGTGCGTTATGAGAGACGGCCCGTGGAAACTAATGATCAACACAAATGAAACCCCGGAATTGTACAATGTTCTGGATGATCCCGGAGAAACGCAGGATCTGTCCCAGACGTATCCGGAAAAGACCCGAACTCTGACTGGACAGCTGAAATCTGAATTTCAAGAGATGATCGCCACAGATCGCTGTTTCAAACAGCCGCGGTTTCATATTGGGCATCCTGAATATGATCAATATGACTTTGTGGGGCTCAATCTTTCCGGTTCTCAGATCCCCTGCTGTTCGGCCGTTCAGGTAAGCGGCAGTGTCGATATTACACAGCATTTTTCAACCGGATGGACCCGAGAAGGAGACTCACAGACCCTTCTGGTGGATGTCGTTACTCCGGGTTTGTATGACGTTGAACTGGAAGCCAAAGGAACCATTGCGGCCGGATCGGCCGTCAAGGTGGAAGTCGGCTCAAGCTGTTTACAAACGACAATCAGCAATTCCGGTAAAAAAGTCGATTTAGGAGAGATCAATTTACAGAAAGGCCCCCAGAACCTGACGCTTACTTTAGAGTCCCTGCCCGATTCAGAAACCTGCGCTTTCAATAATCTGTGGTTTATATGGTTTCATAAAAAATGAGTGATTTTACGGATTGATTGAAGGTTACCTGATTACAAATCAGGTTATCACCCAACACAAATTGGCAAAGGGATAACAAATTTCAGACATAATTCTTCTTACAATAGATACAGAAAGGACCCCCATGATTCAGGATTGTGAAATTTATTCAGATGGCACCGGTTTTTCAGTGCGAGGACAGATTAATCATGAAATTTTGCATCAAACTCAGAATGCTACGGAAGCCATTCAGTTTGCTTTAGACAATCTACATAATGAAGGGGGTGAAGTGATCCTTCATCGTGGCACCTACCCGCTGGATGAGCCGATTCAGCTGAAAAACCGGGTGATTTTGCGAGGGAAAGGCCGCGGCAGCAAATTATCGATAACGGCAGCTAACGCACAGGGGGTCGGCATTGTATGCGAGGGATTAAAAGGTGCGGTCATAACCGACCTCGCGCTGACACCAGCCAAATCCGTTGCCGGCGTCGCCGGCATTATATTAGACAGTTGCGGAGACTGCCAGGTACACGACGTTCTTTGCCAGGGCTTTGCGACATACGGCATCTGGGTGCGCAACAGCAGCTTCCTCTGCGAAATCTCCAGCTGCCAGCTGGTGGATAATCAGACTGCAAACCTTTATCTTGAAGATTTATGTAAGGGCCGGGCCGGCGATTTTCTTCCAAACCTTGTGACAGATGTCACAATTTACGGAGGAGGCGTTGGAATTGAATGTAACCGGGCTCTCGTCGTGAACATCACTGAATGTATTCTGCTGCATACGAAAAAATACGGAATTTATGTTCACAATGAGAGCAACAGTGTGCTGATTTCCGGCTGTCGCACTTATCAGATTGAAACCGATGCCGTTGTACTGGAAGAATCTCATGAAATCAATATCTCCAGCAATATCTTCTGCTGGCATCGAGGACATGGCGTCATACTCGACGGTGTAAAATGGGGAACCGTTTCAGCAAATAATATTATTGATTCAGGTGTTCGGACTCCGGATAAATCGCTGCGCAATGGATTGATTTTAAAAAACGACACCCGAGGGGTTCAGGTCTCCGGAAACGCAATCTTCAACTGGGGAGACCAAACTCCCATGGAATGGGGCGTAATCGAAGACGACTCCTGTGTTAAAAATATTATTGCATATAATAATATCAACTTCTTTACCTGCGGCGGGGTTCAATCATCCGGACGAGAAAGTGTGGAGAGTCATAATTTATGTGAAGGACAGGAAGCCTGGATTGGTATGAATCGCCCGGGATACCCTGATTTCTCCAGAGAGGGTATTGAGTCATTTATCAGAGAATGAGAGAACTGAATGAAT
>JBFWJN010000118.1:0-9692 GCA_050253185.1 Kiritimatiellales bacterium | reverse complement strand
TTCGCCGGATTAGTGCCGCGACCACACAGCCCGTTCTGTATAATAATCCGGCCGAGGGACAGATGTTTTCCGACATCGTTTACTTAGAAAATTGTGTGCCCTTAATTTTCGAAGGGATTCAACTTTGTCTTCCGTAATCCAGTCAAGATCGCTCGAAAAACCGAAATCCACCCCGTTACTGTCCGTAACAATGGCGACATACCCGGCAAACTTGCGGCCCCGAGACTGATTATTATATTCTCGATACCAACGAACCTCTACGGGCACTTCAAATACATGGATATTCTTTTTTTCTTCATCAAATATGAATGTTTCCCGTTTGCGATCTAACAGATAATAAACTTCCGGAGTAGCAATTTCCCGACCGATCATAAAAACCTCAACAGTCACTTTGCCTTCATAGGGCGCCTTACTGACTTTCCGAACCGAAACCGCCCCTGTGACAATTTCAATTTCATCCTCATCACGGGCAAAAATGCTGCGCTCTTTCAGCCCCGATCTTTTCGAGAAAGAAATCTCCACCTTCGGCGGGACCATGGTATGAATGAATGTAACATCAGTCTGCGAGAGATCCGAAATATCCACAAACAATTTACCACCGTCAGAGGTCTTAAACATCGCAGAACCGAAAATTTCTTTAACAAACTCCGCTTTAAAACTGGTCCCGTCTTTTTTTGCCCAAGCCCGCTCCGCTGCAACAGCAGAGCAATTCACCAAAAATATGATTAACAAACAGAACAAAGTTTGTGGCATTCGTGCTAGCTGCCCGAAAAATTTCATTATCACACCATTAGTACACATTAAACATCAGATCATTGAACAAATCGACCTCGCCATCAATCAGCGTATATTGAATTTCCTCTATAACCGATTGAGGAATTTCCGCTGTTTTAAATGCAGGGAGAATGGGCATTCCATCCTGATTTACAGGGTATTCGACACCATCCTGTTCAACAACCAGCATTGCGGCATAAAGGCCCCCTGGTTTTTCCCCGATAATGATTTCCATGCTGACCGGAACTTCCGGCTCTAATTCGAACCAATCTCCAACTCCTGCCACGGCATGGCCGAACAAGTATTTTCGGTCTTCATCGCTAGAGGGTCTCCAGTCACTAATGGCCTCCCTGTCCGTATTCCAAGAAGCATTCAGAACCAGAGTCTTCCCAATGCGAACAACCAGAATATCGTCCCCCATCCCTCGAAAGCGAAACCGTCCACCCGTTTTGCTGGCAATGTTTCCTTTATAATGAACCAGCCAATGAATGGGATCAAAGTCAGCACCGAACCCCATTCCGAACTGAGATGGACCGAATTCCGAAGAAATCGGAGGAATCATGATTTGAGTCGTATATAATTTCTGCGGTGAACGGTAATAAAAAGAAAAGACATTCGGGTTCCAGTCGTTATCTAAAAACCGCCGAATCACTTTTAGATACTGTTCATCCGAAATTCCATTTTTTCTTCCCTGTCGATCCAATTCGAATGCGTAAAAAGTTCCTTCGAAGTCATTTCCTATCGATACTGACTCCCGGCCACCGAACATGCTGATTTCCGATGCATCGGGCATCATTTCAAAGCCACCCACGCCTCGAATCAGTCCAGAATTCATTCCGGATACTTCGGGAAGCTGAATATCCGGCATCGACTGCTGCACACCTCTGGCAACAATGCGCTGAGTGGACCGAGGTCGTGCACTTTTCCGAACCTTTACGCGCGGCTTCTTCAGGTCCATCTTCGGGCGTTCAATCGGTTTGGGAGGAACAAACTTTTTTTCCTCTCTCTTCATGACCGAAAACACCACGAAACTGCCGGCAATAAAGAGCAAAAGAAAATGAATCGCAGCGCTCAGCAAGACCGCACTGGGTACTCCGCGGATCAGTCCCTTCGTTTTTCTCATCAGTCGCTTCATGCAGCTCACATACTCCGACTAAAGGTAAGACTCTGCACATCGGCGGCAGCACATGCATCCATCACATCAATAATCCGTTGATGCAATGCGTTCCTATGCGGAAGCAGATTGACGAAAAACGGAGACTGCTGGGATGTCGCAATCTGTTTCAACCCTTTAACCTGAAGAACCAGGTCACTGAGATCCTCATCTCCCGGAGGAAACTGCATTCCCTCCAAAACAACCGTTCCATCGGCACCAATTTCAATCAGCACCTCGACAGGGACCGAGACCATTTCCTGCTGAGCAACATTCGCCGGGAGAATGAAAGAGATATCCCCCTCTTTCTTCATCAAAGCCGCTGTGACCATAAAGTAAATCAGGAGAAGAAACACCACGTCAATCAGCGGAGCAATCTGCATCTCCAATTTTACTTCCTCGATCTTCTCGTACAGATTCACACCATCTCCTTCGTTCTATTCTTCAAACACCGAATAGATCAAATCGTTCGCGCCAACCTCTGCGCAGGCAGCCATCAGTTCTTCGTTCACCTTATACCTCACCGCACCGTCGGCACGGATCAGGATGCGGAGATCCGGATTGGCTTTCAGCTCAGGCTCCAGCCTCTGTTTCAACTCCTCCAGCGAAACCGGGTCCTGACCAACAAAGTATTTCCCGCCTTTCTGAACCGTAATTTCGAACCGGCCGGTTGTATCTTCCGGCACTTTGGCATACACGGCAGATGGAATTGTCACCGGAACTTTGCTGTCTACGATATTCGAAGCCACCAGAAAAAAGATCAGAAGAAGAAAGACCATGTCGATCATCGGCGACATATCCACTTCAATATCTTCATCGTACCCGAGCGGTTTCAGATCCATGACGATCTCCTGTTAAGCAAAAAGAGGGAATCCTCTGACTATTCTCCACCCATCTTTTCGAGCGTTTCAAGATCCATAAATGTCACCGGCCGTTTACCGGTTTCCAGGGCATCAAACAGAAATCCAATATTCCGCCCCAGTGTAGCCATGGTTTTGCCGAAGTGTTTCTTGAAGTAAAAGAAAAAGAACATCGCCGGAATGGCAATCACCAAGCCGGTCGCTGTTGTAATCAGCGCCTCTCCGATATTTGCAGCCAGAAGCTCCGGCTTGCCCATCCCCTGTGTTCCCATGGTTTGGAACGCTTTAATCATACCGGACACCGTACCGAGCAGACCGAGCATCGGTGAAGTGGCCCCGATGATCGATAGATAATCGATCGGTTTCATCAGGCGGGTCATCTGTTCCACCGATGCTTCACGAACCGACTCGTCAACTTTGTCAAAATCATCCACGCCATCCAGCACGCGTTCCAGCCCTGATCCAAACGTATTGGTGAACATTGACGGATGTTTTCGGCAGTAGATCAGTGCGGTTTTCACTTTCTTCTGAAGCATCATTTCAAGCAGTTCCGGCATCATTTCCGAATGCAGCAACACTTTTTCCCTTAACGAAATAAAGTTCTGAATCACAAACACACCCATCGCAAAGGAAAGGATTCCCAGTGGAATCATGGTCCAGCCGCCCTGCAGCAAAAGCTCAAGAAGAGTTGCCCGGCTTTCCGTAGCCGCCTCCACCGCTACTGATTCCTGTGCGAGCACCGCTCCGGCCATCACCAGCAATCCCGTCAGATACAGTCCTTTTTTCATTATCTGTCCTTCCCCTTATTATTCCTGCGCTTCGCCGGAGCGGTTTTCAATTTCCGCACTCAGCGCTCGCGCTTTTTTCGAAATTTCCGTTCCCTCATACAAATCCTGAATCTGACGGGCAGTTACCGCCGCGGCGTTCGTCAGTCCAGTCTCCAGATACAGCTCAGCGCACAGCAGTTCACTTCTAGGCAGCCATTCCGTCTCCAGACTGTGCAGTGCCACGATCCTTGCCGCCAGTTGAATCGCCGCTTCCGGGTGTCCGCCGGCCCGCTCCAGACAAGCCTGAAGATACAGTTTACCCGCCGGATTGCTCATGGAATTCATCAGCGTTTCCGCCGGTTTTTCATCCCCGGCATTCAATGCATTCAACGCCTGCTCCAAAGAAACCGTTTCCGTACTTTCAACAGCCGGGGCGGAGTCCTGCCCCAGAACACCGACACCTACCGCAATGACCAGAATCGCTGTTATCCCGAACTTCATTCGCCAGTCTCCCCGTCAATTGTCACTGTCACATTGGTGCGGACTCCGGCGTCGATCATCATCTGAATCGTAGCCGTCTCCTCACTTCCCAGTTCCCGTCGGGCTGTTTCAGCCTGCGGCAGGCGGTTTACATATGAATCAAACAGCATTGCGCGGTAAGTATTGCGCCGATCATTTTCCAGTCCCAGCTTCTGCAGACACCGCGCACTGGCCAGATAAGCCTCAGCGGCCCAGTAACCGCCAGCATGTCCCTTATATTGGAAGTAGGCCCGCTGATACCACGCAAAGGCTTTGCGCGGATCGCCGGCTTTTTCCTCTACCTCTCCAAGATAATACGTAGCCTCGGCATAAGCCTCTCCGCGCCACGCGCGGACATTCAGCACGCCCATAAATGCATCGCGGGCGGCATCCAGCTGGTTGCGGGTCAGCAGAATTTTCCCTTTCATCAACTGCGCCCAGCCCACATCGAATGCATCGCCGTAAGTTGCCTGGGTTTCTTCGACCAGCTTCATGGCGCCATCCAGGTCTCCGGCCGAGTACAGGTCAAATGCGCGCAGTTTATACGCCGCCGACATATATTCGGAGTCTTCGAACCGGGTCTGGAACAGATTCAGAATTTCTTTGGCGCGGGAATAATCCTTCACCTCGAAAGAAGCATCACAGACAACGGCCAGGACCGGGGGTGAAGCACTCTCCAAGTCCACTTTTTCGGCCAGCAGCTTGCTACCCAGATCAATTTCCGTTCCATTCAACTGAGCCAGAAGAACGCGAAGGCGCAGCTTCACCACGTTGCTCTCGGTGGCATCAATATCGGCCTTAATCTGGTTCTCCAGTTTCAGCAGGTCCTCGTCTTCCAGCCGACGCGAGGAAACCTGTACCAGCTCTGAAATAATCAGGTCGACTCCATCCTGCCGGACGTCTCCGCCATATTTGACCACGGTATCCAAATAAACCGTCACCGCCTCATTCACCAGGCCCTGCTGAATCCGGGTTTTCCCAATCCAGTACATCGCCTTGGCAATATCGGCTTTCTCCTTGTACTGATCCAGATAACCGTTCACAGCATCGATGATTTCGTCATACCGGCTTTCCGATTCAAACACGCCGCACATCTGGAAAACGGCATAGGTTGCCTGTTCCGGCTTCTGGGCTTTAGCCATTGCCTCACGGTAATCCCGAACAGCCTCATCCAGCATCCCCTGCGAGCCGAGAATGTCTCCACGCAGACTGCATGCATCCGGATAGACCGCAGAATCCGGCCAGGTTTCAATCACATGGGTAAACCGCTTCTGGGCCTCTTCATAACGCTCCAGGCCGAACAGGCAGATGCCTCCACGAAAAGAAGCCGCCACAACCCAGTGCCCACTTGGGAACAGCGTCGGATAAGACTCAAACTCATCCAATGCCTCACTGTACTTCTGTAAAAACAGTAGAGACATTGCATGCCAATAGGTCGCGTTGTCATCCTGATGGGATCCGGGATAGCGGGTAAGAACATCTTTGAATCCGGCTTCGGCAGCAGGATAGTTCAGCAGCATCAAGTCGGCCACTGCCTGCATATAGTACAATTCACAGGCATACCGTTCGACCAGCGGTTCTGACGACAACTCAAAGTGCTGAATATATGGAAGAAGTTTTTTAATATCAGCCCAGCGTTCCAGTTTCTGATACATTCCAGTGAGAGCATAAGCCACCTGCCGGGGGAAAATTCCCTCACGGTGCGCTTTCAGAAAAGCAAGACCCTGAGTCTCGGCGTCGTTGTACTGCTGAAGCGGATCGATCATCACCTGCAGCATTTCAAAAAATGCGCGCTGCCCGAGGTCGCTTTCTGGATCCTTTCCCAATACTTCTTTAAAGAGAATCAATGCCTCCCACGGACGCCCCACCTCCGCGTAAAGCTGTGCCGTGCGATACATCACATCCGTTTCATACGGAGGAAGAGACAGCAGAGTTCCGATCCGTTCCTCCAGCTCAATCAATTCCATGGGCTTAACGGTCAGTCCGGCGCCATCCCCCGATCCGACAATCTGCTCCGCAGACTGGGAAGACCGGGCACCAAACAGGGTTTCCACTCGGCCCAGTTCATTCGTAACAACCTGCAGTTGAACACTGGGAAGACCGGCCTTCTGCCGGATTTCATTGATCCGCTCCGCCTGATACTGAACAAGAACTTCCCGGGGAAGAATCATCCGATAAAGAGTCAAGGCGCTATCGTATTCCTTCGCATTAAACAGTGCAGAAGCCGCATTCAGCAGAGCCATATTCACGCGAATATCATACCGGGCATTGGTTCGATAAAGTTGGAGAACAAAGCTCTGAGCCTCCTGATAACGGTCAATCTTAATCAGAGCATTGACCATCTGCATGATTGCATATCCCTTTCGATCTTCATTCGAAGCATGATCAATCACATAGGAATACGGTTCAATTGCACTCTCCCATTCCTCCAGCCCCGTATAGGCCTCCGCCAGCGTCATATTTAGAAGGATCAAATCCTCCTCTGTAAATTCCGGCTCTTCTTCCGGCGCCGCATCAAAATTAGAAAAAGGATCCTGATCCAGTTCCTCTGCGTAGGCCTCTGCACGCTTGAGCTGACGGGCAGTCAGTCCTCCAAGCTCTTCCTTATCCAGTTTTTCAAAATCAACCGTCTTGTCTTTTTTTGTTTCAACGACCGGAGGTTCGGAAAACGCATTGGTTACCGCAGTAATACATTTTTCATATTCACCGAGATCAAAGAGACTGACGGCCAATAGCTTATGCGACTCGCGCCATTTGTTAACCGGCGTATGGGATGTATATGATTCCAGATAGGAAACCGCGCCATCAGGATCCTCCAGCGACAGCATAATCTTACCCAGCTTCAGGCGAACTTCCTGCACCAAAGACTCGACTCGCTCATCCTCGGAGCTCTCCATCCGTTTGACATATTCCGTCAGATAAGGAACTGCCTCACCGTACTTTTCGCCAGCCAGCAGCCGGCTTGCGTCTGTCAGCAGACCGCTGGCACTCATATCGTCCTGAGCTTGGACATTCAGGAAGCCGCTGAACAGAAAGACCAAAAGAAATGAAAAAACCGCTATCCCGCGTCCCATGATCTTCATTCTGTTC
This sequence comes from Kiritimatiellales bacterium, assembly GCA_050253185.1. GTDB lineage: Bacteria > Verrucomicrobiota > Kiritimatiellia > Kiritimatiellales > Tichowtungiaceae > Tichowtungia. Next base: position 2,529 of record JBFWJN010000118.1, on the reverse strand, counting down.
CCGCGCATATACAGACTCCGTAAAATCAGGCCATTAAGCAGCCGACAGACTGCCCTGAACAAGTAACGTTACCCCAAAGAAACACTACGATACAGTGCCTTTGAAGTATTAGAGCCATTGATAGCACATGAAAAGTCTCCGCTCAAGGAATTGGTCGTTTTTTTTACACAGCCGCAGACATTTACAGAGCTGAAGCAGCCAGAAAACCCGTTGTCCACGCCGCCTGCAGATTAAATCCGCCGGTCAGCGCATCGATGTCGAGAACCTCGCCGGCAAAATAAAGTCCGGGCACCAAACGGCTTTCCAAAGTTTGGAAATTCACTTCCTTTAGCCGGATCCCGCCGCAGGTCACAAACTCCTCGCGGTGCCGGTTTTTTCCAAGGATTGGAAGAACGAAACCGCCCACCTGTGCAGCAATCAGCCGCAGCACCTTCGAAGGACATCCGCCCCACTCCCGCGCGCCATCCACTCCCGCGCGCGCGACAATCAGTTTCCAGAGTCTGGAAGACAGGCCGACCGGCGACCACGTTCCGACCTGCTTGCGCGGCGATACAGAACGGTGTTTTTCCAGGGTTTGGAAAACCTGCTCTTCACTCATCGCCGGCAGCCAGTTGATCTTCATCACAAACTGATAATTATCTTCCGCCAGCGACCGCGCGCCGAACGACGACAGGCGCAGCACTGCCGGACCGCTCACCCCGCTGTGCGTAACCAGCAGATCTCCCTCCGCCCTGATTTTTCCCGCGCTGACGCGAACGCCTTCGACAACAACACCGGCCAGTGCAGTGAATTCCCGGTCCGGTGTATTAAACGTAAAAAGCGACGGCACACACGGCTCAATGTTATGGCCCATTCCTTCAATAAACGCCCCGCCGCCCGTTGCCACCAGCAGTTTTCTGCAACTCAGCTGTTCGCCGGTCGTCAGCTTTACATTGAAGCCGCCCTCGAATTTCCAAACCTTGGAAACTTCCGCATTCGTTCGGATTGTCACACGGCCGCCGCGAACGGCCGATAGCAGCGCACCGATCACATCCTCGGACGTATCGGACCGAGGAAACACACAGCCGTCGGCGAGCGTCACCAGCGGAACGCCGTGCGATTCAAACCACGGCATCGTCTCTGCCGGACCAAACCGGTGGAACGGGCCGATCAGCTCGCGGCCGCCGCGTGGGTAGTTTTTAACAAATTCACGGATGTCCGAACACTCGTGCGTCAGGTTGCAGCGCCCGCCGCCGGAAATGCGGACCTTCGCCAGCGGCGCCGGTCCTTTCTCCAGCACCAGCACGCTCAGGTCCGGCGTCTCTTCCGCCAGCACGGCGGCGGCAAACATGCCCGCCGCCCCGCCGCCGATAATGATAATGTCCGAATTGCTCATGAGTTTCCAATGTCTGGAAAACTACCGTCCGTGAAACAGGCGGTCGGTATAGTCCTTCAGCGTGTGGCCCTGCCGGTTTGCATCTTTTTCCAGCGCCGGAACCAGAATAAACTGCGCGGCGATCCACACCGCCGCGGCAATCAGCAGCACAGCCAGACATCCCAGCGGCAGTTTCGCGACCTCTTTCATGGCCGCAGTCTACAACGCGGACTCAGCCGAGATCAATGACGGGACCGTCGATGATTTTCCACGGGAGACCGCGCAGGTTGAGTTCCGCCATAAACGGGTCGGGATCCATCTGCTCCATGTTGAAGACGCCTTCGCCGTTCCAAACCTTGGAAATCATCAGCTTGGCGCCGATCATGGCCGGCACGCCGGTCGTGTAGGATATGGCCTGCGACTGCACCTCTTTGTAACATTCCTGATGGTCGCAGGTGTTGTAGATGGTGACGGTCTTCTTTTCGCCGTCTCTGACTCCGGTGACCTGGCAGCCGATCCATGTTTTGCCCTTGGTGCGCGGACCAAGACTAGCCGGGTCGGGCAGCAGTGCGCGAAGGAACTGCAGCGGCACGATTTTGTGTCCCTGAAATTCGACTTCATCAATGCGGGTCATGCCGACGTTGCCAAGCACTTCGAGATGCTTCAGATAGCTGTCGCCGAAACTCATCCAGAAGCGCGCGCGCTGCAGATGCGGAATATGTTTGGCGAGCGATTCCAGCTCTTCGTGGTACATCAGGTAAATGTTCGGCGTCGCGATGTTTTCCGGCACGTCGAAGCGGTGTTTGACGGAAAGAGGGTCGGTTTCTTTCCACTCGCCTTTTTCCCAGTAGCGCCCTTTTGCGGTGACTTCGCGAATGTTGATTTCCGGGTTGAAGTTGGTGGCAAACGGATAGCCGTGGTCACCGGCGTTGACGTCGATGATGTCGATGGTGTGAATTTCGTCGAGGTGATGTTTTTGAATATAGGTGCAGAAGACAGAGGTGACGCCGGGATCAAAGCCGGATCCGAGCAGCGCCATGATGCCCGCTTGTTTGAAACGGTCCTGATAAGCCCACTGCCATTTATATTCGAACTTGGCGGTGTCTTCGGGCTCGTAGTTGGCGGTGTCGAGATAGTTCACGCCGGTTTCGAGGCAGGCATCCATGATGTGCAGA
>JBFWJN010000117.1:0-9794 GCA_050253185.1 Kiritimatiellales bacterium | reverse complement strand
GACTTTGGTTGCAAAGTGCGGTTCGTTAGCCAGCAGATGAATCTGCGGATATCCTCCCGGCCTGCAGACTTCCGGCATGAATCCCTCCATAAACATCTGTAGCCAATTTCGGACTCGCGGGCTGTCTATATCATAACCTGTGTAATACCGAGCCCCTTCCGTCACCTCCGGATAACTGTTCGTCATCCATGCCGCCGGAATATGTCCCAGAAACAAGACCTGAGGAGACAAGTCCGCCGCCGTTTCCGCCTCCACAGCATCCATTCGATTATTTTTGAACCGCGAGTTGACTGTCAAATTTTCCTGTAGATAATTCAGAGAATAATACGTGTCCCCAATCCGGCCAAACGCAGTCCACAGCGCTTCATCATCCGGCAACCAGATCAGTGTGCTAGGGAAAACGATTTGCCCATTTTGATAATAATACCCATTGGTTAATGCCGGAATACTGTTCGCAAAAACGTGAGATTCGGTCAACCGGATCGTACCGTCCAGTTGCTGCTCAAGCCTTTCAATCGCATGGTCGGCCACTTCCAGACAGGCTCTCAACTCGTTTGTCGGCAACCGAGACACCAATTGATCCGGAAGTTCATCTGAGTAGGAAAATAGCTGGAAATTTTCTTTCAGAACCTGTGAATGGTTACGGTCATATTCTGCATAATTCTGGAAAAGACGAATGACCAGTTCCGATACAGAGGCAGCATCCGTTGCAATCCCGCTTATTTCTCCCTGCTGAATCAGCATGTTCAACCGAACCCTACGGGCTTCAACATCATTTTTCAGCTCTATCCAGTTTGGATCTTCTGCAGAAAGAGCAAAGACTGCGGCAAGTACCGGACCACACAGAAAATACAACCCACCCCATATTTTTATTTTATTGCCCATGTTATAAAACAACTTTCAGTTATCAACAGGGAAAACGTTCTGCTCGCCATATATCTTGATCCGAAACATATACAACATGACCTTTTTCACCACTCAACGATGTGTATTCCTCCCGACATCCTGCCACCCAACCCTCTAAAAATGCATGGAATACCAAAGAAAATAGCAAAAGCAACCATTCCTCCCAATTCAACCGGTGTGATGTCAGACCGCTAAAGTGTGACATTGGCCGATTTGCCGATGTCTGAAATAGGAGATGTTGCTACATACACTGTCATTGCCAAGGATGATCGCATCAATTCACACCTCTCCGTACCCAATGAATAATGCCGGTTAGACAAATCGAGCGATGAGGAACATAGAGTTCCCCGCTCCTTAAAACTGCGTCCGAATCAGAGCCGGCATCAGGCTGAGGACTTCCGTTCAACAGCCAGAAATTCACACAAGATCTCGCACCCGTCGCAACAAAAAGCATATTCACTTACTTTCAGCAAGGCCGCCTAGTTGTGACATACGCTCCACAAGGAAAAGGGATTTTACAGCCTCACATCCATTTCCGAAGTTTTATTCGGACTGCAGGATTACACTTAAGTGATCACTACTGTCCGGTAAAAATTTCACAGGATAAATACCATCTGGTCCGAGTCTTGTCCACCGGGCGATTTTACAGCCTGCGGCGAGCTCAGACAGAGCAGTTCCAGCAGGTCGAGCTGCATCATTAAACCTTCTTTCATGCGTCTGGCAAAGTCCGTGAGGCTCAAGGATGCCCGACTCAGGAATTTGATGTAGGCCAGCAGCAGATAGTAGATCATTGCGACCTAGACCTGCGCCATCACCGCGTTTCTCGATGTCCCGAGGAAGGTCTTGATCTTCAGGTTCTGCTTGATCCATTTGAAAAACAGTTCGATCTGCCAACGTTGCTTGTAGATGGCCGCGATGGTGGATGCTGCCAGCCGGAAGTTATTGGTGATAAACCGGTAGATCTTTCCGATCCCGGCATCTTCATAAACCACCATGCGCATGGAACCGGGGTATTTGCGGGCCGCAACCGGGCTGCGCAACTTGATAATCAGGTCCTCCAGAACCCCGTTGAACGCTCCTTCGCTGTGCTGTCCGGTAATTCGGTAGTCCATGTTGGTTTTGGCCCGTGTTACGAAGAAAGCCCCGGTTTTATGGATCGAATGGAGCCATCGGAAGTCGATGTAGCCTTTGTCGAAGCAATAGATGCTGTCCGGTGTAATCTCAAAAAACTCTCTGGCGGCGGTCACGTCGTGGGTTTTCCCGTCGCTGATATGAACAAAGTTCGGAATGTGCCCGCTGTGGTCGAGCTGACAGTGGAGCTTAACGGCCCCTTTCTGCTTACGGAATTTCGCCCAGTCGAAAACGCTGAGGCACAGGTCGATCGTTGTCGAATCAATGCTGTAAAGCGGGTGCTTAAAGCGGAATTTGTGTTTAGGGGCCAGCCGTCCGGTTTTCTGCACCATGTCATCAAACAGCTCTTCGAAGATCCGGTCGGCGCGTCGCTCCATGCCATCGGACACCGTGCTGCGAGGCACGGGATTCAGGCCAAGATGGTAAAGCCGGGGGCTGTGGAGCTGTAATCCGCTCACCAGCTCCCGCAGGGATTGTTTCCCGGTGGCTTGAGCATAGAGCAGAAGCAGGAACTGCTGCCAGGCCTTGAATGTTTTCGCGTACCGGTCGGCATCGTGGCGTCTGGCCGCTTTTTCGAACGCATGTCTCGGAATGAAGTTGAACAACTGATTAAAAACCGTAGGCTTGTAGCTCATGGCTCGATACCCCCTTCGTTGTTGGCTTTTAGCGAACCAAACAATAAAGGAGCTCTGTCGAGCCGTCTAGATTTTCAAATTTTTACCGGACACCAGTGAATTGAGATATCAGCATAAACAAAATTAGCCAGCACGCAAAAAACAAGATGTGACTGCTTCATCCCAAAATGTGACCCGGTTCCCCAATCCTCCTGCAGGATCCACACGCGAAAAGGAATGATCCGATCATGGAACAGGAATTCCGGGCAGATGATATAAAACCGCGAATCAAATTGCGTTTATGCGGGAAGAGGAACAACTTCCGTCAATGGACCGCGTTATTGCAATATCTACAATACTTCGGACTACGATTGAGCAGACGGCTTGAAATAATCACAGACCGGCAGGGAAAAGAGAAAGCCGAGGAGGAGGCCGTTCAGGATGGCGGTCATTGAAGCCAGTCCAAGAATAAGCCAAAGGCTCTGCATCTTCATGGACAGCACCGCACTGATCACCGTAAACAGCAGCGAAAACGCAAACAGTGCCGCCAGCATGACCTGAGCGACCAGCCAGGCCAGTCGTGAGCGCTGGATGAATCCGCGAAACACAGAAACCGCCAGCAGCAGATAACAGAACAGCTGGAGCATCTGAAAAACCAGATGCACCGGCCGCACCAGACCGGTCAGCAGCGCATACTGCACCACCATCACCACCAGAACCGCACCCAGCACTGAATTAATGTATTTTCCGAACCGCGTCCGCATAACTGTATTCCAGACCTTATTCCCTGTTGATTGCCGAAAAATAATCCCTCACCGGCAGAGAGAAAATAAAATTCAGCAGAACCCCGTTGATCAATGCCGCAAGCAGCTCAAACAGGAGATGCAGCAACAAGGACCCGGTCCGCAGTGAACTGGCGAGACTCGCCCCGAAACCGATCAGAGAAAACAGAAACAAAACCATAAGCATGAGCTGCGCCGTCATCCAGGCAAACCGACTGCGCTCTTTAAATCCGACCCAGAGAAAACCGACAAAGACCAGAACAGACAACAGGCCGATCAGATGAAAAATCCAGTGACCGTCCTGATGAACCCATCGGGCCAGAAACACAAACTGCCCACCCGCCACCAGCAGCAGCAAACCAAGCAGGGCCTGAATGGATCGCGGCAATGCACTTTGCTGTTGTTTCACACCATTCCTCCGTTAAAGAACCGCCGCCACCAGCGGCCGACTGTTTACCTCTGCTCCAAGCGTAAAAGCATTTCCAAACATTGGAAAACTTTCATCCAGTTTTTTCCGATCATTGGAAAAAATGACAGCCAGCGGCTCGCCCTTTTTAACCGCCTCGCCCGACTTCTTCATCTGCGCGATACCGACCGCAGGATCCACCGTATCCGTCGTTTTCTGACGGCCAGCCCCGAGAACCAGGCAGCCTTTCCCAATCAGCTCCGCATCGACCGCAGTGACAATCCCGTCAGCGGGCGCGGGCAAAGGCTCCTGAATCTGCGCTTCGGCAAACTTCCAATCGGTTGAACCGCCCTGCGCGGCGACCATTGCCTCAAATTTTTTCAAAGCGGTTCCGTTTTCCAAACATTGGAAAATTTCTTCGCGGGTTTTCCGAACATTGGAAAGTTCGAGCATATGCGCGAGGAGTTCGACGGTCAGCTCGCGCAAATCGTCCGGCCCGCCGCCGCGCAGAACGTCGAGGCACTCCTGCACTTCGAGCGCATTGCCGGCGGTGCGACCGATCGGCTGGTTCATGTCGGTGATGAGCGCGCGGACGTTTTTGCCCATGTGCGTGCCGACATCGACCATAGCCTGAGCGAGCTCGCGAGCCTGTTCGACGGTTTTCATGAAAGCGCCTTTGCCCCATTTGACGTCGAGCACGAGCGTGTCGATCCCTTCGGCCAGTTTCTTGCTCATGATGCTGGCGGTGATGAGCGGGATGGACGGGACGGTTCCGGTGACATCGCGCAGGGCGTAGAGTTTTTTATCGGCCGGCGCGAGCTGGGCGGTCTGTCCGGTGATAGCGCAGCCGCATTTTTCCAAACATTGGAAAAATTCTTTTTCGGAAAGGTTGGTGCGAAAGCCGGGAATGGATTCGAGCTTGTCGAGCGTGCCGCCGGTGATGCCGAGACCGCGGCCGGAGATCATCGGAACCGTCAGCCCGCAGGCGGCGGCAAGTGGCGCGAGAATGAGCGAGGTTTTGTCGCCGATGCCGCCGGTGGAGTGTTTGTCAGCCTTGATGCCGGGCAGTTTTGCCGGATCGATGACGTCGCCGGAGTTCATCATTTCGAGCGTGAGCGCGGCGGTCTCGCGCGGCGTCATTCCCTTGAAATAAACGGCCATGGCGAAAGCGGCCATTTGATAATCCGGAATGGACCCTTCGGTGAAGCCTTTAATGAGAACGGCGATTTCCTGTTCGGAGAGTTCTCCGCCGTCGCGCTTTTTTTCGATGATCCATTGCGGAAGCATGGACAAAGCATAACGCGGCGGCATTTATTCTGCAATGAGCTTGTCGTGCAGGATTTCGCGCAGAGTACGTTCGGCCTGTTCGATTTCCTTCTTTTGATCGTGCGGAGCAGTGAGGCGGATTTCGACTTTTCCAAGGCCTGGATAAAATCCGACGGAAACTTCCGGACATTGGAAACCGATGGCTTCGAGACGTTCAACAATCGTGGATTCGCCAACGCCTTCTGTGGTCAGCACGCGCAGTTCGAGCGGTGTCGCTTCCGGAAACTGTTCACAGAGCCACGGGACGATATGGTCGGTCAGTACGGCGGCAAATTCGCTGGGCGGGCCGGGAACAATAAACAACACTTTTCCAACCATTGGAAACAGCCGCTGCGCGACAGCGGCGCCGGCACTGTTGATGAGCGGTTCGGCGCCTTCAAGGATCTGCGCCATGCGTTCGGAAACCGGGCTCATGGTAATGCCGCGTTTGGCAAAGCGCGCGCGCATGGCCTCAAGGCCTTTGGGCGACAGGACGATTTTACGGTTGTAGAGTCCGGCAAGCGCTTCGCGCGTGATGTCGTCGGAGGTCGGGCCGAGGCCACCGCTGACGATGACGATGTCGGTTCGCGCAAAGGCTTCGGTGACGACCGACTGAATGGTTTCGATTTCGTCGGGGATGGTGGTGTCGCGCGCAAGGCTCAGGCCGATGGCGCTGAGTGCAGAGCCCAGCGTCTGGGCATGGCTGTTGAGGGTGCGGCCGCTCAACAGCTCCGTGCCGATTGATACCAGTTCAATATCAGTCTTCATAACCGTTCGGATGGGCCTGGTGCCAGTCCCAGGCGCTTTGGATGATGGAGCGAAGGTCGGGGAACTCGGGGTTCCAGCCGAGAACGGTTCTGGCCTTGGTGGAGTCGGAGATCAGGCGGGTGCAGTCGCCGGCGCGGCGCGGCTGGAGCTCGGCCGGAATGGAATGGCCGGTGACTTCGCGGGAAACTCCGATGACCTCCTTGACGGAGTAGCCGTCGCCGTTGCCGAGGTTGAAGGCGCCGGTGATGCCGGGTTTGAGGGCGAGGATATGGGCCTGGGCGAGGTCGCGAATGTGGATGTAATCGCGGACGGCGGTGCCGTCGGGCGTGTCGTAATCGTCGCCGAAGATATAGATTTTTTCGCGTTTGCCCATCGGCACCTGCAGGATAAGTGGAATGAGGTGCGTTTCGGGGGCGTGGTCTTCACCGTACTGTGCGGTGGCGCCGCAGGCGTTGAAGTAGCGCAGGAAGACGCATTCGACGCCGTGGATCTGCTGGGCCCACGAGAAGATTTTTTCGCAGAGGAGTTTGGATTCGCCGTAGACGCTTTCGGGCTTCTGCGGGAGGGTTTCGTCCATGGGCATTTTCTCCGGCGTGCCGTAGGTGGCGCAGGTGGAGGAGAAAATGAGCTTTTTGCAGCCGGCGGCAACCATGGCTTTCATGAGGTTGAGCGAGCCGCTGACGTTGTTTTCGAAGAACGGAAGCGGGTTGACCATGGATTCGCCGACTTCGATGTAGGCGGCGAAGTGAATGACGGCTTCAGGCTGTACCTGTTTGAGGGCGGCTTCGATGGTGTCGGGCTTGCGGAGATCTCCCTGGATGAATTGGGCGCGCGGGTCAACGGCAGCGCGGTGCCCGCGCTCGAGGTTGTCAAAGACGGTGACGTCGTGTCCGGCATCGCAGAGCATTTCGGTGGTGACGCTGCCGATATAGCCGGCTCCGCCGGCAACCAGTACTTTCATGGGTCTCTCCTTTTGTAAAAAAGTGAGCCGGGAACGATAGCGTTCGGAGCCCCGTCCGCCAAGCCTTTCCGCGGGGTCTTTTGACGAGGAAAGGCCGCGGCATTTGATTGCCTTTTGGTACAAATGGCTTATCGTGGGGCTGTCCACCAGGCCTTGCAGAGCAGGTAAAAGCATGAGAGCTAACACGATATCCAGCCAAGCGAAACGTTTCCTCGGCAGCATACAGCAGTACTGGGTGATTTGCCTGACGGGACTTCTGCTGCTGGCCGGCGGGCTATGGATGGCCAAAGATGCCGGAGTCCGCACGGATTTGCGGCAGCGCCGCGCCCTGGCCCGGGAAATCCGGAATATTGCATCCACCATCTCTCCCGACGTGGTGCAGGCGCTCTCGTTTACGGCAGAGGATGCCGAAAAACCGGAATTCCGGCAGTTGAGTCTCCATTTTCAGAAGTATGCCGAAACCACCGGGATCCGAAGCCTCTATACCATGGGCCTGAGAGACGGCCAGCTGGTGTTCGGCCCGGAAAGCCTGCAACCGGGCGATCCGTATGCCTCGGCGCCGGGGGCAGTTTACCAAACGCCATCCGAAGAGCTGTTTGATATTTTCAAAACCGGACGGGCCGAAGTCATGGGGCCGCAGACGGACGAGTTCGGGTCGTTCGTGTCGGCACTGGCCCCCGTGATGCAGCCGCGCACCGGCGAGGTCATGATGATCGTGGGGATTGATGTGGAGTCGGCGCTGTGGCAAAGCAAAATCCGAAAGGCGCAGTGGCTTTATTTCCTGTCGGCCCTGATCCCGCTGGCCGTTCTGTCCGCCGGCTTTATGCTGACCAAGCTGCGCCGCAGCCGGTTTCGGCATGCACCGACGGTCACCTGCGCCCTGACCATGCTCACCCTGACCTTTGGAGTCGCCTTCCTGCTGCGGGATAACGAGAAAAAAAACCGGGAGGAGATTTTCCAGGCGCTGGCACAGGTGAAGGCGGACTTCTACAGCGATAAACTGCTGGATATCGGATATAATCTGGAGCAGATGTCTTCCTTTTTTGAAGCCAGCGAATGGATCAGCAAAGAGGAATTTCATGTGTATTCGGAAATCCTGCTCCAGAACAATCCGGTGCTGGCCAGTGTCTGGTTCCCGGAAGTGAAAGCCGAACAAATCACGGCTTTTGAGGAAGAGGTCCGGAAAAGCGCCTTCCCGGATTTTTCCATCGACGCCGCGGGCAGTTCTGATCCGGTTCTTTTCCCGGCGCTGTACATCGAACCGATGAAAGGGCATGAAAAGGCGCTTGGATTTAATTTTTATTCGGGCGAGGTCCGTTCCGCCGCCATGGACACCGCCTGGCAAACCGGGAAGATCTGCGCAACAGACCCGGTTGACCTGATTACGCGTCCCGGAGAACAGGGAATTATCATTCTGCATCCGGTTCATGGCAAACAGCAGAATGGCCTCGCAGGCATTGTACTTCTTCCCCAGCTGCTGATTTCCACCCATCAGGGCATCACGGACGAAGAATCCTCCGGGATTGCCGTCAGTTTTTATCAGCTGGTCGCCGGACAGCCGCCGCAACTGCTCGCCTGCCAGCGGAACGACTGTGCAGTGCAGTGCTGGTCCGACCACCAGGACGGGCTCTTTCAGATCGTGCCGGTCTTCACGTTCAGCAAAACCTACAGTTTGCTGATTACACCAGAACCGAAATGGCTGGCAGCCTACCCGCTGCGCGAAGGCCGGGCGGCGCTGCTGGCGGGGCTTCTGCTGACGGTTCTCATGACCCTGATTACAGCCGTCCAGACCAACCGGCCAATACAGCTCGAGACCATGGTGCAGCAGCGCACCGCCGAACTGCAGGAAAACCAGTCCCGCCTGCATACATTGATTGAAACGATCCCGGACCTGGTCTGGCTGAAGGATACAAACGGCGTATACCTCAGCTGCAACACCGCCTTTGAGCAGTTTGCCGATGCCAAAGAATCCGATATTATCGGGAAAACCGATTATGATTTTGTCGATCAGGATCTGGCAGACTTTTTCCGTGAAAACGACCGGAAAGCGATCGCAAACGGCGTTCCCAGCAGCAACGAAGAATGGCTCACATTCGCGGGAACAGGCTATCGAGGCCTTTTTGAAACGGTTAAGACACCTCTTCATGATGCAAACGGCCGGCTGGTCGGGGTTCTGGGAATCGCCCGGGACATTACCACCCGCAAGAAAGATGCGGAACAGATCCGCACCCAGCTGGAAGAACTGAACCGCTGGTATCAGGCGACCCTCGGGCGGGAAAGCCGGGTTCTGGAACTGAAGCAGGAAGTGAATGAAATCCTCCGCAAAAACGGGGAACCGCTCCGTTACAATGAAACATCCTCTATCGAGCAACAGGACTTTCCTTCGGCATGAAAAATGAAATTCTGATTCCGTTATTAAACAATGCCGTACTGCTGCTGGCACTGGCGACAGTCTATGATCTGCTAACCGCCCGGGAAGGCCGCACCAGAAAAAAAGCCGTGCGGACACAGATCGCAACCGGATGCCTGCTCGGCGTGCTGGGAATCGGACTGATGCTGGCCTCCGTCCGGTTTGCGCCGGGTGTTATTTTTGACACGCGCTCCGTTCTTCTATCCGTATCCGGCCTGTTTTTCGGGCTTATTCCGACAGTTATCGCAATGGTCATGACCGCGCTGTTCCGCTTCTTCATCGGCGGATCGGCGATATATACCGGAGTCTGTGTGATTGTTGCCACCGGCAGTCTCGGCCTGTTCTGGCGGAAACAGCGGCCGCATGCATTGGAAGAAATCTCTGCAGGGGAGCTGTACCTGTTCGGCATCATCAACCATGTTTTCATGCTGGCACTCATGCTCCTCCTGCCGCTGCAGACCGCACTCACCGTTCTGGCAGGAATCAGCATCCCGAGATCGGAAGAGCGTCG
>JBFWJN010000116.1:0-9853 GCA_050253185.1 Kiritimatiellales bacterium | reverse complement strand
ATTTATGTGAGGAAAATTTGAAACAGAAAACTGCAAACTGGAAACGTATAATTTTTACCGGACTGCTGCTCGGCGCCGCCGCGGCGCAGGCATTTGATTTTATTCAGAAAGATCAGTTCATCAGCGGACCGGCTGAAACGCTTCGCGACGAGACCTGCGTCTACGCGCAGAACATCACCATCAGCGGCACCGCACAGGACGACCTGTTTGCAGCCGGCGGTGTGCTCGACCTGCGCGGCACATTTGACGGCGATGTCTGGGGTGCAGGTGAACAGGTGATCGCCGCCGGAACCTTCGGCGATCATGTCCGGCTCGCCGGGCGTACCCTGCAGGTCGCCGGAACCGTTCACGGTTCGCTGACGGCCGCCGGAACCACGATCAAGGTGGACGATACTGCCGTGATCGACGGCAGCCTACTGGCCTTCGGAGAAAACGTCATCCTGGAAGGCGAGATCAAGGGCAACGCGAAGATCACCGGGCAGCAGGTCACGCTCGGCGGAAAAATCGACGGCGATGTATCGGTCACAGCGCAGGACATCGTCGTACTGCCCGGCACACAGCTCAACGGAAACCTGAACTATATTTCGCCGAAAGAGCTGGTGTTTCCGCCTACCGTTCAACACAGCGGAAGCCTGAATCGTATTCCGGTCCCTCCGGCACCGGCGGTCAATCCGAACCTCGCCGGACATTTCGGCTTCGCTGTCGCCGCCCTGCTGACCGGGCTGGCACTCGTCTCCATTTTTCCGCGCTACACCACAAATGCCGTCCAGCTGCTGCGCAGGTCCCGCGGATTCTGTTCGCTCACCGGCCTGGCCGCACTGATTCTCCTACCGATCATCATCTTCGTGCTGGCCATCACCTTCATCGCCCTGCCCCTGGGCATCGTGCTGATGCTCTTTTACCTGATTCTAATTTATCTCGGAAAAATTGTCGCGGGACTCTGGCTCGGCACGCTTATTCTGAGGAGACGGGAACTGACTCGCCGCAACGTCGGCGGCACGCTCGCTCTTGGGCTGCTGATTATCTATGCGCTGATGGCCTTCACATCCATCAGCCTCGTCGTCAACCTGCTCTTCACCATCTTCGGTTTCGGCGCGCTGCTGCTTGCACTTTTCAAAAAACCGGTGCTGGTCATCCAGACTCCGGCGAACATTCAACAGAAAACAATGGAGGGCTGACATGAACATCGGAACAATACTGGGCATCTTCTTACTAATCGTCGTCTTTGTTTTTGCGGCAATCATTCTCTCCGTCCTCGCGGTTTGGGTGCAGGCCTGGGGATCCGGCGCCTACATTCGGCTCAGCAGTCTGGTCGGCATGAAAATCCTGCGGAAGGTCCCGGTTACCCTGATCTCTCGCGCTCGCATCCAGGCCGTCAAAGCCGGTATTGATATCAATACAGATCTGCTAGAAGCGCACTATCTCGCTCGCGGAAACGTCATCAACGTCGTCCAGGCACTGATTGCGGCCGACAAGGCCAACATCGAACTGAGCTTCCAGCAGGCCGCGGCAATTGACCTTGCCGGCCGCGACATCCTTGATGCCGTTGCCACCAGCGTCAATCCGAAGGTCATCGACTGCCCGAACCCGAACAGCGGAACCACCTTCCTCGACGCGGTCGCCAAGGACGGAATCCGCCTGCTCATCAAAGCGCGAGTCACCGTCCGCACAAACCTCGAACAGCTCGTCGGCGGTGCAACCGAGGAAACGATCATCGCCCGCGTCGGACAGGGTATTGTCAGTGCCGTCGGTTCGATGGCCTCCTATAAAAACGTGCTCGAGAATCCCGACCACATTTCCCAAAAGGTGCTGGACAGCGGACTCGACGCGCAGACCGCCTTTGAAATCGTCTCGATTGATATCGCCGACGTCAGCGTCGCCGGAACCGCCAACACCGCCAACGTCGGCGCCCAGCTCGAAACCGAACGCGCCGAAGCCGACAAGAAAATGCGACAGGCCGAAGCCGAAGGCCGCCGCGCCATGGCCATCGCCGCCGAACAGGAAATGCGCGCCCGTGTGCAGGAAATGCAGGCCAAGGTCATCGAGGCCCAGGCTCAGGTTCCGCTCGCCATCGCACAGGCTTTCAAGGACGGTAACCTCGGCGTCATGGATTTCTACCGTATGCAGAACGTCATGGCCGACACCTCCATGCGCGAATCGCTCGCCGGCGGCGACGAACCGGCAAAGGGAGAATAAAAGGTTAATCGTTATCGGTTATCGGGACTCCTTTTAACTGATACCTGACTTATTATCATGAACACCATCGTCAAAGCGGACTTCGGGGACATCATCATTCCGATTCTCGTCGGGGCATTCTGGATCATTGCGCAGATCGCCGGGGCGGCCGCCAAAAAGAAACAGCCGCCCCGCCCGACCCGTCAGGATTCTGAAAAACCTGTCGACGATCCGTTCGCCGAACTCATGCGCAGGCTGAGCGGAGAACAGCCGTTCGCAGTGCAGCATCCCGAGGAACCCGACGAACCGGAATTTCTGGATGCTGTTGAGGAGGAAGAACCCGAGCCGCCGCCGCTGATCAGCCGACGGAGCAACAACGAAATCCGGGCGATTCACAACCTGCCGGATATCCAGCCGCTGCGCCGCGATCCGCCGGCGCCGGAACCGATCGCACCGCCTGTTGAGATCCCGGAAATGGATCTGCGGCCGAAAATGAGCCAGTTCCGCACGAGCATCCCGTCGATCAAACTTCCGGCGCTCGACCTGAATTTCCAGACATTGGAAAAAACGGGCGGAAAGTTTCCAACCTTTGGAAAAATCATCGACCGGAATGACCGGCAGTCGCTGCGCCGCGCCATGCTCAGCCACATTATCTTCAGCAAGCCCAAAGCACTGGGGAACTGGAAGAATGGAGTTATAGAATGAAGACCCTATCTGCCCTGTTGATCATACTCAGCGTAATCAATATCTGCTATGGCGCAGAAACCGCAGATACGGTTCTTCTTCCCAAGGATGCCGTTATTCAGGGAACTATCCTTAATTATAATAATGATCATCTTGGGAACTGGCGCCAATGCGAAGACCTGATTCGGTTCAACATTCCGCAACTCGATAAAGGAAAATACAAAGTCATCATTAAATATGCAGCGCCGGATGATCGCGGCGGAAGGGTTTCGATCAAACTTAATGACTGCGAGTTCAAAAAAACATTCGGTGGAACCGGTGGATGGGGCGCGCCGTACAAGGAAAACATCGGGTATTACAAGCATTCCGGAGGAGCTGTAGATATCACGCTGCAAATTCTGGATCCGAATACCAAATGGGAAGCTGTCATTGACATCTATTCAATCACTTTGGAAAAACGATAATTCTTAGTCCCCATCAGCTTATGGCGACTTCCAGACAAATGGAATGGATCCGGGCGCTGCAGGCGATCAGTCAGACGGGTCTGCACTTCACAAAGGACCCGTACGACCAAGAACGGTACGAGCAGATTGAAAAAATTGCAGCGAACATGCTGGAGCAGTGCTCAAACCTTTCTGCCGAAGAATTTCTGGAGCTGAACAAGGCGGAGTTCGGTTATGCCACGCCGAAGGTGGATGTGCGCGGCGTAGCGTTTCGCGACGGAAAAATCCTGCTGGTGCGTGAGATTGCGGACGAAGGACGCTGGACGCTTCCCGGCGGCTGGGCCGATGTAAACGAGCCGCCGAGCCTGGCGGTCACCCGCGAGATTTTTGAAGAGTCGGGTTTTGAAACGCGCGTTAAAAAACTGCTGGCGGTTTACGACCGCGAAACGCAGGGCCACAAGCCGTCCTTCCCCTACACGGTTTACAAGCTGTTCTTTCTCTGCGAGATCACCGGCGGCGAGCCGCGACCGAACAGCGAAGCGAGCGAAATTGACTTTTTCGACGAAGATGACCTGCCGGAGCTGTCGGTTTCCCGTATCAAAGCGGAACAGATCCACCGTGTCTTCGAACATCTGCGCGATCCCGACCTGCCGACAGATTTTGATTGAGTTTCACGGATATTCGCTTCCGATTCTCATCGCTATTCCCACCTGCAGGGTCATACTGCCTTCATTATCAATATTCATCCTCCAAAAATCATTCAGGGCGGCATGGGCGCCAGCATCTCGAACTGGCGACTGGCCCAGGCGGTTTCACGGATCGGACAGCTCGGCATCGTTTCCGGAACAGCACTCGACGGAATTCTTGCGCGGCGACTGCAGAACGGCGACCTCGACGGACGGATTCGCCGCGCACTCGAGCACTTTCCCTTTCCCCGGATGGCGCAACGTGTCCTCGACACCTTTTTTATTCCCGGCGGAAAACCCAAAGACGCCCCTTATCGCAAACTGCCGATGCACACACTGGACGGCAGGCGCGAACCGATTGAACTCTGCATTGTCGGAAATTTTGTCGAAGTGTTTCTCGCACGCGAAGGCCACTCCAATCCGGTAGGCATCAATTACCTGGAAAAAATACAGCTTCCGCACCTTCCCGCCATCTACGGCGCACTGCTGGCCGGGGTCGCGGTCATCATCATGGGCGCAGGCATCCCGCTCGCGGTGCCTGGCGCAATCAGTGCGCTCATCGAGCACCAGCCCGCCGAATATCCGGTGTTCGTCGCCGGGGAAACCGGCGGCGGGGAAACCGTGAATCTGCGGTTCGACCCGTCCGACTTTATGGAAGGCATACCGCTCACCGGGAAACTGAGCCGACCGGATTTCCTGCCGATCATTTCGTCGGAAACCCTCGCGCTGGTCCTGCTGCGCAAAGCCGACGGCCCCGTCGACGGATTCATTATCGAAAGCAGCCCGGCCGGCGGACACAACGCTCCGCCGCGCGGACGGCAGACATTCAGCGATAGAGGCGAGCTGATCTACGGACCGCGCGACACCGTCAATCTGGCGTCTTTCAGCAAGCTGGGGCTCCCGTTCTGGCTGGCTGGCTCCACCGGCTCTCCCGAAGGTCTTCAGGCGGCGCTGGCCGCCGGCGCATGCGGCATTCAGGCCGGAACCGCCTTTGCACTGTGTGAAGAATCCGGACTGCGTCCCGACGCCCGACGTGAACTGATCCGTCGTGCTCTGGCGGGCGAATCCGCCGTATTCTCCGATCCAGTCGCCTCGCCAACCGGCTTCCCGTTCAAAGTCGCCGATCTCGCCGGAAGCCTGTCGGAGGACGGCATCTATCAGCAGCGCCGGCGCATCTGCGATCTCGGCATTCTGCGCCAGCCCTACCGCCGGACCGACGGAACCATCGGCTACCGCTGCGCCGCCGAACCGGTCTCCGCCTACCTCGCCAAAGGCGGGCTACAGGATGACACCGTCGGCCGCAAATGTCTCTGCAATGCGCTCATCGCCAATGCCGGAATGCCGCAGCGGCTCGCCGACGGAACGGATGAGCTCTGCCTGATTACAATGGGCGATGATCTCTCCGGCATCGGCCGCTTCTGCAGGCCCGGCAGCCTCGATTATTCAGCTGCCGATGTCGTCAACACACTGCTCGGCGCCTGAGTTTCCAATCCCTGGAAAAATTCCCATTCGGTTTTCCAATGTTTGGAAAACGAACTACGGCATCAGCGGCGCAAGCAGTGTCAGCAGTCCCCATGCGATGAGACAGGCAACGAGTGAGGACAGCGCGCCGATTTTGAGCCATTGGAAAAAGCTGACGTGCATCTTGAAGTTTTTCTCAAGCATGCCGAGCGCAACGATATTGGCCGTGCTGCCGATGAGCGTGATGTTGCCGCCGAAGCAGGCACCAAAGAGCAGCGACCACCAGAGCGGCATAACGTGCACGCTCTCGCCGAGCGCTTCGATGACGGGTGCGAAGGCCGCCACGAAAATGACGTTGTCTACAAAGGCCGATCCGATCGCCGTGGTGGCCATGATGACCGGAATGAGCACATTCAGTTCAGTTCCGAAGTGTGTCGTGAAACTGTCGGCCATCAGACGGGTGACGCCGGTGTAGGCCAGCGTGCCGGCGATGGCGAAAAGCAGCATGAAGAACAGCAGCGTCCACCAATCGACTTCGGCTTCGACATAGTGGCGGGCCCGGTCGCGCTTGAAGATCATGATGACGCCCGCACAGGCGAGCGGCGCGACGAGCAGGATGCTGTTGGGATCAAGCTGCAGCCAGTTCTCCAGCGTATGGTGCAGTGCAATGAACACCAGTGTGAGCAGCAGGACGGCCAGCCCTTTGCCGTAGGGGACTTTCACTTTCGGTACGAGGCTGAGGTCGCGATCCATCCGGTCTTTGAGGCGGATATCAAATTCATTGAGGTCTTTGCGGTACCAGTACATGGTGACGGCGACGCAGGAGCTGAGAGCGAGCAACATGATCGGGAAAGCCCAGATGATGAAGTCGGCAAAGCTCAGGTGCGCCTTGGTGCCGATGTAGATGCCGACAGGGTTGCCCATCATCGTTCCTGCGCTGCCGATGTTGGTGCAGAGCACGCAGATGATGATGTACGGCGCCGGATTGAGTTTGAGGCGGTTGCAGACCTGAAAGACGAGTGTGGAAATAAAGATGATGGACGTGACTTCGTCCACGGCGCAGGCCAGCAGAGCCGACGCGACAGCCGTTACGGCGATGAATTTGTGTCCGGTGATTTTCGGGATGGAGAGAATGCTCTGGACAATCCATGTGAAAAAACCGAGGTCGCGCAGCGCACCGACAATAATCATCATTCCGACGAGGAAGAGAATGACCGGCAGGGAGGCTTCCCTGACGAAATGGTCAATATCCAGCGACTTGGTGAAGATCAGCACACCGATGCCGAGAAATGCGATTGCCAGCCGGAAGTTCCAAAAGAAGAGCGTGCCGAGAATAATCGCGAGAAATACAGCAGTTGCCGAAGCCTGCTGTTCCGTCAGGCCGAGCAGCGCGCCGCCCAGCCCGATTCCGATACTGACCGACAGCAGAACGGCCATGCGAATAATCAACTGTTTCCGTGAGAGTGCTCCGCCGTGGTCTTCATCTCCGTGCATGCTATTACTCCATTTCACTTCGTAAAAATCCGAAGTACGAATCCCGAAATCCAAAAAAAGTTTCCAGACATTGGAAAATTCAAATTTTTAAATTGTTTCGCATTTCGATTTTTTAATTTCAGATTTCCGCAGCTCCGCTTGCGGCACTACGCCCAGAACAGCTTGGTTGAAAATCCGTCGAGATTGACCACGCCCAGCAGCCGGTGGCCGTCGAGCACCTGAATCTGCCGAACAGGCCGCATCAGGAAAATCTTGGCGAGCTGCACCGCCGGCGTCTCGGGCGAAACGGAAACAAAATCCTCGCGCATGAAGTCCGCCAGTTTGGTTTCATTATCTTTTTTGATCATTTCAGCAAACGGTTCAAAGCGGAGAATCGGCGACAGGTCCTCCATCCAGAGCAGGTGCTGCGGAAGGCTCTGCCGAAGCAGATCCTCCATGCCGATGATTCCACGAAGGTCTCCATCTTCGTCAATCACCGAAACATCCAGCATCTGCTGAGAGCAGAGGACGGTGATGGCCCGGCTGAGCGTGTCGCTCTCGAGCAGCGTCACCGGCTCGGCATTCATAACGTCGGCAGCGGTCAGATAATCTTTCTGACCGCTGCTTCCCGCGCTGAACAGTGCACACACATCCTCCGCCGATGCCTGTTGGATGAAGTCCGGTACATTCACGTCCTTCAGAATGGTGGACAGCATGGAAAGCACCCGCAGATAGGCACTGGGATCTGTCTTCGGCGTGAGAACCATCAGGATCAGGTTAACCGGGTCTTTGTCGGCATCAAACAGGATCCCGATGCGGGTGGTTGCGACTGCGACCAGCGGATGCTCCAGCCCGTCGAGCCGCGCATGTGGCAGCGCAACCCCTGGAGCAATCACCGTCGGCAGAACCGATTCACGTTCCTTAAGCGCCTGTGTTACCCTCTGCGGATCGAATCCGTCGCGCGTCGTTTCCAGCCGTTTCACCAGCAGGGCGAGAACCTCGTCCCGGGATGAAACATTGACTTCAAAAAGAACCGCATCCCGATCCAGACAGTCGCTCAGTGTCATCTCCATATGCACAACCTCCCGCGTTTCGCCGGAGTTTAACGGGTTTTCCAATGTCTGGAAATCCCTAAGCCCGCTTTTCTGCGCATCGTGCACCGAAGACTTGCCGGGGAATGCGCGGACCGCTACCTTCTTCCGGATGAATGAACCGACGAATCAACAACTGATCGAGGTGTGTGAAGAAGCCGCGCGAACGGCCGGACTGCATGCACAGAACAACCTGCACCGGCGCGAGGAAATCGCGCAGAGCTTCGACCACGATGTCAAACTGGTGATGGACAGCGAATGCCAGCACGTTGCGGAACAGGTCATCGCCAAACATTTTCCCGATCACGCCGTTCTCGGAGAAGAAGGCTCAACGGCCCGCGACAACGCATTTGAGTGGATCATTGATCCGATTGACGGAACGGCAAACTATACGCGCGGATTCCCGTACTGGTGCTGTTCGGTCGCCGTCCGTCGCGACGGCAGGATGCTGGCAGGCTGTGTTTTTGTTCCGCCGTTCAACGAATGCTACACCGCCACGGCAGACGGTCTGGCTCTCTGCAACGGCGATTCGATCCATTCGTCTGAGGTTCCAACCCTTGAAAAATCGACTGTTTTCACCGGGATGACCAAAGAGCTGGATCCGCGCGCCCTCTCCTTTTTCGCAGACACAGCTCCCAAAGTGAGCAAAATCCGTATCGCCGGTGCCGCCGCGATTGATATCTGCCACGTTGCCTGCGGCCGTTCCGACGGCTATTTTGAAGCCGGCATCTACGTCTGGGACGTCGCGGCGGCGGCTCTGATTGCTGAACGCGCCGGAGCAGTCTGCACGACCTATCCGCGAGATGAACTGAACGGCCTCCGATTTCTCTGCACCAACCGCCTCATTCACAGAGCCGTGCGCGAACTTGTCGAAAAACATTTTCCGGTTAAATCATGAAAAAGAAAAAACAGCTGCCTGACCTGCATTATTTCTATGAAGCCGCCGTTCAGGGGGTAGAAAACGACCTTGACTTTGCGGCGCGCGTTTTCCGCAACAAGCGCAAACGCAAGCCGGTGATGCTGCGCGAGGATTTCTGCGGAACGGCCGCCCTCGCCTGCGAATGGGTGAACCGTTCACCGAAGCACCGGGCGTGGGGCGTCGATATCGATCAGCCGACGCTCGACTGGGGACTGAAACACAACATCGCCTACCTCAAGCCCGGTGCGCAGCCGCCGGAACTGGTCTGTTCTGATGTGATGACCGCGAAGACCCCGCCAGTCGACCTGATTTTCGCGCTGAATTTTTCGTTCTGCATTTTCAAGACCCGCGACCTGCTGCGATCCTATTTTGAAAAGGCCCGCGAGGCTCTCGACGAGGACGGTATGCTGGTTCTCGATCTCTACGGCGGCACCGAGGCGATTGAAGCCAAGCTGGAACCGCGCGAGATCGATAAACACATCGCGACCGACGGCACGAAGATTCCAGCATTCACCTATATCTGGGATCAATCCGAATACAACGTGATCGACCACCATGTAGTGAACTACATCCATTTTAAAGTTCCAGGGTTTGGAAAAATCGAAAAAGCCTTCACCTACGACTGGCGCCTGTGGACCCTGCCGGAAATCCAGGAACTACTGCTCGAAGCGGGCTTCAAAGCCGCTGAAGTCTACCTGCACGACTGGACCGACGACGGCGAGTCCGACGAGACCTACCGCCGCCGCACCCGCTACGAAAACTCCCTTGGCTGGGTCGCCTACATCGTCGGGATCCGGTAACGGTTTCCAAACATTGGAAAAACCGGTCGAAAACAGTTCCAAAGGCTGGAAAATCACCCCGAAATTTGTTGCGGGGGTGCCGAGGCCCTCGTATAGTTCACGGCTATTTTAGGGAACCGGA
>JBFWJN010000115.1:0-10001 GCA_050253185.1 Kiritimatiellales bacterium | reverse complement strand
GGACCGGCGAGCATTATTATAACCGGGAGGATTATGCCCGGGCACAGTCCATTTTCACCGATATCGCCGACCGCTTTCCGCAAAATGACCTTGCGGATGATTCCCTGTTCTGGGCGGGAAGTTCCCTTCTGAAACAGAATCTGTTCCTTGCCGCGTTCACAACCTGCAGTCGTCTTGCAAAGGATTATCCGCAGAGTCCGCTGCTGATGCAGGCGCGGTTCATCCAGGGGGAAACCCTCACAGAACTCGGGGAATTCTCGCGCGCCATCCTCGCCTACGACGAAATCATCAAGAATATCCCCGACCACCCGCTGGCCGACCGCGCCCGCGGGCGGCTGGCCGACTGCCTTTTCACGCTCGGCACAAACGAACCCGGCCGCTACCAAGAGGCATTCGACGCCTATCAGGCCCTGTATAAACGCCCGGCGGTTCCCTTTGCACTCAAACTCCAGGCCCTGTATAAAGCCGCCCGTTGCGAAGACAAAACAGGGCTCGCCGACCGCGCGCTGGCCCGCTATATGGAAGTTGTGTCCAACGTGACCGGGCAGACCGAACCGCTTCCGCCGGAGGCGGCTCTCTGGTTTTCGCGCGCGGCGTTTGATGCCGCCTCCATGCAGGAGCGGGAACAGAAATGGAACGAAGCGGTCGCCGTCTATCACCAGGTCATCGAGGCCGGGGTCCCGGTCAAAGACGCAGCGGCAGAGCGGATTGAACAGATTCAAAGCAGACATACCCTGCAGTAACGAACAGGAGAACAGTTATGGTTGAATGGATAAATAGCGGCGGCGCAATCATGTGGCTGATTCTGGCCGGAGGCTTTATTGCCCTGACCGTTTTTCTCGAACGCCTGTTCCACCTCCACCGCGCGCAGATTAAAATCGATGACTTCCTCAACGGCATCACCACCAACCTCAGCCACGGCAACGAACTCGAGGCCATCAGCATCTGCGACCAGACCCCCGGCCCCGCCGCGCACCTCGTCCGCACCGCCCTGCTCCATCGTGACGACTCGCGCGACGAACTCATCAAAGCCGTGCAGCTCGCCGGCATCCGCGAAGTTCCCCGCCTTGAACGTCACATGAACCTGCTCATCACCCTCGCACAGGTTCTGCCCATGCTGGGACTGCTCGGCACGGTCATCGGCCTGCTCTCCATGCTCGCCGCCCTGATGGCCGGTTCGCCGCTCGCCGACATCGGCGCACTGGCCGGTGGACTGCGCAGCGCCCTGCTCACCACGGCGCTCGGGCTCATCACCGGCATCCCCGCCTACGCGGGCTATCATTTCCTCGTCAGCCGCGTCGAATCCATCGCGCTCGACATGGAACAGACCGCCGAGGAAATCATCTACTTCCTGACCCACCCCGCGACGGGAGAGCACCATGAATCGTAACGACTGCGAAGCCGTGCTCCACCTGCACCGCACCTTCCGGCCGCGCCGCCGGACAGGCCGCGGATTCCTGACCGGAACCGTCTTCCTCGACGCCGCCCTGCTGATTGCCGCCTTCGTACTGAGCACATCCCACTTTGTACTCAAACCGGGCATTGCACTCGACCTGCCCATCGCCTCGGCAACCGCCGGAATTCAGTATAACGACACCGTACTGAGCATCTCCCAGAGCGGCCTGTTCTTCTTCAACGACAGCCCCGTCACACTGAAGAACCTCGACCCCGTTCTGCGCGCCGCCGCTGAACAGCGGCCCGGCGCCGCACTGATCCTCGAAGCGGACCGGGCCACCTCGCAGGATACCATCACCCTGATCTACGATGCCGCCGCCCGCGCCGGCTTCCGGCGGATCTTCATTGCAACCCAGCCCCTCGAACCTGCCACCCTGTGAAAACCCGCCTCCAGTTCACCCCGGCTCTCGCCGCCGCCCTGACCTGCGCCGCCGTCTGGTTCGCGTTCTGGTTCACGGCCTTCCGCCCCGAGCCCGTCCTGCCGGAACAGCAGGCCGTTCAGCCGTCCGTCCGCCGCCTGCTGCACGGCGGGCTCGTCTTCGACCTGCGCCGCCCGGACTGCTTTGCCCTGCCCAAAACCTTCGGTTTCAGCGGCAGGTTCCCCGAAAACCGCGTCGACCTGAAATTTTCGCTCGAAAAACCGGCCAGCCCTGTTCGATGGCTGCCGCGACCGGAACCGGCCCGTCCCGAGCTGGATCCGGAACAAATTCTCAAAACGGAGGAAACGGAATAATGCCGATCAATCCCCTCCATCTGCTCTCGCTGACGCTGGTGCTCTCGCTGACAGCACTCTTTGCCGTGGCCGCCATCTACGACTTCGTCATCTTCCGCCGCCGCAAACTGAATCGCAATAAAGCCGTCTACCGCTGCGACAGCTGCCGCCACATCTACGCCGTCGCGCATCGCACGCCGCTCGCCCGCTGCCCGCGCTGCGGAAAACAGAACGAACCGGTCAAAGAATAAAGCGGTCTCAGGCTGCGCCTTCCAGCCGGTCAAGACGCAACCGGTCGCGTTCGTCAAACAGGCGGCAGGCCGTCATCCAGACCGCGGCCAGCGTGCCGAATCCCGTTCCCGCGGCAATCAGGAACATGATCAGAATCTGATACTTCACCGCATCGCCCGGCGGATTGCCCGCCAGAATCTGACCGGTCATCATTCCCGGCAGGCTTACGATGCCCGCCGCCGCCATCGAATTGATAATCGGAATCAGGCCGACTCGCAGGCTCTCGCGCCGCAGGTCGGCAATCGCCTCGCACTTCGTCTGTCCCAGCGCCAGCCGGGTCTCGATCGCCGCACGCTGCGTCCGAACCGCCTGCGTCAGGCTGCCGCCCGCAATCGAAATCCCGTTCATGGTGTTTCCCAGCAGCATTCCGAGCAGCGGAACCGCATAGCGCGGGTCATACCACGGCTCGGCGCGAATCACCGCCGCCAGCGTCAAAACCGTTACCGAGAACGACGAGATAAACATCGAGCCCAACCCGATATTGAAACTCCACACCCCGCGCAGCCGCACCTTCTGCCGGGCACGCACTTCGCGCCCCGCAGCCAGCAGCATCAGCAGGGAAATCAGCACCACCCAGCCCGGCGCACGGCTCGCAAACAGCGCCTTCAATACAAAACCGATCAGGGAAAGCTGAATCACCGTGCGCAAAGCGGAAATCAGTAGACGCCCGCCGATCTTCAGATTGAGCCGTCGGCTCACACCCGCCAGCGCCAGCACCAGCAGTGCGGCCAGACTCAGATCCAGCGGAGAAAGAGAAATCACACCGTTCATTCCGCCGCCTCCAGGACGCCGTCCGTAAACCTCAAATGACGGTCCGCCACACGCGCAATCTGCTCCGGCGAGTGGCTGATCCAGATCACCGCCGCGCCGGTCGACGTCCGGTATTCGGAAATCACCTCTTCCGTTTTCCAGACATTGGAAACATCCAGCGCCGCCGTCGGCTCATCGAGCAGTAGAACCTGCGGCTCGTTCAGCAGCAATCGGAACAGCGCCAACCGCTGCTTCTCGCCGGTCGATAGGCGTTCAATCCGCCAGTCCATCACGTCCGCACCGAAGCCCAGCGTTTCCAATGTCTGGAACGATTTTTTCCAATCATTGGAAAAATGTTCACCGACCCGCTCGAACCACCAGACGCCTTCGGCCGGCAGCCAGCTGACCTGCCGACGCCACTGCGGTGCCGGCATACTGCCGCGATCTTCTCCGTCGAGCAGAACCGTTCCTTCGGAAGGATCGAGGTCCGCCAGCACGCGCAGCAGCAGCGTTTTACCGCAGCCCGACGGCCCGGACAGTGCCAGACATTCCCCGCGCTCCACGGAAAATGAAAAAGGCCCGCCGACTTTCGTACGCAGGCCCTTTGTGATCAACCGACTCATCACGGATTAAAGAATTTTGAGTTTCGGCAGGTCCTGAATATCGACCGCACCAACAACCGTGCCCGACTCGTCGACCACGATCAGGTCGTCGATATTCTTCTCTTCGTAGATTTTAAGGATATCGACCGCGAGCTGGTCGGCTTTGAGCGTGATCGGATTACGAATCATTACCGAATCAATGTTCTCTTCGATAATATTCGGATTGTTCATCAGCTGGCGGCGCAGGTCGCCGTCGGTGAAAATCCCGAGCAGTTTGTCATCGGGACCGACAATCGCCACACAGCCGGAACGCGCGCCGGTCATAGCCATCACGGCGTCGCGAACTTTTGAGCCGGGCGGGACGGAGGCAAAGCGGTCGCTGCTGCGCGGTCGCATGACATCGGACACGCGAAGCAGCAGCGTGCGGCCGATCGCGCCGCCCGGATGGAGCTTCGCATAATCCTCTTTCTTGAAACCGCGCGCCTCGAGCAGAACGATGGCCAGTGCGTCGCCCAGCGCCAGCGTCACCGTCGTGCTGGCCGTCGGCGCCATGCCGAACGGGCAGGCTTCCCGGTCGACCGTGATCGGCAGAATCAGATCGCTCTGCTTTCCCAGCGGACTGGATGCGTCGCCGGTCATACCGATAATCTTCAGGTTGCGCCGCTTCAGCGCCGGAAGCAGGGCGATCAGCTCATCCGAGCCGCCGCTGTAGCTGAGTGCCAGAATAATGTCTTTGTCGCCAACCAGTCCGAAATCGCCGTGCATCGCCTCAATCGGATGGAGCAGCGCGGCGGGCGTGCCGGTGCTGTTGAACGTAGCCACCATTTTCTGGCCGATATGGAAGTTTTTGCCGACGCCGGTGACGACGACTTTGCCGCCGTTTTTGACCGTCGCCAAAATCCATTCGATTGCGGTGCTGAATCCACCGTTAATACTGTCGCGGACCTTTTCCATTCCCGCGATTTCGATATCCATCACTTCCTTCGCGCGCTGCTGAAAATTCATCTCTCTCCTTTTTGCAGCCCACGGATCCTCATTGGTGTTCATTGACGATTCGTGGGCAAAAAATCTTTCAATAGTGGAAAACCCTACCGCTCTCTGCTAGTTTCATCAACCATGAAGATAAGCGGCGAAGGGTTGACGGTTTTCCCGACCGAGCTGGCGAAGCGCCGGACAGAGCGCCGCCTCGTGCTCGAACAGGGCGTACTCGACACGTCGTGCTTTTTCACCCAGAAAAAACTGCTCGATCTCTGCGAACGAGCAGCCCGGCGTGCCGGGCTGCTGATCGGTCGGAGCGCCGGAACAACGGAAACCCGCATCCTGCTCGAAGAGGCAGCCGGAACCGTCCGCTTCGCGCCCGGTCAGCCGCTGGCAAAACTCTTCGTTTCCGCCCGTGCCAAACTGCTGGAACAGACCATCGACACGTTCGCCGTTTTCGCCGACAGCGAGGCCGTCATCGTTCAGTGGCTTCTGGCTCACGAACCGGATCATAAACTTCACGGAATCGGTCAGCTTTTGCAGGCATGGCGTAAACTATGTGACCAGAAACAGATCGCTGACCGCTTTATCCTAAACACCGCCCTGCTCCGACTGATCGGTTCCGGCGAACTGCCGCGCGAACTGCAAAACGGCATCACCTTCCGCGCCGTGCGCTGGTTCAACCCGTTCGAAGAACGCTTTGCGGCTGCACTTAAAAACCGACTCGGCCCGGAAAATATCCGGATTGTCTCAGCCCTGCCCGCCGCGCACGCCGAAGCGGCCGAGGATCGGCTCTGCGCCGCCGTGCGCAGCGAACTGATGCGCGGCGCGGAGGAGGAATGGAAACCGTGGCTCGAAGATTTCGCCGATGCCTTTGAAGCGGATGACAGCAATATTCTCGAGGCCGAGTCGCAGGAGCGCGTCGGGCTTTTCGTCTCGTCGAATCCGTATGGCGAAATCGAGGACGCCGCGCGGCGCATCGCCGGAGAAATCGAAGCCGGAACCCCGCCGGAGGAAATCGCGCTGATCCTGCGCGACCTCAGTCCCTGCACCGATATCGTGCCCGACGTCTTCCGGCGTTTCGGTATTCCGTATCACTTCCGGCGCGGCACGCCCGCCGCCGCGCATCCTCCGGTCAAAGCGCTGCTTGCCCTGCTCGCATTTCCGCAGAACCCGCAGCGCGACCGCCTTTACGACCTGCTGCTGTCGCCGGGGATCCAGTGGCCGGGCATTGAGAACCGCGAAGAACTGGCGCAGAAAATCCGGCAGACCGAGCCGCCGCGCCTGCGCCGCCCGCCGAAGGAGCTCGCTGGATTTTTCCAGACATTGCCATTTTCGGAACGGGTCCATTCCATTCTTCAGCAGCACGGCCTGCAGCTCCCGGGCAACGTGCTGGAGCTGATTGACGAGATTGCGGCGATCAACCATCGGACTTCCACAGAGCAGATGATTTCGCTGTTCGAAGAACTGCTGGAAAACATCACGCTGACCGATGAATTCAGCACCGAAAGCGGTGTCTGGGTGATCAACGCCATGGATGCCGCCGGACTGCGCTTTGAATCGGTGCATATCGCCGGAATGGACGACCGCAGCTTTCCGCAGATTCCGAAAGCTGACGGACTGCTCAACGGCACCGAGCGCAAGGCGCTGAAAAAGTTTCTGACCGAACGGAAAATCTTCTGCCCGCGCCTCGCCCTGTCGGAGGCCGGCGAAGCGCTGATTCAGGAAGAGATTCTGTTTTTGACGGCGATGAGCGCGGCACGCGAACGGCTGGCGCTCTCGTACACGCGCGCCGATGCCGACGGCAAGGAGCGCGCGCCGGGCGAGTTCTATGAACGGATGCGCGGCCTGACCGGACGCGAACCCCGACTCGGCGCTTCGTTCCACACCATCCTGCCGCCCGAGGCCTGCCGCGCTGAGGATGAAGTGCGCCAAACCCGCGCAAAACTGTCTGCGGGATCGAATGCTTCGCCGAAAGTTCCAGACCTTGGAAAAATTCAACCGCTGATTTTCCAATGGTTGGAAAAAAATCCGGAGTTCAGCGCAACAGCACTGGAGTCGCTGGCGCGCAACCGCTTTGTCTTCTTTCTCGAAAAGGCACTCAGCATCAAGCCGGACCGCACGCATGAGGACGATACCGACCCGATGGACCGCGGCAGCCTGATTCACGATATTCTCGAACAGGTATATACGGCTGTCGCGGAACAAAGCAGCTGGTACGCGAGGAAAGTTTCCAATGGTTGGAAATTCTCACAGGAAGGCGAAATTCCCCTGGCGGTGTTCAACCCGAATCAAGCAGCCGACCTGCTCGCGCTGACGCACAGCATCGCTGAAGAAGAATTCAGAAAAGCGGAACGACGGCCAAGCCGGCATCTGGGTCATCCCGCCGTCTGGGAAACGGAGAAACGCAAACTGCTGCAGATCGTCGAAAACTTTGTCCGCATGGATATCGAAACCGCACAGTCCGAGAACCGTTACCCGGCACTGTTCGAAATGAAGTTTGATGCAGCGCACGATCTGCCGGTTGTTCTACACAGGAACGATGATGAGATTCAACTGAAGGGCAAGATCGACCGTGTCGACCTGATTTTTGATTCAAACGGAAATTTGGAGCGCCTGCTGGTCGTGGACTACAAGAGCAAGTCGCGAGGGGTTCCCATGTCACAGCTTGAAAAAGAAGTTGCCCTGAGTCTCGACTGCCAGCTCCCGCTCTACACCTTTGCCGCGCAGCAGAAATTTTTCGGAGCCTGCAACACACCGGAACTGAACTCAATGGTTCAGGCGGTTTATCATCTGCAGGAACGCGACCTGAAAACGATGACGAGTCATTTCCACCGGAAACGGCTGGCGATGACGTCGGAGCTGAATGAAACGTTTCTGAATCAGTTGTTTTCCAATGTCTGGAAACTCCGGTCCGGCGACCTCGCCACCGAACCGCTCATCGCCCACTACGATGACTATTCCCACATCTGCCGCACCACCGCCATCGATCCAAAAGATCTGCTCAAAGAAGCGTAATGCCAGGTTTTCCAAGGATTGGAAAAGCAAAAAAGCCCCTCCGGATGGAAGGGCTTTTCGAGTTCACGGAATCTGAGGTCAGTCCGTGGTAACCGCTTCGGCGTCTTTTTCGGCCATGGCCGCTTTACGACTGAGGCGGATTTTCCCGTCGCGATCTACGTCGAGCACTTTGACCCACATGGTGTCGCCCTCTTTGCAGATGTCCTCGACTTTGCCGACGCGGAAATCGGCAAGCTCGGAGATGTGCACGAGGCCGTCTTTACCGGGCAGGATTTCGACGAAGGCGCCGAAATCGCGAATGGTTTTGACGGTTCCTTCGTAGATTTTGCCAATTTCAGCTTCTGCGGTGATGGCGTTGACGGCTTTAATGGCCGACGTCATGGCGGCAGCGTCGCTGCTGAAGATATTGACGGTGCCGTCTTCTTCAATGTCGATCTGCACGCCGTAGGTGTCGGTGATGCCGCGGATGACTTTGCCGCCGGGACCGATGAGCGCGCCGATCTTTTCCGGATCGATTTTGATGACGTGAATGCGCGGCGCGTATTCAGACATTTCCTCGCGCGGGGCGTTGATAACGCTGTCCATGTAGTCGAGGATCTGCAGGCGACCTTCGCGGGCCAGCGCAAAAGCGCCTTCGACGAGGTCCCAGCGCAGGCCGCTGATTTTGAGGTCGACCTGGAAGCCGGTGATTCCGTCGCGAGTTCCGCAGACTTTGAAGTCCATGTCGCCGCAGTGGTCTTCGGCTCCGAGAATGTCGAGGACGAGGTCGGCTTTATCGTTGCCGGTGAAGAGCCCGACGGAGATGCCGCCAACCGGTTTTTTGATCGGAACGCCGGCGTCCATCAGGGCGAGCGTGCCGACGCAGGCGGAAGCCATGGAGGATGAACCGTTGGAGCCCATGATTTCGGAGACGAGGCGGACGGCATAGGGATAGTTATCCGGCAGAACCGGGCGCAGGCTGCGTTCGGCAAGGTTCCCGTGGCCGATTTCGCGGCGGCCGGTGGTTCCGAGGCGGCCGACTTCACCGACGCTGTAGGGCGGGAAGTTGTAGTGCAGCATGAAGTTCTTTTCGGTCTCGCCGCCGGTGACAGCGTCGATGGACTGCGATTCCTTCTTCGGGCCGAGTGTGACGACGGCCAGCGACTGGGTTTCGCCGCGGTTGAAAACGGCGGAACCGTGGACGCGCGGCAGAACGCCGACCTGTGCCTTGAGTTCGCGCAGTTCCTTGAAGCCGCGACCGCCGATGCGGGTGTTGTTTTCGAGGACGTTTTTGCGAACGACTTCAATTTCGAGTTCGTCGAAAATGTGGATGTATTCGTTGTCTTCCATTTCCGGGAAGGCTTCGAGCATCTTGCTCTTGAGGTCTTCCTTGATGGCGGTGACTTTGTTCTGGCGGGCCAGCTTGTCGCTGATGGCCATGGCGGCGAGCAGGTCGGCACCGGCGATCTCGCGGGCTTTGCCGAGCTTGGCTGCGTCGGTCGGAATCTGTTCGATAACTTTATCGGGCAGGCCGAGCTGTCTGCGCAGTTCGAGCTGAGCCTTGATGATCGGCTGAATGGCTTCGTGCGCGGTTTTCATGGCGGCGACAAAGTCGGCTTCGCTGATTTCATTGGCGCTGCCCTCGATCATGAGCGGCAGGTCGGCGGTTCCAGCGTAGGTGAGGTCGAGGTCGCTCTGGGCGAGCTCAGCATGGGTCGGACAAATAACAAACTGTCCGTTGACGCGACCGATGCGCACTGCGGCAATCGGGCCCTGAAAGGGCAGCTCGGAAATCACCAGCGCAGCGCTGGAGGCGTTGACGCTGAGGAAGTCGGTGTCGATCTGCCCGTCGCAGCTGAGCAGCATGTTGTTGATCTGCACTTCGTCATAGAATCCGTTCGGGAAGAGCGGGCGAATCGGCCGGTCGGTGACGCGGGCGGTGAGAATTTCCTTCTCGGACGGGCGGGCTTCACGTTTGAAAAATCCGCCGGGGAAACGGCCTGCGGCATAGAATTTTTCGCGGTATTCAACCTGGAGGGGAAAGAAATCGCATCCTTCCCGGGGGGCTTTGGTGGTGACGGCAGAGAAGACGACGTTATCGCCCAGGCCGCAGGTAACCGAACCGGCAGCCTGCTGTGCGAGCAGACCGGTTTCGAAACACATCGGCTTTCCGCCGACTTCGAATTGCACTTTAACTGTATCTTTCATTTCTTTTT
>JBFWJN010000114.1:0-10036 GCA_050253185.1 Kiritimatiellales bacterium | reverse complement strand
CAACCGGACCGGCCTCGACGGCGCGCTCGAAAAACTCGGTGACTTCTCCTACCTGCACTGGAAGCTGATTCTGTTCATCACCGCCGCCGTCGTCGCGGTGTCGGCCTACGGTGTCACGCGCATCCAGGTCAACGACAACCCGGTCAAATGGTTTACGAAAAGCCACCGCATCCGCGTCGCCGACCGCGTGCTCAACAGCCATTTCGGCGGGACCTACACCGCCTACCTCACGCTGACGCCGGAAACCGCCGACGACTGCTCCTGCATCGAAGCACTCGACAGAATGATCGCCGCGGCCAACGACCGTTTTGCCGCCAAACTTCCGGAGCAGACCGCGCAGTTCACCGCCATTCTTGACGCCCGGAAAGAAAAATACCGTAACCTCACAACCTGCAACCCGGATGAATGCTTTGTCTATCTGATCGGAGAAGCCAAAAAGCTGGATGAACAGACCACCGCCCCGTGGTACGCGCTCAGCGACGAAATCAACTATCTCGACGATGCCGCCCTCGCAGACTCCACCGCCTTTTTCCAAGCATTGGAAAAAACGCTGACGAACAACCCGGCGACTTTCCAAACATTGGAAAATAAAATGGGTAAAGGCTCAGCCTTCTTCCAGGGATTGGAAAATTTATCGGGCGAGCCACTGAGGGAAGCCGCGCTGGATAAAGTGGATGAATACACCGCGCTGTCCTTCGTTAACTTCCTCTACGAAATGCGCGCCGAAATCACCGCCCCGCCCTTCAAGCGGCCCGAAACACTGCGCTGGGTCGCCGACCTTCAGCAGCACCTCATCGAGTTTCCAAAGGTTGGAAAAACCAGTTCCGCCGTCGACGCGCTCAAGAAAGCATCTTACGAACTGCAGTATATCAGCCCGTCCGTCGCACCGGAACACGCAGATGAAATCCAAGCGAAGAATGAGAGTCACTACAGCGTTCCGGACAGCGCCGCCGCCTGCGGACAGGTCTTCCTGCAGCTCGAAGGCATGAAGAAGAAGGATTCGCTCTTCCACCTCGTCACGCGCGACTACCGCGAAGCCAACATCTGGGTACAGCTCAAGAGCGGCGACAACACGGACATGGAGGCCGTTGTCCATGACGTCGACCGGTATGTTGCGGCCAATCCGCCGCCGGAACCGCTGCGCGTTGAATGGGCGGGGCTGACCTATCTCAACGTCGTCTGGCAGCAGAAAATGGTCGTCGGCATGCTCTCGGCCCTCGCCAGCAGCTTTGTGGTCGTGTTCATCATGATGGTCGTCCTGTTCCGTTCGCCGCTGTTTGGGCTGCTGTCGATGATTCCGCTCAGCGTCACCATTCTCTTCACCTACGGGCTCATCGGACTCGTCGGCAAAGACTACGACATGCCGGTCGCCGTGCTTTCGTCGCTCACGCTCGGGCTGAGCGTCGACTTTGCCATCCACTTCCTCGAGCGCGCCCGCGAACTGCAGAAACAGTTCGGCAGCTGGACGGCGGCCATCAAGGAAATGTTCAAGGAACCGGCGATGGCGATCAGCCGCAACGCCATCACCATTTCGATCGGCTTCACGCCGCTGCTTTTCGCGCCGCTGGTGCCGTATAAAACCGTCGGATTTTTCCTCGCCACCATCATGGCGGTGTCGTGGCTGGCAACGCTGTTTATATTGGCTGCACTCATCACCGCACTTCAGAAAAAAATGTTCAAAAAGTAATGGCCACGAAAAACACGAAAACTCACAAAAAGGAGAGCTTTATGAATATCAATAAACTGTGTGACATCGTGCGCGAAACCAGCTTTGCCATCCATAAATATCATCGCAACGGCCACCTTGAAAAAATCTATGAAAACGCATTGGTTAATCGACTCAGAAAACAGGGACTAAAAGTGGAACAACAGTATCCTTTGACGGTTTATGATGAAGATGGAACCGTGCTCGGAGAATACTTCGCTGATCTATTCATTGAGGGCGGCTTGATTGTCGAACTGAAAGCATGCCGACATATCAGTGATGAGCATGTCTCCCAAATATTGGGATATCTGAAATCTGCGCGGATTCACGACGGACTTTTAATCAATTTTGGATCACCTAAATTATATGTGAAGAAATATGTAATGGACTGATTTTGTGACTTTTTGTGTTTTTTGTGGCTATCAAAAAAGGAGAACCGGGAAATGAAAAAGTGGATTACAGCATTGCTCACATTGGCATCCATCAACACATTTGCACTGACCGCAGACCAGATCGTCGACAAAGCCAACCAGGCGTCGTACTACGCGGGGAACGACGGGTCGGCCGATGTGAAGATGACGATTACCGAACCGAACGGGAAAGCCCGAACCCGCGAGTTCCGTATTCTGCGCAAGAACACCGACGGCGGAAACCAGAAGTTCTACGTCTATTTCAAAGCTCCGGCGGACGTGCACCAGCAGGTGTTCCTTGTCTGGAAAAACGTCGGACAGGGAAAGAACGACGACCGATGGCTGTTCCTGCCCGATCTCAATCTTGTTAAACCGATCGCTCCCGGCGATAAGCGCACATCATTTGTCGGCTCCGACTTCGTTTATGAAGACGTTTCCGGCCGCGCGCTGTGGGAGGACTGGCATAAATTGACCGGCGAAACGGATACGCAGTACGTCATCAAAAACACACCGATCAATCCCGGCGCTGTTGAATTCAGTTATTACAACGTCTGGATCGACAAGGACACCTTCCTGCCGCGCAAGGCGGAGTATTATGACAAAGAGGGCGTTCTGTACCGCCGTGTCGAAGCCACGAAAGTGGAAACTGTTCAGGGATTCCCGACCGTCACTGAATCCAAAGTCAGCGACCTCGAGGACGGAAGCACCACGGTCGATACCTTCAGCAACATTCAGTACAACATCGGCTTGAATGAACAGCTCTTCACGGAACGCTTCCTGAGAAGATCGCCGAGGGAGGCGACGAGATAGAAACTTGAAGAGTGTTAGCCACGAAAAACACAAAAAGGCACAAAACATTATGAACTTGTTTCGAATCCACATTCGTCCTCAAGGCGGCTCCGACGACATGGAAAAAACATTTCAATACTGCATGGATAATAACCTCCTCGGGATTGGCTGGAGGCTTAAAACGCGAAAAAACATCACGGACTGGGCTGAGTACTTCGACGAGGCCTCAAAAATCCATAGCAACCTAAATTCCTGCAAATATATTGAGAACCGAATTAACAGAGATGATCTGGTATGGACCAGAGACACCAAAGGAAACTACTACTTGGCCAAAGTCGCGTCGGGATGGGAATACTGGATGAGCGATGAAGCCTTTCGGCAAGATATAGATATCGCAAATATTTTCCGCGTAATTTTTCAAAAGGTGCCGATTGATCTCGTCCCCGGAAAAGTTGTTGCATGCTTTCGGGCAACAAGAACAATCCAACAAATTAATGACTCTAATGCGCGAGAATATTCCAAATACCTCTGGAACCATTTGTCTGGCGAAGAAGACTACGCGATAGCCCCTGATGAATTCTCTGACATTTTCATGATGTTGGATGATGAGGAAACCGAAGATTTGGTTTTTTTGTATCTACAGAGCCATGGGTGGTATGTCGTACCGAACTCTAGAAAAGCTGATACGATGAGTTTTGAATATCTGGCCGTAAATCCACAGAACGGAAAACAAGCCCTCACTCAGGTGAAAACAGGAAATACTCCTCTAAACCGGGAAAATTACTCAGCGTACTCCTGCGAAATATTCCTGTTTCAGGCCAACGAACTGTATTCTGGGAAAAGCGCGAAGAACGTGACTTGTCTAACCCGAAATGAAATCCGTGAGTTTCTGGAGAAGTCCATCGACTGGCTTCCCGCAATATTTCGAACCAAATCCGAAATGATCAACATTAGTTGATTTTGTGCCTTTTTGTGTTTTTTGTGGCTAAAGATTGGACCCTCAGGGAGCAGCAGAATGAAAAAACTGATTTTTACAGCACTTCTGGTTTCCAGTTTCGAGTTTCAAGTTTCCGTTCATGCCGCGGACGTGGAGCTACACGGATTTGTCGACGGGCGCTACGGACTGCGAACACAAAACGACCCGAATGCGGATCAGGAGACCATCAATGAACTGCGGCTTCAA
This sequence comes from Kiritimatiellales bacterium, assembly GCA_050253185.1. Lineage (GTDB taxonomy): Bacteria > Verrucomicrobiota > Kiritimatiellia > Kiritimatiellales > Tichowtungiaceae > Tichowtungia. Next base: position 5,949 of record JBFWJN010000114.1, on the reverse strand, counting down.
CTCGATGCGCTGTGGTATCACGATCTGTTCACCGCGCAGGTGCGGTCGGATTTCCTCTATGACGGCGTCGCCAACAATTCCGATCATCTGGATCTCGAAACCGGCGAAGGACCGATCGACCTGCGCGAGGCATATATTCTGTTTTCACCGACGATGTGGATGGATGTGAAGGCCGGTCGGCAGATTCTGACGTGGGGCACCGGCGACCTGTTGTTCATCAACGATCTGTTTCCCAAGGATTGGAAATCGTTTTTTTCCGGACGCGACGAGGAATACCTGAAAGCGCCGTCCGACGCACTGTTCGTCAGCCTGTTTCCATCCTTTGCCAATATCGACATCGCTTATTCGCCACGCTTTGATTCCGACCGCTACATTGACGGCGAGCGGTTCTCCTACTGGGGCGGAGCGGGACTGACGGGTTCGACGCTGCAGACGGATAAGCCGGACAGCTGGTTTGAAGACGATGAGATTGCGATGCGCATCTACCGTAACGTCGGCGGCTATGAACTCGCCCTCTACGGCTACGACGGTTTCTGGAAGACGCCACAGGGCTATGACACCGGGAGCGGAAAATACACCTTCCCGAAACTGTCGGTGTACGGTGCCAGCGCGCGCGGGTCGCTGCTCGGAGGGATCGGTCATGTGGAAACCGGCTACTACGATTCGCGCGAAGATCGTGACGGCACGGCCCCGAACCTCAGCAACAACGAGGCCCGTTTTCTCGTCGGCTATGAGCGCGAACTGGCCAGCGACCTGACCGGTGGCGTTCAGTACTATATCGAACACATGATGCATCATGACCGCTATCTCGATTCTTACAATGGAACTGCCGGAGCTGAGCGCGATCAGGATCGACATGTAATCACGCTGCGCCTGACGCAGATGCTGATGAACCAGAACCTGACGCTCGGGCTGTTCACCTACTGGTCACCCAGTGATCACGATGCCTATCTGCGCCCGAAAGCCTCCTATAAGGTGACGGATAACTGGCTGGTCGAGCTCAGCGGCAATTTCTTTTTCGGCAGAAATGATTATACGTTTTTCGGACAGTTTGAAGACAGCAGTAATATTGCCCTTGCTGCGCGGTACAGCTTTTAATGTAGAAGAGGCTTCCAGTCTCTGGCCAGCGGCAGGATGCCGCTTCCACCTTGGAAAAGGAGGAAACCATGAAAGTTGAAAACGGAGTCCGTATCATGGCCGGGGCGATGGTGCTCATCTCAGTTCTGCTGACTGCTTTGGTGAGCAAGTGGTGGCTGCTGTTCACCGCCTTTATCGGTGTGAACCTGATCCAATCGGCTTTCACCGGCGTCTGCCCGACCGCAAAAGTCCTGAAAAAACTCGGACTGAAGGAATGATGTCCGAAATTATCTGAATTTCAGACTGCGATAGTTCTCCTTTATCAGCGCCGCGTGACGTTGGATAACGTCTTTGTACTCCGGCCGGCCGGCGACGCTTATACTTTCTTCCGGGTCGGTGCGGTGATCGTAGAGTTCTGTCCAAACCAGCTGATTCTGTTTGTTCCCGTCCCGCCACTCGACATAACGAAAATCTTTTGTGCGTATGGAATAGGCCATCAGGTGCTGCTGCGCTCCGACAGGGTGAATCTGGCTAAACGCCGCCTGTTTCCCGGTACTGCTGCCGTCAAGAACCGGCAGGAAACTTTTTCCCTCAACATCCTCCGGAACCGGGAGGCCGGCGAAGTCACAGAGCGAAGGATAAATATCCACCGATTCAACCAGTGCGTCGGTCGGCCCCGTCACGTTCTGATGGCCCGGGATGCGCACCATCAGCGGGGACCGCATAACCTGTTCAAACTGGGTATGCTTGGCCCAGCGGGTATGGTCACCGAGGTGAAACCCGTGATCGCCCCAGATGACCACGGCGGTGCTGTCACTCAGTCCGAGATCATCCAACGCATCGAGAACCCTGCCGATCTGGGCATCGGTGGCGCTGACACAGGCGTAATAGGCGTGAATCAGGGTCAGGGCATCCTGTTCGTCCGGCTGCCGCTCCACGGAGTAGAAATTCCCTTCCGGATCACTGTAGGCCGGGAGCTCGCACCAGTTGTACATGAAATCGGCAGCGCCTTTCGGCAGGGCTGTCGGGTCGATACGACGGATGTCCTGCTCCGAATAGAGATCCCAGTATTTCTGAGCGGCAACAAACGGCAGATGCGGCTTTAAAAATCCGCCGGCGATGAAAAACCGGTCCCGGCGATGTTTCTTCAGAGCCTCAATGACCTGATCGGCAATCTGAAAATCGTTATGTACCGATTCCGGTTTTTTATAGATTTCATAGGCCGGACCGAGTTTCCCCTGCTTCTCCGGGACATGATCCATGTAGCAGGTCCAGTGTCCCGACGGGTGCCAGGCGGGTTCACTCCAGCCGTACCCTTCTCCGGTTCCGTGGTCGTGATAAATTTTCCCGAAGCTCAGTGAAGTATATCCATGCTGTTTGAACCAAAGCGGCAGGGTCGGCCAGGCGTCCGGTTTTTTTGCAATCTGTGCAGAATCCCGGATTTCATAAATGCCGGTGGTGTCCGGACGCAGCCCGCTGAGCATGGATGCCCGCGACGGTCCGCAGACCGGCCACTGAATATAGTGACGGGTGAAAACGGCGGCCTCTTTCGCAAGCCGATCCAGATTGGGGGTTTTCGCCGCGCCGCCGTAACAGCCCAGAACGGGGCGCAGATCGTCAACGCACAAAAGCAGAACATTCTTCGGGGCGGAGGGTGCCCCGCTGATATTTCCAAGGATTGGAAACACGGCAGCGGCGGCAACACAGTTTACGGTTCTTCTACGTTTCATCCAATTTCCCTCCCGGCGTTCCTGCCGGTCAAAAGTCGCGGCCCGCATACGGGTAGTTCGGACTCTTCTGACTGTTTGTTTTCAGAACGGTACTCATCTTCTGGAGAATTTCCGGATAGCCCGCCGCGACATTTTTTGTTTCCCGGGGATCACGATCCAGATTGTAAAGCTGCGGAGCACCGCCGGAGCCATATCGAACGACTTTCCAGGGCCCCAACCGCGCCGCCTGGCGGAAGTCGCCGGCCTTTCCCGAAACCAGCTGAATTTCCCAATAGAGCGGGGGATGCTCCGGCTGTTTTTTCCCCAGCAGCTCGGGGAGAATTGAGATTCCATCCGTCTGGCCCGGTGCAGGGGTTCCGGCCAGTTCGGCGAGGGTCGGCATTATGTCATAAAAAATGCCCGGGTAATCCGATGTCCGGCCTGCGGGAATTTTTCCGTTCCAAACGGCGATGAAGGGAATCCGGATTCCGCCTTCATAGACGTCCCGCTTACACCCTCTGAATTCACCGGAGGCGCTGAAAAATGCCGGGTCGACGCCTTCTTTGGTGGGGCCGTTATCGCTGGCGAACAGAATCAGGGTATGATCCAGTTCCCCCGTTTCATCGAGCTTATCCAGCAGCCGCTGAATCTGTGCATCCAGCATTGTGATCCGCGCAGCGTGCAGCCGTTCGTTTTCCGGCCAGCCCCGGTCGGAATACAGGTCTGTTTCACGAAGATGATATTCATGAGCATGCGGCGTGCGGTAGGACATGAACAGAAACAGCGGTTTGGCTAAATCACGCTGCTCATCCAGGAACTTCAGTGCCAGGTCGGTGCGGAACTCATCCAGACAGCTGTATTTTGTGTAGTCATAAAAAACACTGCCGTCCCGATTGTTCACCCAGTGGACCCGCTCATCAAAGATTCCGCCTTCCGGCTTCGGGCCCCACTGTTCCTGAACGGCATAATCAAATCCGCGATTGTACGCCCATGTGGAAAGATCGGTGGGAATTCCCAAATGCCACTTCCCGATAAACGCCGTCTGGTATCCGGCTCCGCGAAGCATCTCCGCCAGTGTCATCTCTGATTTCTTCAGCGCCACCCGGTCCCAGCTTCCATCCTCCAATAGCCCCTTGTTTCCGCGAATGCTGAGACGTCCGACCTGAATCCCGGTCATCAATACCGCCCGCGACGGCGAGCAGACGGCACAGCCGGCATAGAAGTTTGTAAAACGAAGCCCTTTTTCTGCAAGGGCATCCAGATTCGGTGTTCTGATGACCTGCTGGCCATATGCACCGAGTTCGCCATATCCAAGGTCATCGGCGAGCAGAATCAGAACATTCGGTTTTTTACCGGGCCCTGTGTCCTGGGCAAAGGAATGGAAACAAAAAGCAGATGCGAAGGCCGTAATACCCCATTTTATCCTGTCCATAACCAGCGTCCTTATTTTTGATGGACTACACGTTATCCTGCATCAGACTATTTTCTGCAAGTCAGCATAACCGTGATCCGGAAAATCGAAATAGGGTTTTTGGTAAACGGTTTGCACAAAATATTCTGAGACATCGCCAGAGTCCGCCCTCAACCTTTCTTTTCACGAAAATCGGAGGGAGACAGGCCGGTTTTCGATTTGAACAGGCGGGAAAAGTAATAAAGGGAATCAAAGCCAAGCGCCTCCGCAATCTCTGAAACCGACTGACGGGTGTGAAGCAGCAGTTCCTCGGCACGATTGATCCGTGTTTTAATCATGTACTGGTGCGGGGGGAGACCGGTTCTCTCTTTAAAGACCGCACAGAATTTCGAATAACACATTCCGACGGAAGCGGCGATGGAATGAAAGTCAATGTTCTGATCGATTTCAGCAATCAGCCGCATCCGGATATCCTGAATCATTTTTTCAACAAAAAGCTGGCTCCCGCCTTTTAATATCAGGGAACGAAGCAGCGCAATCACTTCGATGGTTTTGGCAGCCAGAACCTGCTGATATCCCGGAGCGGCTTGGTCCATGATTTCCGGCAGCGACCGAATGGCCTGATAAAGGTTGAGGTCAAACCCGACATGAAGAATCCGTTCTGATTTCGAGAAAAAGCTCTTCATCAGCCGATCGGCATATTCGCCATTGAATCCGATCCAGCACTCATCCCATCCGGTTTCCTCACTCCACCGATAGCGATGCCACTCTCCGGGAAACAGAATCAGGGCATCTCCCGGGATGATCTGCCGCTGCTTGATTTTCTTCGATTCAAATTTTCCGGTGCCCCGTGTAATATACACGATCTGATATTCGGACAGTTTCCGGCCTTCGCTCCATTCATAAACGTATCCTTCGGGGTGTCTTACATCCTCGGGATATCCCTGGCCGGCCGCCATATCAACAATACCGCAATCGATGACATGCAGCCCCCATGCAAGCGCGTCTTTCTCAACCGGAAGATACCTTACATACGAATGCCGGCCTGCCATAAAACCTCCAAGCGGATAATTCGGATAGAGATAATCTGGCATAATTTATGTAGAAACCCATCTTCCATTATCAAAAAACAAATCGGAATGATCCCGGGATTTGCATCAGTATGTGCGGTTTGCGCGCTATATAACACCCCGTCGCGCCTCGAGCTCCGCGCGAATTTCGACGGCACGCTGCCGGGTGATGGGATAGAAGAACAGCACAACAATCGCTATTAATGCCGTTACCGCCGGAGCCAGGGCCAAAACCAGCCTCATCATTGTAAACGTGAACGCCGACTGCCCTCCGCCCAGATGCGCATCGAAGCCGGCAAACTGCAGGACGCACCCGGTTCCCAGATACGCAAGCGCCATACCGCATTTCTGAACCCAGGTGGATAATGCCCCGAACATGCCTTCCTGGCGCTTTCCGTATTTCAGTTCGTCATCATCGCAGACATCCGCCAGCATCGCAGGCTGCAGGACTCCGATCGCCGTCCAGATCGGAGCTCCGAAAACGGCATTCCAGCAGCATAGAGATGGATGTCCGGGCACAAACAGAACCCAGGTCAGCAGTCCGCCGATCATCTGTATGAAAAAGATAATCATAAAAGCCACCCGTTTGCCGAATTGGGCGGACAGCCACATGATCGGCCAGATTGCAATGACCCCGGCGACGGCAAACAGGGAACTCATAATGCCTTTCCAGACAGACCCC
>JBFWJN010000113.1:0-10153 GCA_050253185.1 Kiritimatiellales bacterium | reverse complement strand
AGCAAATTCTCGTGCTAATGTAAATAATGCCAGTTTCAATCCACGCGCCCCGTGCGGGGCGCGACACGATTCCTTATCTGTTAAAGGTTACACAATTAAGTTTCAATCCACGCGCCCCGTGCGGGGCGCGACTCATCTCCTGCCGTCATTTGTTTAATGGCGTCTGTTTCAATCCACGCGCCCCGTGCGGGGCGCGACCTTTGTTGTATTTCCTGCTCACTTTTCTTTGCGTGTTTCAATCCACGCGCCCCGTGCGGGGCGCGACATTGTATTTGACATACGATTCCAGCGCTTTGTTGTTTCAATCCACGCGCCCCGTGCGGGGCGCGACCTGGCCAACGAGACATTGCCCGCGCATAAAGGCAGTTTCAATCCACGCGCCCCGTGCGGGGCGCGACTCGGCTTCAACGCCTCAGCCGCGTTTTCAAACGCGTTTCAATCCACGCGCCCCGTGCGGGGCGCGACTCGCCGTCGCCGGAGATTTCACCGCCCGATACGATGTTTCAATCCACGCGCCCCGTGCGGGGCGCGACTAAATCCACTTGCTAGCAAGCGGATCTACCCCAGTTTCAATCCACGCGCCCCGTGCGGGGCGCGACCTTCCTCCCTTTCATCCCCTCAACCTCTTGTTCTGTTTCAATCCACGCGCCCCGTGCGGGGCGCGACCTCCGAAAAACAAAAAGTGTCCCTGCCGTTCAGGTTTCAATCCACGCGCCCCGTGCGGGGCGCGACCTAAGAGTTCTAAGTGTTTGCTATGCAGAAAGCAATCGCTGCTTTTTCGCGAACATTCGTTTTTTGAGGCTGTTTATTCAGTTTTCAAAGATCGAAAAATCGCATCTTGTTGTTTTACAAATACTTAACCGGCCTGCGAACCTGCCGGAGTTTCCGAGGAGGCTTGGGGTTCGCAACTCATATGATCAGGGCATCTTTTTCGAGATTGGGAATGTCTTTGATCCCGTGGTGTTCCACTCGATTTTCCCAGTTTTTGCCGAGAAAGTAGAACCGCAGGGAGTCTTCGTCTTTGCTGTAGATTTTCAACAGCAGACTGCGAAGGCGCGTCCATTGGGCCGGGTCAACGATGCATTCGAAGACGGAGTTCTGCACGCGCAGGCCAAAGCTTTCGCAGGTTTTTGCGACGCGCCGCAAGCGGCGCTGTCCGCGTTTGTTGACCGTCGATACGTCGTAGCTTACCAGTACCAGCATAACACCCTCCAGGTGATTTCAGATTTGAGATAAAAATTTTAAGATGTAAACCTCCGTCACCCGTTTCCTGAGATTTCGAATCTCCTGTTTGAATCCGTTTATCGCCAAATGAAGGGTGGATAAGCGTCGAGGTCGCCGCGCAGGTGCCGCGCCAGCAGTTGCGCCTGCAGATGCGGAAGAAGTCCGACTTTGCATTTTTCTCCTAGGTACGGATGGGTGATTTCCTCCTGCTTACGTTTCTGCCAGGTGGCGAGAACGGCTTTTCGGGCGTCGTCGGTCATGGTGACGGCACCACCGGCAGAATCACTGAAATCTTTCGGCTGTATCTGCCGGCGGTTGATAAGGGAGAGGACCAGTCGATCGGCAAGAAATGCGCGAAATTCTTCCATGAGGTCAAGGGCCAGACTGGGCCGTCCGGGCCGATCGGTATGAAGAAATCCAACGCAGGGATCAAGGCCGACCCCTTCGAGTGCGGAACGGCAGTCATGCACGAGCAGCGTGTAGACGAAAGAGAGCAGTGCGTTGACGGGGTCGAGCGGCGGTCGGCGGTTGCGACCGGTAAAAGCGAAGGCTTCATCCGATACCGTGATGAGCTGAGGGAACGCAGCGAAATAGGATGCCGCGGCTTCGCCTTCGATTCCGCGGAGCTCATCAACCGGACGAGGAGATTCCAATCGTTGGAGATATTGAGTGAGTCGCTTTTCGTTTTTTTCCAAACATAGGAAATCGGTTTTATCCGCGTGATCGCGCATCGCGCGACGCAGAACGGTGCGGGCGTTGGCCAGTTTCCCGATCAAAAAATTTCGTGTAATTCCCGCCGCGTCTTCAGGCCGGTCCGCTCGACGGTACTGTTCACGGCGAAGCAGCACGTTCCCGGCAACCGGCCCCTGAATGCGGGCGAGAAACTTCCCGTATTCGGAGAGAAAGGAGACTGCCACGTTGTTTTCGGCACAGTGATGCATCAGAAACGGGCTCATGGAGACCGCACCGAAGCAGACGATTCCGTCGAGCGTGTGAATCGGCAGGCGCAAGCGGGTTTCCTGTTCAACATTGACGACAACAGACTGGCCTTCTTTATGGAGGTAGGCGTTCTGTGTGGTGACGTAGAGGGTGTTAAGATGTTTCTTCATAGCTCGCTCCGGGACTCGCCACGCGAGATTTCATATTTGAAAGGTCAGATTTCAGATTCACTTTGCATAACATCAAATTTGAGATCAGGAATTTTAAAAACGGATTCGTCGAGGTAGTCATCGACTCGCCGGGTTCGCTTCGGCATACAGAGATCGAACAAGGAGCAGGCGGCGCATTTTTTCTGTTCGTATTCAGCTGGCGGAGTTTTTCCGCTGCGAATCAACTCATGCACCCGCATGGCAATGGCTTCGGTTTCGGCGCGCAGCTCCGGCGTGAATTCGACCGGCTGGCGGCGGCGCGGCTGCCCGTAAAAAATAGCCCCTTCCGGAATTTCAGTCTGCATCATTTCTTCAAGACAAAGCGCCTGAGCGCAAAGCTGAACGTGGTCGCAATGGTCCGGTTTAGGACGTCCGCGCTTGTGCTCCACCGGGAAGACGCAAAGCGGTCTTCCCGGTGATTTCAGATTGGGAATTTGAGATTTAACATTCCCGGAACAGGGTTTGAAATCTGAAGTTTCAGATTTGATATCGCCATCCGCAGGATGGTGGTGAAATTCAATCACATCTGCCTTGCCGATCAGACCAAGGCGCAGGGAACGCAGCAGAACGGCATATTCCAGTCGCACGCCGTCGCGAATTTCGGATTCCGGACGATCGACTCGGTCGTGCTGAGCCCTGCCCTCTGCCGTAAAGCGGTTCTCTGTCCATTGCTGCTCGACATGAATCAGGGCGCACTGCCGAGGGCAGTACACATAATGCTGCAAAGCGGACAACGGCAGAAGATCTTCGTCGGTAAACATTATTTTTTTCTCGAATCCCGGATTCGCTCCAGATTTTCTGCGTGCTTTCTCCGGATTTCCTCCATAAACGCCTCTGAAGATTTTTTCTGCTGGTAACCGGCTTTGGACTTCTCCGTCAGATAACGGGTTCCGCTGATATCGGATTCCTGAAGAGAAAAAAGCCAGCCGCCCAATTGGCGAGAAATACTGCGAGCCGCAGACTTCAGATCTGATATTTGAGATTTCAAATGGCCGAGGGCCTTCAGCCGTTCCATGACGTAGCAGATGGAACGGACTTCACCGGCAGACCCCTTGGCATAGTAGAGAAACTGAATCAGCTCCGGCGTCGTACCCCGCTCAAATCCCTCGGCAATGTTATTGGAAATCGAAAGCCCGGCCCGCTGAATCTGATTGGCAATATCGCCCCTTCCGACAAACGACGAATCTTCGGTCAATTCAAAAATCCGAACGGACAAATCCACCGCGTCCTGCCAGACAGGAACATCCTCGAAGTTTTCGTATTTCATAAGTCGCTTCGCTCCATTTCAGATTTGAGATTTCAGACCCGTTATACAGGTTTTCAATTTTCATAATTCAGAGGCGGGAACAGCGCTCGATATCGCGAAGATCAAAGGTGACGCGTCCGATACGCAAAGGCACCTCATCCTTTTTCGATTCAGGCAGCAACAGTGTATTCAGCATCAGCCTGCCGGTGAACTCTTCGTCCCAACCGAACAACTTCAAGCGGACTTTTTCGTCAAGCAGCACACCAAATTTTTTACTGAGCCGCTCAATCGCGTTTTTTCGTTCGGAGACAAAAAATGTATATCCCCTGCCCTGCGGATCGTGCGGAAACTCCGGCAGTGCATCGTCCGCCGGAGGCGAAAAATCAAAGCCCAGCTGACGAACATTTTTCATCTCATCACTTTTTAGAAATTTCCAAAAGTTGGAAACAGACTGAGCCTGCACCCATCATTTTTTCCAACCTTTGGAAACGGGATCAGAGCATTTCGATCTTCTCCACCCCTGCCGGGGCGTCGCCGACCGACACCGTGTAGTCCGAGAACGAACGTGACGGATTTTCACCGCAGTTCTTTGCAACTTTCACCAGATCAAACAGCTTCTGCGCCGGAGCGTTTCCAAGTTCGGAATCGTGCTTGAACACGATCAGTTTTTGAGGTGCCATCTCGCCGCGCGCGGCAGAGCGGTCGTGATCGAACATATTCATCAGCGCATCCCAAAACAGTGCCAAATCTTCTTCGGAAAATCCGGTCTGTTTCGCCAGCGGCGCGGAGATGAAACCATGCACCTCGTAGAGGCCGTAAGGAATGGTGAACTTGCGCCCCATGGTGCGTTCCTTCTCCAAGTCCTCCTCTTTCGTGACGGCCATGCGTGTAATGCTGTGCTCTCCGGTAAAAACTCGGTCTTTACTCCGGGCAAATCCGAACTGAACCGGACCACGAACCTGTCCTGCATTCACCTCCGTACTCATGACCGCTCCGAACGTGCGGATATCAAAAAAGTTCTGGCACATCCATCCTGTCACCTTTTTTGCATCTTCCACTTTCTTCGGGAGCTTCTTGCTTTCGGGCTTGAGTTCAAACGCCTGATAAGCACGTTCATGGGCGCGGTTGAGAACCGCCTTTTCTTTGACATAGATTTCAAAGGGCGGCTCTTCGTGGTGAATCAGGCCGACATAGTTCCGCACCTTACGTTTGAGGCAAACATCGGTGACAAGCCCCTTCCCGGTTTCGGGATCGATACGCGGCAGGTTGCCGGCATCGGGATCGCCGTTGGGGTTGCCGTCTTTCACATCAAAAAGCAGCACGAATTCATAACGGTTTTTAATCGGTTCGCTCATTGTTCTTCTCCTTTTTCTTCAGTTGATTCTTTGTTATCTGGAAACAAATCTTTGCGTTGGTGGTAATAGCCGATGGAAAAGCGCCCTTGATCTTCGAGGCTGAGGATGGGCGGAATCCCCTCTACGGGCAATAACCCCACAACTTCCTGCATCAACTGCTCCAGCCAAACCGTTCCTTTTCCGGAGTTGCGGATCTTAGCGAGATGGTGAATTGCCAAATCCTGCAATCGTTTGAATGTGACCAATGGTGAACTGGCTGCGGCACCAAAATAGGTGTCACGAATATTCCTATTCTGTTTTCCCTGCGCGCCATATTGAATGCGTTCGAGCACGGCGAAAAGCCGTCCGAGCACATAGCCGATGTTGTCGTATGTTTTATCTAATGCCATGGAGACCTCCTGTTGATTTGATTTTGAAATCCGGACGTTGCGGGCGAGAAACCCTTTGATGATCGATGCGCGGGCAAAACCGACGCTCTGCTCCGCCTTGCAGCGGCGGATTGCATTAGAAAAAAGCGTGCGCGGGTAGGAAGTTCCCGTGAGAACAGCCCGAGCGACATCTCCACCGAGATTCGGCGGGATATTGTCCGCCTTGCGCTCTGTTGCAGTTGAAACCAGCAACTGAAACAAGGACAAGAACTCGGGATCGTGCGGAGCCCGCACTATTTCAATATCCTGAAAGTGTTCCGCCACCCGTTCCTTGATTTCCTTCACGTTGCCGTCATACCAAAACCGAATGGCAATTCGGGATGCATTCGGAGCCAGACCAAGGACATAAAACGGCAGATCGGCTTCTTCCGGCGGAATGCCGGTTTTGACGGCAGAAAGCAGTCCTTTGATTTTGCTAAAGTCAACGGCCTCCTCGCCTTTTTTCGGAGCGAGATAGTCGAGAAAGTCCGATTCGAAATCGCACGGATTTTTTGCCCAGAACACCGTGCTGGCATCGCCTACCTGCATGCGCTGTTTTTCGGAGGCAAGCAGATGGTTCAGTGCCGTGGTGTAGGCAAACTCTGTTCTCTGTCCAACCGGGGCATTGTTTCCCTGCTTCTTCCCAAACGACCGAAAGGCATCGAGGTTAAAAGATACAACATTCGCACCCGAAGACTGTGCGCCCCACACGCCTTTTATTGAAGTATGTAATTCGGCAGGTACATCCTCTTTTCCACTCACTGCACAAGTTTGTGTTATACCCTCCGGCTTTGCACTTTCAAGAATGGCACTGACCACGGCGGGACGCTGGCAAACGAACCGTGTTTCGCCGGAAAGAGCAAAGGAAACCGTTCCGCCTGTCTCTTTGAGGTCGCTCCAAACCGCATGACTGAAAACCGGTTCAAAATTTCCTGACTTCAAGAACGAAAGCACGGCACGAATTCCTTCATCAGTACATCCCGCGAAAGTCTGCTCGGTTTTTTCGACGAAGGCTTCAAGCTGTTGGACAGCACGATCCGGCTTATCGACACTGTATCCAAGGACATACGGAACCGTATCCCACAAAAGATTGGCCGCAATGCCGGAAGAACGCTTCACACTCTTTGGAACCAGCGAAATGCGTCCTTTTCGTTTTTTACCAACCCCTTCGCGAATGTCGCGCAGGTTTTCAAATGATCCGTCTGCATTCAGAATAATCAGGAAATCGATCGGTTTGCGCTCGAATCCGGGCGGAGCGATTTCGGTATTTGGATCGTCGGCAAGTCGCTGATAATAATCGGCCAAAGCATTGAGAATCATGAGCGCACCTCCGCGTTTCGCAGGTCTATTTTTCCATCGGTCATTTCCGCGTGGAAAAATTTCGGCATGGGCTCCTTGCCGGAATAGTCCATGTCGTAGAGCATCCAGCCGAGGTCTTTGCTTTTCCCAAGGGTTGGAAGATTTTCTACATCCTTCGGAATGAACTCAAAATCGACGGGGAATTCGCGACAGCCGAAGTACGGGCGATGGAAGCACTGACCTGTCGAAGCCCGGCGAATGAACATCTGCTCGAATTTAGTAACATTATCCTCCGCTCCGGCTTGTCCGGTCATTTCAAACTCAGCATGGATGACATAGGAGACATCGCGAAGAAAAAGTCCGGCGCGCTGCTGTCGTTCGTCTTCAATGTAAAGGGCGAGATCGCCGGAACCGCGATTCATGGCGGTCTTTACCGCCCCGGCTGGAACCACTTTCCCGACCTCGTTGCGGCGCACTGATTCCCATTTGATCGGGTTGAGCACGTCGATCTGCAGGATGTTCCATTGGATGGCGGGTTTCCATAAAATCGCCTCCAGAATGCCGCGTGCAGCAGAAGGCGTCATGACTTCATACGACACCCGTTCCACTTTCATTTCCGGCCGGGTAAAACAGGCGCTTTCGCCGCTCACCTTAAGCCGAAATGGATTGCTTTTGTTCATTTTCGTTCCTCCCCAAAATTTCTTCAGACAACTGCACCCGAAGTTCATCTCTCAATACAGGTTCATCAACCCACATCAGTTCTGTACTGAAGGCATTTTGACCAACTTCGAACACGTTTGGCTGACACTGCATTTCGACCACTCCTCTTTGGAATTAAATGAGGAATTACCAAACACTCAGCCTTCCAGCAATATATTTTTCTATAAATAGGAAGTTAAATTTGCATCTTGCATTCCCTTCTTTCATTTGCGATATTTCCAACGTCATCACCCCCAAGGAGATGTGGATTGAAACTATAAATAGGATGTTTCATCTAAACGGGCGGCCTTCGGGCCGCCTTTTTCATGCCATTAAATCCTCCGGATTATAGCTGTCAATTTCATCGGGCGGAATGAAGCCGAAGCGGTCGATGTAGAGTCCTTTGTTGTGCAGATAGTAAGTGCCGGGATATTCGAGAAGTTCTCGGGCATGGCCTTCGTCGATCAGCTGCCGCATCACCTTTTTCGGAATATTGATGGTGTAGCGCTGGAGCTTGCGAAAGAGACTACGAGCATCCCATTCCAGCAACTTATCCACCACCGCCGGAGCCTCGTCAAAGGGAACGATAAGCGGAAGCTGCCAGCCGTCTTCAATGAGCCGAAAGCGGTCGGCGGCGGTACGAAAACCGAAATCGAGGTTGCCGCTCAATAAACCGAGGATTCCCTTTTCGTCGAGAGAGCTTTCTCCGAGCTGAAAAAATCGTTGCGTGAAATAAGCGCGGAATGTTTCGGGCTGAAAGATGCTTTTGAGCTGATCTTCTTTTAGATGCTCCCGCGCAAGCGAAGCAGACGCCTGGACATAGGCGGGTTGCTTTTCCGGCACAAAGACCACGGTTTTTCCAAGGTTTGGAAGCTTTCCTTCACGGTTGCACCGTCCGGCGGCCTGGGCAATGGAGTCGAGCCCGGCAAGTGCGCGATAAACCACAGGAAAGTCGAGATCAACTCCGGCTTCGACCAGCGACGTGCTGATTACATAAAAAGGATCATTTTTACTCTTCAGCCTCTCCCGGATTTTTTCCAAGGTTTGAAAGCGGTGTTCGGCGCATAGGTTGGTTGAGAGATGGACCGTCTGTTGTTCGGGCAAGAGTTTTGCCAGTGTCCGGGCATCTTCTTTCCGGTTGACGATGCAAAGGACGGACTGGCTTTCAACACGAATTGACCCGGCAAGCGTTTCGTAAGTAACCGGATTCAGGTTTGCGAAGATTTCCACCCCCACACGCTGAAGAGAATCGGCAAGAGCCGCCGGAGTCTCAATGATTTCCGTAACCGACTCGAAGCCTTCCTTGAAGTTAAAATCAAACTGCCTGGTTTGCGTCAGCACGGGCTGAGTGGCCGTGCAAAGAACAGGCGTAACGCCGTAGTGGTGATACAGCTCGCGAATAGCGAACACCGCCGGGCGCAAAAATGATGGCGGCAGACACTGGGCTTCATCAAAGATGATCACACTGTCTGCCAGATTATGCAGTTTGCGACAACGGCTGGTTTTGCAGGCGTAGAGCGATTCGAAGAACTGCACGGCAGTCGTCACGATAATGGGTGCGTCCCAGTTTTCGGAAGCCAGCCGGCTGCGAATGCTTTCCTTGCTTTCGTCGTCCGTTGATACATTGCAATGATGTTCCAGCACCGCACTTACAAACATTGGAATTTTCCGGAACACGGATGCCGTTTGCTCAATGATGCTGGTATATGGAATCACATAAATAATGCGGCGCTTCCCGTGCTTTACCGCATGGCGCAACGCAAACGCCAGCGATGAAAGAGTTTTCCCTCCTCCGGTAGGAACGGTTAAGGAAAATACAGCCGGCGTTTTTTCCGCCGCACGACGACACTGCTCCAACACCGCGGCTCGAATTTGGTTAACCGGCGTCGGCTTTGCCTCCCGGCAAATGATCGCCATATGATCATCAAAAGCCGCGAGCAACGTCTCCAGACATGGATATTCGTTATTGCGAAGCCTGTATTTGTTCTTATCCATGAATGCTTCCGTATCGAGAAAGTCAGCATCCACGACACAGGAAAACAGCATGCGGACAAAAAACGCAACATCTGCACCGTTCAACAAAGGCTGCGGCGGCGACGGTTCCGGCTGATTTATGATTTCATCAGGCACCCGCTTCAAAATTTCGTCCGATTCTTCAGGAGTGCGCATTTTGGGCTCAAGCGCCTTAGCGCCCGTTTGATCCGAACAAAAATCTGCGAGTCCGGCGTGATGCCCCATAATCAGCCAGCAAAAGATACGATCCAGCCCCCTTTTCATTCGCTGCTGCGCCAGATGTCCACCCGCCTGCGAATGAATCGGTTTGCCGGGTTTCGTTTCCAGATGAGATTCAATTCCATTCGCGTCAAAAAGCATTTTCTGAAACTCATTGGAATATTTCCCCAGATCATGCCAAAGGCCGGCAAGACGCGCCCAATCCTGTCCGTCAAACGGCTTGGCGAAGTCCGCCGCGAGTTCGGCGACGTTTTTCAGGTGCTCTTCCAGCGGCTGCCAGTCTTGGGGCGGCTGGTTTTCCTTACTGTGGGCGTAAAAGGTCATTTGAATGCTCCGCGCAAAATGCGGGGCGAGCTTAACGTCCAACAAAAAGAGAGGCGACTTTTTTCTATTCTTTTCTTCTAAAAACGAGAGTTAACTGCTCTTGTTTTCACGCTTCGCGGCGAGCAGCTCGGAGTCGGCGGCAGCGAAGTTGTTCTCAGTAGGAAGCGCGGCCGCGCCGGCGGAGGCGCGAAGTTTCCAACCCTTGGAAGGTTTTGTTCC
>JBFWJN010000112.1:0-10174 GCA_050253185.1 Kiritimatiellales bacterium | reverse complement strand
CTGGAGCACCGTTGCCAATACCGAAGAAATCTTTGCCGCAATGACACTGAACGACATCATCCTGACCCCGGTCGTCACTGCGTATTACGACATCAACGAAGTGAACGGCTGGTACTGGAATCTGGCTCTGTCGCAGCCGCTGGAAGTCAGCGATGTTCTGTCCTTCGAAGTCGGCGCCTCTCTCGGCTACGGTTCGAAGAACTACAACGAAGCTTATTTCAGCGAAGACAACGGAAGCGGCGCGGTCAACGACTACAATGTGTATGTTTCCGGCAGCTATGCGCTGACTGAACAGCTCAGCCTCGGCGCGCTTCTTCAGTACAGCTGCCTGGACGGCGGTGTCGGCGACGACTTCGAAGCCAATGCCGGCGAAACAGACAATCTGGTCTGGGGCGGTGTCAGCCTTTCCTACACCTTCTAACCGAAGCGGAAAGACAAGCGAAAGCGCCCCAGACCCCGGGGCGCTTTTTTTATTTGTTTCCAAACATTGGAAACCGGTTTATAAAGCCCGCTTTCCAAAGGGAGAAGAGATGAACAAACTGCTCAAACTGCTCAAAGACAACGCCAAGGAGAGTCCGGAGCATTTGGCGAAACTGCTCGGCATTTCGTCAGACGAGGTGGCCCGGCAGATCGCCGAATACGAAAGCGCCGGAATCATTCAGGGCTACCAGGCCGTTATTAACGAAGACATGCTGGCCGACTCGCTCGTGACGGCCGTGATTGAAGTCCGCCTGACGGCGGAACGCGAAGGCGGCTTCAACCGCATTGCCGACCGCATCAGCCGCTTCTCGGAAGTCCGCTCCGCCTATCTCATGTCGGGCGGCTACGACCTGCTTCTGTTCGTCGGCGGAAAAACACTCAACGAAGTCGCCAGTTTCGTCAGCGAAAAACTTTCAACGCTCGGCGGCGTGGTCGGCACGGCCACGCACTTCATGCTCAAAACCTATAAACGCAACGATGTGCTCATGCACGCTGTGGATCAAGATGAACGCCCCCAAGTCTCTCCGTGACCGGATCGCGGTTCGCGTGCGCGACATCCCGCGCTCCGGTATCCGCGATTTCTTCGATATTGTCAGCTCCCGCGACGACGTGATCAGCCTCGGCGTCGGCGAGCCCGACTTCGTGACGCCCTGGCACATTCGCGAGGCGTCCATCACCGCGCTCGAGCAGGGCGTGACGAGCTACACCTCCAACCTCGGGCTGCTGAGCCTCCGCAAGGCGCTCTCCGGCTACGTGCAGGGTCTGACCGGTACCGAATACTGTCCGGAAAACGAAATCCTGATCACCGTCGGCGTCAGCGAAGCAATGGACTTGGCGATTCGCGCGCTGATCGAGCCCGGCGACGAAGTGCTCTATCACGAACCGTGTTACGTTTCCTACAATCCGGTCATCACCTTCGCCTACGGTGTGCCGGTCAAGGTGGAAACCTCGGCCGAAAACGGCTTCAAGCTCACGCGTGCGCAGCTCGAAGCAAAAGTGACGCCGAAAACCAAAGTGATGATTTTGAATTTTCCGACCAACCCGACCGGCACCACGCTGACGCGCGACGAGCTGCAGGACATCGCCGATTTTGCCATCGGGCACGACCTGATTGTTCTGGCCGACGAAATCTACGGCGAGCTTTCCTACGATGCTCCGCACACCAGCATCCTATCGATTCCCGGCATGAAGGAACGCACGGTGTACCTGCACGGTTTTTCCAAGGCGTGGGCAATGACCGGTTTCCGGCTCGGCTTTTCCTGTGCCCCGCCGGAGCTGACCGAAGCGATGATGAAGATTCATCAGTACACAATGCTCTGTGCGCCGATCCTCAGCCAGCGCGCCGCGCTCGAAGCGCTGAAGCGCCCGGAAGAGGACATTCAGGAAATGCGCGAAAGCTACGGTGCGCGCCGCAACTACATGCACTCGGCCTTCCTTGAAATGGGCATCGACTGCTTCCTGCCCGGCGGCGCCTTCTACATGTTTCCAAGCATTGGAAAATTCGGCCTGACCTCGAAGGAGTTTGCCCTGAAACTGCTCGAAGAGGAAAACGTGGCCGTGGTTCCCGGTACGGCGTTCGGCGCCTGCGGCGAAGGCAGCGTGCGCTGCTGCTATGCGACCTCGCTCGATGACATCAAGGAGGCGATGGCCCGCCTCGCGCGCTTTGTGAAAAAGCTCAGTTGATTCCGCCGTTTCCAATGTCTGGAAAATGGAGGTGAAAGATGGCAGCGAAGATTTTCTGGTTTTCTGGGTCCGGCAATTCGCTGGCGGTGGCGAAGTCGTTGGCAGCGAATCTTCCGAATGCAGAACTGATTCCGATTGCGAGAGCGGTTCGTGAACCGCCGGATGCTGCGGATGTGGTCGGCATCGTCTGCCCGGTCTATGCCTGGGGTCCTCCTGCGCTGGTTGCTGAATTTGTTCAAAAGATGAAACTGTGGCCGGACGGCTATCGGTTTGCGGTGATGACCTACGCCGGTTCGCAGGGCGGTGCGCCGCTGATTCTCCGCGACCTGTTCCGGCGGCGAGGCGCGGACCTGGATGCCGTATGGACGGTGAAGATGCCGGATAATTTTCCGCCGCTGGGCGGTGCCCCGTCGCCGGAGAAGCAGCGGGAGGCCAATGATCTCGCTGAGGGTGAAATCCGGCGGATTGCCGATGAACTGCAATCGTTTCCGCGCGGCGTGTATGAAACGTCCGGTGCGGTTTCGCGCGGGCTGAGCCGGATTGTATATCCGGGGTTTCGCTGGTTTCTTCGTCACCGTGCTGACCGGTTTTTCCGTGCGGATGACCATTGTAACGGGTGTGGGCTTTGTGCACGGATCTGCCCGGTTGGGGATATCGAACTGGTCAATGGCCGGCCGGTCTGGAAGGGGCGCTGCGAGCAGTGCTACACCTGTTTTCACTGGTGTCCGCAGCAGGCGATCCAGTACGGTTCGTCTTCCGGCGTACGCCGTTATCACCATCCCCGTGCAGCCTGTGCGGATTTTGGTTTGTAAGGGATTCTCCCTCAAAATGTTGCGCTGATTCTTTCCGGATTTGTGTTCGACGTTGGTCTAAATAGTTTTTATACTCTTGCTCAGAATATCGGGGTGTACAGGTCTTCCGGAAGGAAAATGGATGAGCTTCAGAGAACTGAGCTTTCGTCGTCAGCTGCTGCTGCGTTGCGGACTGACAATGCTGCTGATCATCCTGGCATATGTTATTATCAGCGCATGGATGATGGGGCGGAGCCTGCAGGCTGCTGCGGAACAGAATCTTCATAATATTACCGAGGCTCTGACGCAAACGGCCCAGAGCTCCTATGAACTGTATCAGGAACGGGTGGATTATAACCTGAATGTGGCGAACAGCTATGTGGAGGACTGTTGGCTGGCCGAATCGGAACCGGTTGAGTTTTCTGCGGAAAATCAGATTACCGGGGAAGTTATTCCGATGAAACTTCCCGGATTTTACTGTCGGCATGAAGGAAACGTTCTGCTCAGTCATAATTCGGAATTCACTGAAAGGATTACAGAACTGATCGGCGGTACGGTCACGATTTTTCAGGTGACGGAACAGGGTCTTCTGAGGATTTCTACAAGCGTGCGTCGCAGGGATGGGACCTTGGCAACCGGGACATTCATTCCGACGGATTCAGACGTGTACAAAACCATTCTGCGCGGGGAAACGTTCAGGGGGCGGGCATATGTCGTGGATTCCTGGTATATCACGGCTTATCAGCCGATTCGTGATCGGGAGAGCCGGATCATTGGTGCTGTGTATGTCGGACTGAACCAGAACAGTTTGAATATATTGACGAATGCAATAACTGAGTTCCACGGAGGGGAAACATACTACTCTGTGATCTGCGACATGGACGGCCATGTGCTTATGCATCCGTTGTGGGGCGGGGAAACCGTTGAGCAGCTTGACAATCAGAGTGTAACAGAGGCGTATGCACAGATTATCAAGGAGGTTCTCTCCGGAAAGGACTGCGGTGCCATTTCGTATGCGGTTCATTATCCCGATGGGAGGATCAGAGACCGAATCAACTACTATCATTATATTTCTGATATGCAGTGGATTATTCTGTCCGGAATGGATCGGGCCGAAATCCAGGCGATGGTCTTTGCCGATATCCGGCAGATCCTGCTGGTTGGTGTGCTGACTCTGGTTCTGATCGTTGTGCTTATCTTCTATGTCAGTGGAGCGGTTTCGAAACCGTTGAAGCAGCTGAGTACGGTGATGTCCAGAGTGGCCCGGCGTGATTTCGATGTGGATTTTCCGGTCCATGCGAATTCCTCCGAAATGATTGATCTGAGTGCCAGTGTCCGGACGATGATTTTTGACCTGAAAAATTCATACGGCCAACTGGAACGGAAAGTGTCTGAGCGGACCGCAGCGCTTGCTGAACAGAAGGAACGGGCGGAGAAGGCGACGCAGGCAAAAAGCGCTTTTCTGGCATCGATGAGCCATGAAATCCGAACACCGATGAATGCGGTGATCGGTATGACCAGCCTGCTGATGTCGACGAAACTCGATACGGAGCAGCAGGGGTTTGTGGATACGATTCGCGTCAGCGGGGATGTGCTGCTGAACATCATCAACGACATCCTGGACTATTCGAAGATTGAATCAGGCCGTCTCGAACTGGAGCAGGTTACGTTCGAACTGCATACCTGTGTGGAAGAGGCGATCGATCTGGTGGCGCAGACTGCGCACCGTCAGGAGCTGGAGCTTGCGTATCGGATTGACAACCGCGTTCCGCCGTTTCTGGTCGGCGATGTGTCCCGGTTGCGGCAGATCCTGCTCAACCTGCTGAGCAATGCGATTAAGTTCACGCATTCCGGTGAAGTTGTCGTGGAGATGCAGCTGCAGGAGAGTTCCGGCGATGACTGTGAACTGCTGTGCTGTGTGCGGGACACCGGAATCGGAATTCGTCCGGATCAGCTCGGACGGCTGTTCAAACCGTTTACGCAGGCGGATATGAGCACCACCCGAAAATACGGCGGAACCGGACTTGGACTGGTGATCAGCAGATACCTGGCCGAAGCGATGGGCGGGCGGATGTGGTGCGAGAGTGTCTGGGAGAAGGGCTCGTCGTTCTATTTCACGGTCCGAATGAAGGCCGCGGAAGCGCCGCTGAAAAAATACAGTCCGAAGGCACGGGACATCAGCGGCCGGCGCATTCTGGTGGTGGATGATAACGCGACAAACCGCGATATTCTTCGTTCTCAGCTTGGCCTGTGGGATGCGCAGGTTACGCTGGTTAAAAGCGGTCCGGAAGCACTGGCCCAGCTGGAGGAGAACCGGGATTTTGATCTGATTCTCACCGACTACAATATGCCGGAGATGAGCGGCGACGATCTGGCGGATCAGATTAAAAGAATGGATTCCGTCGCACGGATTCCTTTGATCCTGATGAGTTCTTCGCTGGACACCCGTATGCACCGGCATTTCGCTGTGGTCCTGCATAAACCGCTCAAAACCGGTCAGCTCTACGATGCTCTGCTTTCTGCGCTCGGTCGCGGGGATAAGGAAACTTCCTCTTCCTCGTTTATGCTGGCGAAGCCTGTTTTTGATGCAGAGCTGGCCGGCCGGTGTCCGCTGCGCATGCTGCTGGCGGAAGATAATGTGGTGAATCAGAAGGTTGCGCAGAAGACCCTGGCGATGCTGGGGTATCAGGTCGACACGGTCAGCAACGGCTCCGAAGTGCTTGCGGCGCTGCAGCGGCAGGCATATGACATCATTTTCATGGATATGCAGATGCCGGAAATGAACGGTTTCGAGGCCTCGGAGGCGATTCGTGCGAGCGATACTCCGTACCGGAACATCTATATTGTGGCGCTGACGGCCGGCGTTCTGAACGAAGAGCGGGAGCACGTCTTTCAGTCGGGAGTAAACGATTTTCTGCCGAAGCCGCTTCGAGTGAAGGATCTGGTGGCGGTCATTGAAACCGCGTATCGAAAAATAACCGGCGCCGCCTGATAAGCGCCGGAATGATCAGGGAGAAAAAATGCGATTTAAAGAAATGAGTTTTCGTGGTCAGCTGCTGTTTCGCTGCGGTCTGACTCTTTTTCTAATCATTGTGGTGTATATTGTCGTCAGCGCCTGCGTGGCCCGGCGTAATATGCGCGCAGCCGTCGAAACCTCCCTGCATTACATCACGAAGACACTGGCGCTGACGGCGAGCAGTTCCTACAAAATTTATCAGGAGCGCGTGAACTATGACCTGAAGGAAGTGGTGAACCATGTACAGGGAAGGTGTCATGTAGATCCCTCGAAGCAGATTGAATTTGATGCCGAAAATCAGGAAACCGGCGCGACGGTTCCTCTGCGCGTTCCGGCATTTTACTGCCGGCAGGATGACGGCAGCGACGTTCTGGTCAGCGGGAACACGTCGTTTTCCGAAGAAATCACTCGACTGGTCGGCGGCACCGTCACCGTTTTTCAGGTGGTGGAAGAAGGCCTTTTGCGGATATCGACGACGGTGAAACGGAAAGACGGAACGCTGGCTACCGGAACCTTTATCCCGACCAACTCCCCTGTTTATCAGACGGTGATAGCAGGCGAAACCTACCGTGGCCGGGCGCGCGTGGTCGATTCGTGGTATATTACGGCGTACCAGCCGATCCGGAATCAGAGTGAGACGGTAATTGGCGCTGTGTACGTGGGGCTGAGCCAGGACAGTCTGAAGGAGCTTGACGAAGCCATCCAGGCAGCGCATGGAGATGGCAGCGGCTATGCGTTCATTTTTGATATGGACGGGAATCTGATTACGCACCCGCGCTGGAGCGGGAAAAATGTCAGAGAACTGAACAGTCCGAGTGCCGTTGCCGCTTTCGAGCGGATGAAAGAGGCCGTGTTGTCCGGCAAGGGAAATGACGGGGTCATTAAATATGAGCTGGTGAATGATTCAGGAAAGAGCTACCGGCGGGAAGGACATTATCATTTCGTTCCGGAAATGCAGTGGCTGGTGCTGACGGGAATCAACACGGATGAGCTGGAACGTGACGTGTTCAACGGCATCAAACTCAACCTGCTGATCGGTCTGCTGATGCTGTTTGTCATCACCGGTCTGGTCTTCCTGGTCAGCAGCGCAGTCTCTGTGCCGCTTCGTCAGCTAAGCACCATCGTGACGCATATTGCGCGACGCGATTTTTCGTTCGATCTGCCGGTTCCGGAAACGTCCAGAGAAGTGATCATTCTGAATCGCAATATCCGAAAAATGTCACATGACCTGCAGGGGGCCTACGCCGGCCTGGAAAATAAAGTTGCGGAGCGAACCGCTGAGCTGGCCCGGCAGAAGGAGCGGGCGGAAAAGGCGACGCAGGCCAAGAGCGCATTTCTTGCATCCATGAGCCATGAAATCCGGACGCCCATGAATGCGGTCATTGGAATGACCAGCCTGCTGATGTCCACCCGGCTTGATGCCGAACAGCAGAGTTTCGTCGATACGATCCGGATCAGCGGCGATGCTCTGCTGAATATCATCAACGACATCCTGGACTACTCGAAGATTGAATCCGGCAAACTGGAACTGGAGCAGACGCCCTTTGAACTGCGTTCCTGCGTGGAAGAGGCCATGGATCTGGTCGCCCAGACCGCGCACCGGCAGGACTTGGAGCTGGCCTACCGGATTGACACGCAGATTCCGGCGTTCCTCACCGGAGATGTCTCCCGCCTGCGCCAGATCCTGCTGAACCTGCTCAGCAATGCCATCAAATTCACGCATGCCGGCGAAGTGATTGTGCACCTTGAAATGGAAACAAAACATGAGGACGGCTCCTGCTCCGTGCTCTGCTCGGTTCGCGATACCGGAATCGGGATTCGTCCCGATCAGCAGAAAAAGCTGTTCCAGTCGTTTTCTCAGGCGGACATGAGTACAACCCGCAAATACGGCGGCACCGGACTGGGACTGGTCATCAGTCGGCGGCTCGCCGAGGCGATGGGCGGACGGATGTGGTGCGAAAGCACCTGGGGGGAAGGGTCCATTTTCTTTTTCACCTTCCGGATGAAGCCCGCTCAGGCCCCGCTCATGAAATACAGCCGGAAAAAGGCGCGCGACTTGGCCGGCCGCCGGATTCTGGTGGTGGACGACAGCTCCACGAATCGCGATATTCTCCGTTCGCAGCTCAGTCTCTGGGCGGTCAACGTCATGCTCGCCGGGGATGTTCCGGAAGCGCTGACGCTTCTGCAGGACGATCCTGAATTCGACCTGATTCTGGTCGACTACAACATGCCGGGACAGAGCGGCGAGGACTTTGCGGAAATCGTCAAAGGCACGGAGCCGCTGTCACGAATCCCGCTGGTTCTGATGAGTTCGTCGCTCGATACGCAGCCGCATGATCGTTTTGCAGCGGTTCTGCACAAACCGCTGAAAACCGGACTGCTGTACGAAACCCTGCTCTTTGCGCTCGGCGGCGATTCCGACCAGATCGCCACGGAAACCTCAAAACCGGTATTCGATGCCGATCTGGCTCAGCGCTGCCCGCTGCGAATGCTCCTGGCCGAAGACAACGTGGTCAACCAGAAGGTCGCCCAGAAAATTCTCGCCATGATGGGCTATCAGGTCGACACCGTCAGCAACGGTGCCGAAGTGCTCACCGCGCTGCAGCGGCAGACCTACGATATGATTTTCATGGATATGCAGATGCCGGAGATGAACGGGTTCGAGGCGTCTGAGGCAATCCGGTCGGGCGACACGCCGTATCGGAATATTTATATTGTGGCGCTGACCGCCGGCGTGCTGGCCGAAGAGCGCGAGCACGTGTTCCAGTGCGGAGTGAATGATTTCCTTCCCAAACCGATCCGGGTTGATGAACTGGTGACCGCCATCAAAAAAGCTTGGCAGGCCGTCACTCAGGGAATGCCCTCGTAAATGGCAGGATGCAAGGGGCTGAAAACCCTTGCGCGGTTATCTGGAAAAGGCCGCCGGGTGTGATTCCGGCGGCCTTCCTTTCACAGTTTCCAGACATTGGAAAAAGCCCGGTGATTCTGGGGTTTCGCGCTTCCGAATTTCCAATTCCTGGAAACGGCGGAGCATCGCCCGATGTCGGGGTCGGATGCCGTTCCGAATCGGTCGCTTCATCATAAACGACACTTCAGTATAAATACATAAATGTACTTTATGTACTGGTTAAAAACAAAAATGAATATACATATAAAAATGTTATATATACCGGTTGGTATGTATATTTATATTTGTAACTTATTTTTATTAAATAATTTATACTAAATATAAAATTTGAAAAAATTTATATTTTATCAAAAGGCATGCCTCTTGCTTTCACTCCGACGCGTATTGTTCACCGGTTTTGGGGAGCTGTTAAATCGGGACGCGGTCCCGGGAAAGTGAGAGAGGGGAGTATGAAGAGTAAGAGGATATGGAAGAGTCTGATGATCGGTGCGCTGATGACAGGCAGCGCGATGGCCAAAGAGGAGCTGAATCTTTACATCTGGTCCGAATATCTGGAACCGGAACTGATTGCCCAGTTCGAAGCGG
The DNA here is from genome assembly GCA_050253185.1 of Kiritimatiellales bacterium. Lineage (GTDB taxonomy): Bacteria > Verrucomicrobiota > Kiritimatiellia > Kiritimatiellales > Tichowtungiaceae > Tichowtungia. The sequence goes on along the minus strand of JBFWJN010000112.1, from coordinate 711 downwards.
AAAACGACTGCAAAGTCATCGAATCCAATTATGAAAACTGCGAGGAAATGGTCGCCAAGCTCCAGGCCGGCGGGGTCTCCCAGTACGATCTGGTTTTCCCGTCCGACTACATTGTTCCGTCCATGATCCAGCTCGGACTGCTGGACAAACTCGATCACAGTAAAATCCCGAACATGAAAAACCTGTCAGCCACCTTTACGAGCCCAAAATTCGATAAAGGCAACACATACAGCGTGGCCTATCAGTGGGGCACCATCGGCTTGGTCTACAGTAAAAAGTCCTTTCTTGCTCCGCTCGACTCGTGGAGTGTCTTGTTCAAAGGCGACGATAGTGTTCGCTTCAGTCTGTTCGACTCCGAACGTGAAATGACCGGCATCGCCCTGCGCTATCTCGGCTATTCCATGAACACCACCGATAAAAAGGAACTCAAGGAAGTGGCCGACCTGATGATCAGCGCAAAAAAACGCAAAGGCTACTCTGGCTTCGACGCCAACGTCGCGGGCATCACCAAAGTCAAAGCGAAGTCCCTTGACGTCTCCGTCTGCTACAGCGGTGACGCATTCATGGCCATGGACGAAGATGAAAACATCGGCTACTGCATCCCGAAAGAAGGAACCGTGGCCTGGTGCGACAGTTTCTGCATCCCGGTGGACGCCCCCAACAAGGATCTGGCCTATAAATTCATCAACTTCATAATGGATGCCAAAAACG
>JBFWJN010000111.1:0-10208 GCA_050253185.1 Kiritimatiellales bacterium | reverse complement strand
AGTGATGGAAGAAGAGCGGACTGCCGCGAAGCAGGCCGGCATGAATGCCTTTCTGGCGAAGCCGCTGGTGATTGAACAGCTCGGCGAAGCCCTGAAAGCGATTCAGTCTCACTGACGCCAGATCAGAACGGGACGGCTCTGCCGTCCCCACTCCAGCGCCTGCTGATGTGAGCCGAAAAAGAGGTCGATCCGGCCCGGCCCCTGAATGGCCGACCCGAGGTCTTCCACTTTCCCGTACCCGTAGCCGGGGATATACATGACGGTGCCGAACGGGTAATAGCGCCGGTCGGCGGCAACGGTTCCTTTTCGAGCCCGGGTTCCAGATGCAGTGATCCCGACCTTCTTCGGTTTTCCCTTGTTCGGACCGGAGGAATACACTGTTTTCCACGGGGCCCACCACACGCGCTCCCACCCGCAGCATTGACCGCAAGGGCAATACCCGGTGGCTATCATTTTCACCCGGCGGGGCACGACACCACCGGGCGGGCGAATCGTCGAACAGCCGGTCACAAACAAAACCGGCAGCAGGGCCAACAAAAGCAAATTCCTACTCATGCATCTCCTCCCCGCCGGCTGCTTCGAGATTCTGCCGTGCTTCAATATCATCCGGACAAATGGACAGATATCGCCGGGTCCATTCTGACCCCTCGGCGGAGTTTCCCTGAAGGATCAGAACCGCGCCCAGCGCTTTAAACGCTTTCGTGTAACCCGGATTGATTTTCAATGTCTGCTCAAAACAGCTTTGCGCTTCGGCGAACCGTCCGGCCTGTGCGAAGAGAATCCCGATGTTGAACCATGCATCCGTATCATGTTCATCAATCTGCAGCGCAACATAAAACTGCTCTGCTGCCGCGGTCGGATCGCCCGCCCTCGACAGGGCAACCCCGAGATTATTATGCGCAATCGAGTTGTTCGACGTACAGCTCAGCGTCCGGTTCCACAGCGTAATACTGTCTTTCCAGAATCCGGCCTGCCGATACGCCGCAGCCGAGAGGAAGGTAAGAAACAGCAGGGAGCCGGTCGTCAGCACAATGATTCTGCGGCGACTGGTCGCCAGCGATGCCAGACTCCACGCCAGCATGACGCATAACCCGACCTGCGAAAGATACGTAAACCGGTCGGCGCGCGCGGTTCCCAGATAACGCAGCACGCCGCTGACCGGCAGCAGCATGATGAGAAACCAGAACCAGCCGGTCAGCAGAAACGGTTTGCGACGGTACAGCAGAAGCACCGCGACCGTCATCCCGGCCAGCAGCCCGGCATCCACCGCCACCCGCCACCCGGTCAGTGCATAGTCCGGAACCGGCATGGCCAGTCCGGATGGAACAAACAGCTGCCGAAGATAAACCGCGACCGATACCACCGCATTGCCGAGCCGCCAGCCCAGTGCCGGGGAGTGAAGCGTGGACGCCGGGCCGTCGGTGGACGACATCAGCGTCAGGCAGCCGAACAAAACAGAAATCAGCAGCATCGGAATTTTTTCTGCGGCAATCGATTGCCATTTTTTCGTTTCGAAACGCCGGAGCGGCCAGGCGTCCAGCAGCAGCAGAACCAGCGGAAGCGTTACGGCCATCGGTTTGGCCAGCAGGCCTGCGATCATGCACAGCAGCACCCCCGCATAGCGAAGGAGCGAAAAACCGTACCGGACATAACCGATGTATGCATGGAGCGTGAGCATGAAAAACAAACCGCTCAGGACATCCTTGCGCTCCGTAACCCATGCCACGGATTCGGCCCGCAGCGGATGAATCGCAAACAGCGCCGCCGCCAGCGCGCTGCACCACAGCGAGCCGGTCATCCGGCGCAGGGCAAGGAACAGGAGCAGAACGGAACCGGCGTGCAGCAGCAGGTTGGTAAGATGAAACCCGGTCGGGTTCATCCCGTACAGCGTCGCATCCGTCATAAATGAAAGGACAGTCAGCGGATAATAAAAGTTCTGATCGCTGCGGGCCAGCACCGAAACGACCCCGTCGGCCGTCAGCCCCTTCTGCACCAGCGGATTGTTATACACAAAACGGTCGTCATCACAATTGATGAAACCAAAGCCGATTACTCGGCCGAAGACCTGCAGGGTCAGGGCAATCAGCAGGACACTGATACCGATGACCCGACCGCGGTCCTGATGGGTTGTCATCATGTGGCTTTTTCGATCGAAACCCTGCAGGGATGCCCGTTCAGGTCCAGCTCCTCTCCTTCCGCACCCGACAGGTCGAGTGACCGGGCCAGAACCTCTGCCTGAATATAATCGTTGAAAGCCGCCACGGCAGCGAGCACCGCATCGTCCGCGCCGAGTTTCACATAAATCCGGTCCGTCACTTCCAGCCCGGTATTCTTGCGCATCTGCTGCAGTTCCTTGACCAGCTCGCGGGCGATGCCTTCGCGGACCAGCGCTTCGTCCAGTTCCAGATCCAGCGCGACGACGAGTGCTCCCTGGGCCTGCACCGCAAGGCCGGCCTTTGGAATGCGTTCCACGACGACATCCTCCGCATCCAACACGACGGTTTCGCCATTGATGAAGAGAGAAATTCCTTCGCCGGAGGCGGCGGACTGCAGTTCTTTGCCGGACAGGGACTGCACTGCTTTGTTGATCTGCTGAACCTGCTTACCGAACTTCGGGCCGAGTGTTTTGAAGTTGGCTTTGGCTTTCAGTTCAGCCAGCGGCGTTTCATCGTCGCCGAACACCACGTTGTGAACGTTGAGTTCCTCTGCAATGATTTCCTTTAGTTCGTCGACCTGATTGAGCAGATCACTGTCGCGGCTGACAACATCGAGGCGGCGCAGCGGCTGGCGGACCTTGACATCGCGATCCTTGCGGATCTGGCGACCCATGACGACGACGTCCATGACGATACGCATCTGCGTTTCGAGCGCGGTGTCGCGGCTCGCGCCGGCCGCGGTCGGGAAATCGCAGAGATGCACGGATTCGGGCATATCTTCGGTGCGCAGGTTGCGGTAAATCTCTTCCGCGATGAACGGAGTGAACGGCGCGGCGATTTTGCAGAGCTCGATCAGCACATGGTGCAGCGTGGCGTAGGCCTGCTGCTTGTCGCCGTCGTCTTCGCTTTTCCAGAAACGGCGGCGCGAGCGGCGGATATACCAGTTGGTCAGATCTTCGATGAAGGCGACAAACGGGCGGACGGAGCGCTGGAGGTCGTAGTTGTCCATGGCGGCGGTCACTTCCTGGCAGAGGTTGGCCAGTGAACTTTCGATCCAGCGGTCGAGCAGGTTGCTGCTCTGTTTCCGTGACGCGGACGGCTGCCAGTTGTCGATGTTGGCATAGGTGACGAAGAAGCTGTAGGCGTTCCAGAGTGGAATGAGCAGGTGGCGCAGTGCGTGTTTGACACCTTCTTCAGAAAAACGCAGCGATTCGGCTTTTACGACCGGCGAGTTGATCATGTAGAGGCGCAGTGCGTCGGCGCCGTATGCATGCACGACGTGCATGGGATCGGGATAGTTTTTGAGACGCTTGCTCATTTTTCGCCCGTCTTCGGCCAGCACGAGACCGTTGACGACGACGTTTTTAAATGCGGGCTTTTTGAACAGCGCGGTGGAGAGAACCATCAGCGTATAGAACCAGCCGCGGGTCTGGTCGAGCCCTTCGGCAATGAAGTTTGCCGGGAAGTTGGCTTCGAAGTGCTCTTTATTTTCAAAGGGATAATGCTGTTGGGCGTAGGGCATGGAGCCGGACTCGAACCAGCAGTCGAGCACCTCGGGGGTGCGTCTGTAGGTTTTGCCGTCTTTTTCGATGATGATTTCGTCCACAAAGTGCTTATGCAGATCGACGACTTTCTGTCCGGAAAGTTTTTCCAGCTCGGCGGCGGACGAAACACAGATCGTATCGTTTGAATCGTCGATATTGACCCAGACCGGAATACAGGAGCCCCAGAACCGGTTGCGGCTGATGTTCCAGTCCTTGGCATCAGCGAGCCAGTTCGCAAAGCGTTTGTCACCGACATATTCCGGCATCCAGTGAACCTGCGCATTGTTGGCCAGCATTTCCTCGCGCAGGTCTTCGACACGAACGTACCATGCGTCGATGGCACGATAGATCAGCGGCGTGTCGGTGCGTTCGCAGAACGGATAGCTGTGCTGAATGGTGGACTGGTGAATGAGTTTTCCGTCATCCTTCAGCTGCTTGATGATCGCCTTGTCAGCGTCTTTGCAGAACTGCCCTGCCCACTCCGGAGCCTGCGAGGTGAATCTGCAGTCCTCGTCGAGCGGATCGACCAGATTGATACCGGCGGCGCGGCAGACGCGGTAGTCGTCCTCCCCATAGGCCGGAGCCATATGCACGATGCCGGTTCCGTCCTCGGTCGTCACGAACGGATCGGTCAGCAGGCGGAAGGAATCCGGATTGTCTTTGAAATAATCAAAGAGCGGTTCATAGGTCAGGCCGGTGAGTTCCGATCCTTTGTATTTTTTAAGGAGCTCGTACTGCTCAGGCTTCTTGTAGTAGGCACTCAAGCGACTTTCGGCGAGCAGGAAGATTTCTTTCGACTCTGCATCGCGCACCGCGACGTAATCAATGCCCGGCCCGGCGCAGATTGCGAGGTTGGACGGCAGCGTCCATGGCGTCGTCGTCCAGACGAGTGCATAGGAGCCGTCGAGATCAAGCCCGTGCAGTTTCACGCGCACGGTGACGGACGGGTCCTGCACATCCTGATAGTTGCGGCCCGCCTCGAAGTTGGACAGCGGGGTGTTGAGCTTCCAGCTGTAGGGCATGATGCGGTGGGCCTTATAGATCCGGCCCTGTTTCCAAAGTTCGGAAAACACCCACCAGATGGTTTCCATGAAATCCTTGTCCATGGTTTTGTAGTCGTTCTTGAAGTCGACCCAGCGCCCCATGCGGGTGACGGTCTTCTCCCATTCCTCGACGTATTTGGTCACCATGGAACGGCACTGTTCGTTGAAGACACCGACGCCGGCCTCTTTGATGGCGGGCGCGCCGGCGAGGCCGAGCGCGTCCTGGGCGAGCGCCTCAATCGGCAGGCCGTGGCAGTCCCAGCCGAAACGGCGTTCGACGCGATGGCCGCGCATGGTCTGATAGCGCGGAACGATGTCCTTGATGGTTCCGGCCAGCAGATGTCCGTAGTGCGGCAGGCCGGTGGCGAACGGGGGGCCGTCATAAAACACGAACTCCCCGGCATCCGCCCGGTTTTCCACCGATTTTTTAAAGGTCCCGTGCTCCTGCCAGAAGGTGAGCACTTCCTCTTCCATCTTTGCAAAATCTGTCTTACTAGAAACCGCCTTAAACATCGCGTATTCGTCCCTTCACAAAAGTAAAGGCAGCAATTTAGCCGCCGGACCGATCCAAAACAAGCGTTTGGCGCAAAATTTGGGATTGAAACCGGTATCCTGAAACCGTACAAACGTAGCTTCTGTTTCTCCCGGCGGGAGTAATTCAGCGGTAGAATGCAAGCTTCCCAAGCTTGACGTCGCGGGTTCGACTCCCGTCTCCCGCTCCAATTCCCCCATCCGCAGATAGAAGGAAGTGATGACCATAAAACTCATGTCCTGGAATGTAAACGGCATCCGAGCGGTTATGAAAAAAGGATTCATGGATTTTTTTCATACTCATCAACCGGATATTTTATGCCTTCAGGAAATCAAGGTTCACAATGCGGACCTGCCGGAAGACATCCGGCTGACCGGCACGGCGGACGGATACAGCGGGTACTGGAACGGCGCCGACCGCAAGGGATACAGCGGAACCGCAACGCTTTCAAAAATCGAGCCCCTGTCCTACGAGACAAAGATCGGCGACGACCGGTTCGACTCCGAGGGCCGGTTCCAGATTTTTGAATTCCCCGAGTATTTCCTGATCAACACCTATGTCCCGAATGTGAAGCATGATCTCTCGCGACTCGATGAGCGGCAGGAGTTCGACCTGCTGCTGCAGGCAAAAATCAAGCAGCTGGAAGAAAAGAAACCGGTCATCCTCTGCGGGGATTTAAATGTGGCGCACCATCCCATTGACCTCGCCCGGCCGAAGGAAAACGAGGGAAACGCCGGCTATACGATCGAAGAACGGGCCGGCATGACCCGGTATGTCGAAGCCGGGCTCATCGATACGTTCCGATGCCTGCACCCGGAACAGGAAACATATTCGTGGTGGAGCTATCGGGGACGGGCCCGCGAAAACAATGTCGGCTGGAGAATCGATTATTTCCTCGCGAGCGAGGCTCTTCGCCCGAGAATCGGGGCGGCCGACATTCTGGATGACATTACGGGGTCCGACCACTGCCCGGTCGAGGTTTCCCTCAGCTGAAGAAACCGGTCGATCCGCGGAAAGAAAATGCCCCCTCTTCCTGCCGGGGCGCCGTTGCCGGCGTCCCCGTGCAGTCTGTGCGGAGGCAAATCGGCTTATTTCACCGAAAACTTATACGTCGTAGACGTTTTATACTGTTCACCGGGACGAAGAGTCGTCGAGGGAAACGCCGACTGATTCGGACTGTCCGGGAAGTGCTGTGTTTCCAGGCACAGTCCGCTGCGATGAAGATACGGCTTGCCGGATTTACCGGTCAGGCTTCCATCGAGGAAGTTGCCGCAGTAGAACTGAACGCCCGGCTGGTCGGTGTACACGTCCATGACGCGGCCGCTTTTCGGTTCGTAGACGGTGGCGGCCAGGGTTTTTCCGCCCTGCCCTTTGTTCAGGACCCAGTTGTGATCGTAGCCCATGCCGTATTCCAGCTGCTGATTGGCCGCAGCAATGTCCCGGCCGATTGTTTTGGCTTTCCGGAAGTCAAATGGAGTTCCGGCGACGGGACGGATTTCGCCGGTGGGAATCAGCCCGGCGTCTACGGGAGTGAACGCATCTGCGTTGAGCGTCAGTTCATGATCCAGAATGGTCGGTGAGCCTTCTCCGGCCAGATTGAAATAACTGTGGTTGGTCAGATTGACAGGCGTGGCCTTATCCGTTGATGCCTGGTAATCAATTTTCAGTTCGTTATCATCTGTCAGCGTATAGATGACACTGACAGAAAGACGGCCGGGATAGCCTTCTTCCCCGTCTTTCGACACATAGGTGAATTTCACCTGATTTTTTCCGAGCACCTGAGCGCCCCAAACCATTTTATCGAAACCTTTCAACCCGCCATGGAGGTGGTTTTCACCATTATTGGCGGCCAGCGTGTATTCCGTGCCGTCGAGGGTGAATTCCCCTTTGGCAATCCGATTGCCGTAGCGACCGACGACCGCACCGAAATAGGTTCCGGCCCCGGCATCGTTGATATAGCGATCCACGGTGTTGTATCCGAGAACGACATCGCCCGGAACCCCGTTGCGATCGGGCACCTTGATTGACGTGACAGTCGCTCCATAGTTACTCAGTCGAACTTCCATACCTTCGGTATTTTTGAGTGTATAGCTCCGGATGGAGTCAAAATCATGAACCGCCACCGACCCCGGCATGACACATCCGGTCAACAGTCCTGCCAACGCAAACATGCCAATCCGCCACATCTCTTTCCTCATTGCTTTTTCCCTTTCTTTCCGACAGGAGCCGCTTCCGGATAGGCGGCCAAAATCGCTTTCATCTGCGATAGAACCTCCGGCATTGTACCTGCCACGTTTTTCTTCTCCAGTTTATCCACCCGATAATCATACAGTTCGTATTCAGCCGACGTTTCCGGGTGATCCGGAACTTTCCATTCAACCATCAGGTAGCGATCCGACCGGATGGCCCGCCCGACACGCTTCCCGCGATTATAGGCATGATATGTGTGATTGCGAAGCGAGACGGCCGGATTCTTCAGGACCGGCATGAGACTCATGCCGTCGAGTCCCTGAGGGACGGCAGGTTTCGGCAGTCCGGCCAGTTCAGCCAGTGTCGGATAAATGTCCACACTTTCAGCGAAGGCTTCGGTGTGACTTCCGGGGGATACCGAGCCGGGCGCAACAAAAATCAGGGGAATCCGGTTGTCCTGTTCATAATTGGTGTGTTTGGTCCACGTGCCGTGGTCGCCGAAGTGGTAGCCATGATCTCCCCAGAGCATAATGAGAGTGCTGTCGGCCAGTCCGGTTTCATCGAGCGCATCAAGGACCTTGCCGAGCTGTGCATCCATATAACTGAGGGCGGCAAAGTAGCCGTGAATCAGCGTGCGCTGCATCTCTTCCGGAATGTTGTTGCCGTCTTCGGGAAGAGGTTTGAAGTTTCCGATTTCCCAGCTCTTCGGCTTTTCGGCATACGGCGGCGCACCGTCCGGCGGCGTGTCGCGTTCGGTCAGCGCGAACTGTTCCGGCTTATACAGATCCCAGTATTTGACCGGTGCGCAGAACGGCAGGTGCGGCTTAACAAAGCCGACGGCCAGGAAGAACGGCGTGTCATTGGTTGCTGCCCGCCGGAGGCGCCGGATCGCTTCGACGGCAATGCGGCCGTCGGCATAGGCCTCGTCAGGAACGTCGGCTTTTTCCCATGCCGCGCCGCGCGGCAAGGTGTTGATGCGGTCGAGCATCTGGTTGGAGAAAAAGGCCTCCTCGCGGGTCAGCTGTCCACCAGTGCTCTCCTCGAGGACGTAGTCGACAACTTTATCGGGATGAAACGGCACGCTCCAGGAGGCATCATCGCCGTAGTTGCCGTGTCCGATGTGGAAAATTTTTCCGACGCCTTCAACCCGGTAGCCGTTCTGCATGAAGTACTGCGGCAGGGTGACGGCATCGGGATTGACTTCCCGGAAGCCGGTGCGCAGATCGTACAGACCGGTGGTGGTGGAGCGCAGACCGGTGAGCAAGTTGTAGCGCGACGGCCCGCAGACGGCCTGGTTGCAGTAGGCGCGGTCAAAACGCATGCCGCGCGCCGCCAGCCGGTCGAGGTTGGGAGAATGAACCCAGCCGAATCCGTACGCCCCGAACACCGGCTTAAGGTCATCCACACAAATCATCAGTACATTCGGCTTTGTCCCGGCCTGCACCCCTGCCCCGAGAACCACCGCCATCCCCGCCACTGCCGCCTTGTTCACATTGCTTCCTTTCCGATTACCAAACCGAACTGTTCCGTTCGGGTCATTTGACAAATAAAGTCCACCTCCGACTGCTTATACGGCGTTCCGTCTCGTCGGTAGATATCATGAAACCAGATTTCGGGCTCCGGATGCTCACTGCCGTCCCGAATCACCAGGCCCGACGCACGAAGGCGATCCACGTTCTTTCCGTCGCGGCTGACCCATGGCCACACCGTTCCGGACTTTCCGGCAACCAGGCCCCAATTGTAAGCCCCGATATTATATTTTTTCAGAATCGGCAGACTGCCTTCGAATGTGCTGTCCGGTCTGGCCATATATTCGGTGCACAGGGCGGGCCGTCCGGTTGAACTGTACTGTTCACAGAGCTTTCGGAGAATCTGCGGGGCATCGTAGCAGTGAAACGAGATGATATCTGAATTCAGCTGCCCGATTCTTAAATTGATATCTCCAACGCTGCCGTCTGCACAGGAACATAAGGGCTGCGACGGATTGACCTCCCTCGCCCAGTTCCAGACCTGTAACAGCAGTGCGGCGCTTCTGTCCCCAAATGCATCGTCGTCGCTGACCGGGAAATCACCGTTTCCGCGCCCGCGCCCCGGCTCGTTATACAGCTCCCACATCAGCACCCGCGGATCATTCCCAAAATGCTGTAATGTGCCCTGAACAAATCCCTTGAGCTGCCGAATTTCCTTTTCCTCCAGCGTTCCGGCGGCGTACCGCTCGGCCACATCGCGGGACGGACTGTTGACCCAGCCTGAATTATGGTAGCCGGGAACCGGCAGAGGCTGGGGACCGCTTTGCGGAAACGGATGATGACAGTCATCAAAAAACACGAACAGCGGCCGAGTTCCATGCCTTTTGCATAGATTGAGAAAAACATCCATCCGCCGATAAAGGCCCTGCGGGTCCTGTGACCAGACCAAATCGTGCAGGTAAACCCGGAGCGAATTGAAACCGAGGGCTTCAGCCCACTGCAGTTCCCGATCCATCGCCGCCGGATCGAATGTGTCGGGCTGCCACATTTCAAGCTGATTGATGGCACCGGCCGGAAGATAGTTGCACCCGACCAGCCAGGGCTGCCGTTCATACCAGTCGGTCGCTTTCTGCACAGACCAACGGCCGGGAACGGCAAATTGACTGTCGTTCCGGTCGACTCGTTCAGCCGAAAACGGCTGAAGAACATATGCAGGTCCAATCGCCCCCCGATTTATTTTTCGGTGGGCGACCTCCAGTCCCGCACATTCTCCC
>JBFWJN010000110.1:0-10212 GCA_050253185.1 Kiritimatiellales bacterium | reverse complement strand
GTGCGGGCTGTACGACGTAGTCAATCTTGGAACGAGCCGGTTTGGACGTTCCGAAAAATTCCTGCTCAACAATGATCCCGCTCTACTGAAAAAAGCTTCCGCCATTTATAACATCCGTGAAAATCCGCCGAAGGCACTGCTCATCCACGGAAAGTCTGACGCAACGATCGACTACATGCAGGCGATCCGTTTCGCCGAAGAACTTCGCCGGCACGGAGGAAGCGTCCAGACGCTGATTCTCGAAGGTACGGGCCATGATTTCGGATATCCAGATGCCGTCGATAAAGCCATTAACGGATTCCTTCACAGCCTCGGATTTCTTGTCGCTCCGTAAAGTACAGACAGGCAAGCCTGCAGCAAAACGAACATTTGATTGAGGATGCTGCACAAAGGCTGTAGCGTGAGACCTTTCATTCCGGAGATTGCCTATGAAGCCTGTTCATGCCTTGCTGATGGCCGCCGCACTGCCCGCCGCCGCGGCACCCCGTAATTTCCTGTTTATTCTGGTGGACGATCTCGGCTGCCGGGATCTCGGCGTTGAAGGAAGTTCGTTTTATGAGACGCCGAACATTGACGCCCTTGCCCGGTCCGGCATGCGGTTTGAACAAGGCTATGCCGCCTGCGCAGTGTGCAGTCCCTCCCGGGCCAGCATCCTGACCGGCAAGGCAACCACCCGCCACGGCATCACCGACTGGATCGGCGCAAAGTCGGGCATGGACTGGGACCGAAACGACCGGCTGCTGCCCGCAAAGTATGTCCATAATCTGCCCAAAGACGATGTCACGATTGCGGAAGCGCTGCGCAGCGCCGGCTACACAACCTTTTTCGCCGGCAAATGGCACCTGGGAAGCGAAGGCTCGTGGCCGGAAGACCATGGCTTCCAGATCAATAAAGGCGGATGGGAACCGGGATCGCCCAAAGGCGGTTATTTTTTCCCCTGGGTTAACCCGAAACTGGAAAACGGCCCGAACGGCGAATGCCTCACGCTTCGACTGGCCAACGAAACAGCCCGGTTCCTTGAAGAAAGCAGAGACCATCCGTTTTTTGCCTACCTCTCTTTTTATGCCGTCCACGGACCGATCCAGACAACCCGCCCGCTCTGGCAGAAATACAGAAATAAAGCGGAACAGCACTCGGGTCAGTCCCGCTTCATGATCGACCGGACACTGCCGGTCCGGCAGGTGCAGGACAACCCGGTATACGGAGGACTGGTTGAGACCATGGACCGAGCCGTCGGTATTGTTCTCTCCAAATTAACCGAGCTTGGGCTCGACACAAATACCGTTGTCATTTTCACGTCCGACAACGGAGGCGTTTCTTCCGGCGACTCCTACTCCACCAGCAATCTCCCGTTCCGCGGCGGCAAAGGCCGCCAGTGGGAAGGAGGAATCCGGGAACCGTTCTACATCCGGGCACCGGGCGTCACCGTTCCAGGAAGCGTAACGGATATTCCTGCAGTGCATATGGACTTCTATCCGACCATCCTGGAACTGGCCGGACTTCCGCTCATGCCGAAACAGCATATGGACGGCACGAGCTTGGTTCCCGTCCTGAAAGGAGAATCGCTCAGTGAGCGGGATCTTTTCTGGCACTACCCGCATTACAGCAACCAGGGCGGCGAACCGTCATCCATCATTCGTTCCGGGGATTGGAAACTGATTCATTACTATGAAGACGGACGCGACGAACTCTACAATCTGATGCAGGATCAGGGCGAGCAGCATGACCTGACTGCCCAGGAGCCCGAACGGACCGCGGCAATGAGGGCCAGACTGGATGCATGGCTCGTCGAAACCGGAGCCAGAATTCCTCAGCCGGATCCGCGGTTTGATGAAGCGAAGAAACAGCTCCAAGTCGAACAGATCCGCCAGAAAAAGCTGCCGGCACTCGAACAGGAACATGCCGCCTGCCTCGCACCGGACTGGCAGCCGAACCCCACATGGTGGAAAAGCCTGCAGGCAGAATAATCAAAAAGCCTTCCTGCGAAGAGGGCTTCTCATACACCCGGTATTCTCGTTCAGTTGGTCACACCGATCAGACTGAGAGACTTCTGCTCAATCGGTGAAAAACAGGCATTATCCAGATAAATCCGGTATACGGTATCTTCTTTGCTCTTCACATAACGGACCTGAATATATTCGCCTGCATACGCCTGCAGGTCAGCGGCCGTATACACCGCCTTCAACTGCTGCCACTCACCGACAGCCGTTGGAACGTTCCCATAAACGGCCTTCGCAAACGTATACGTACCATCCACAGTTGCACTGGTATTCAGGGTCAGTGCCAGAACAGAGGCATTCGTGTGCGCCGAATTGCTGCTGGGCTCGGCAATCATCGCCCAGACCGACATTTCATAATCCTTGCCGGCCTCAATCTGAACCCCGGTATTCTGGACAATCGCGCCGTTGTCGAAATAATAACTGAAACAGGCACTCTAAGCACCTTCATAGTACTGGTCTGCCGAAGCCTTAAAACTCCAGTTGCTGTCCTCATTTACAGTAAACCATGGCGACGTGTTCGTGTTCGGCTCGTTGCCGGCAATCGCCTCAAACCCCGAATCCAGAAGCAGTTTCGCGGACTGCGCGCCCAGAGACACACAAAAAAAACCAACAAAACCCACTATTACAAGCCTCACAGACCCTCCTTTTTAAAAACTATCAAACTTCGTGCAAGATAAAGAAACCCGGTGGAATATTCCAGATATTCCGCCGGGGAAAGAAGCAGACTCATGCCTGAGCACGCAGGCGACGCCCGTGAAACCAAAAGGCCAGACAGATGCCAAGCCCCAGCAATCCCATCGTTGCCGGTTCGGGAATCACTTCGCCGAATGAAACGTCATCCACAAAGATTCGGTATTCCGTATTGATATTCGCCTTCACAATTCGAAGCTGCATGTACTCCCCGACACGGGCAGAAAGGTCGTTTACCGTATAAACGTGGCTGAAATTCTGATACTCATCAATGGCTGTCGGCTGCAGCCCGAACACTCCGGCAATATATTTATACGTTCCATCAATCGTCGGACTGGTCCAGACAGAAACATTAATCACCGTATTACTTGTAAAAGTTGCGCTGCCCTCCGCCAGCATGCACCACAGGTCCACTTCATATTTTTTCCCGGCGGCAACCTGAACGCCAAGGGTCTGTATGGCCACCGGATCATTTGCATAATACTGCCAGACAAGCGCCTGATTCCCGCTGTGCACCATCGCCGGATCCGTTTCCGTCTGCAGCGGCCATTTGGTGAGTTCATCAGTAAACCACGGAGAACTGTTGGTCGAGGGTTCAAATGTCGCGGCATCCAGCCCTTCAAAGCCTCCATCCGCAATTAAATTAGTGACAATATCCGCAAGGCCGCAGCAAGATGTCCCGACCAGCAATAACAGGATGCTTAATTTTTTCATAACGCTCCTTTCCACAAACACATATTTATTGTTTCAACAATTTGATTATTGCGTTTATTCAAATTTTTACAACAATTTTTACGCAAATCGATCAGGTTCATAATCCCGCAGTTTTTACCGAAAAAGATCTCTCCCGAGAGCACCCGCCGTCCATCTTCCCGGCAAATCGGCTTTAAACCCCGGCGATTTTACGTTAAGCAGTCTGCCATGATGAAACGTCTGATTTATCTCTCTGTTGCTGTTTTCTCGCTGGCGGCAGCCGTACCGGCCCAGATACGCGTGGTGAAGTCCGCCGACCGCAAAATCACCCTCGACCTGTCCGGGCTCCGGGCCGGCAGCGATGCCGACTCCCGCCGGTTTTTCCAGACATTGGAAAAAGATCTCCAACTGTCGGGCTGGTTCACGCCGGTGCGCGGAAACGGCGAGCTGCGGCTGATCGGTACGGCGAACCCGGACGGATCGAACCTGAAGTCGATCTGCCAGGTGTACCGCGGAGCCGATCAGGCGCGTCTGTTTTCGAAGAGCTACAGCATTGAATCCGGCCGCGCACGCGCGCTGGCCCACCGGGTCGCCGATGACATCGTCGAAGCCATTACCGGCAACAAAGGCATCGCCTCCTGTCGAATTGCGCTGGTCGGCAACCGGACCGGCCGCAAAGAACTGTATCTCTGCGATATGGATGGCGGCGGACTGATGCAGGTGACACAGGACAAGAAGATTGTGATCGGCCCGAGCTGGAGCCCGGACGGCGGATCCATTGTTTATACATCGTTCCTGAGAGGATTCCCGGACGTGTACCGCATCGACCTGCAGCGCGGCCGCCGCGAACTGCTCGCCAGCTATGGAGGACTGAACACCGGCTCGGCGATTTCCCCGGATGGAAAGGATCTGGCGCTGATTCTTTCAAAAGACGGAAACCCCGAACTGTATATTAAAAACCTGCGCAACGGGAAACTAACACGGCTGACCATGACGGCCCGCGCCACGGAAGGCAGCCCGTCATGGGCGCCGGACGGCGAAAACCTGGTCTATGTCTCAGACAGCAGCGGCACACCGCAGCTGTACATCATCAGCCGCGCCGGCGGGCGGCCGCGCCGGCTGAGCAGCCGCGGATCGGAAAACGTCGCGCCGGACTGGGGCCCGAACGGGATGATCGCCTGCGCCAGCCGTTCCGGCGGACGCTATGCCATCGCCGTCATTCATCCGCAGACCGGCGAAACCCGCTACATGCAGACCGACTATGCCGACTATGAAGATCCCTCGTGGGCGCCGGACGGACGGCACATTGTCGCAGGCCGTACCGCGGGCCATCAGTCGTCGATCTACCTGCTCGACACGGCCGGCAACGCACCGGCTCCGCTGCTTCAGGGCAACGGCAACTGGTTTTCGCCGGACTGCTCGCCGACGCGATAACGGCAAAGCCGCGCAATCCGGCCTCTCCCTCCTTGACACAATCAGCGGCACTCCGGTAGCTTTGCTCAAAAGGTGTGGAACCGGCGCATCTGCCGGATGAACAAGTCGAACAGAGAGGTCGTATTATCATGAAAAAAAGCGTGTCTTTTATCTCCGGTCTGAGTCTCCTTCTGATTGTTGCATCCCTCAACGGCTGCAAAAGCCCGAAAATGAATCCGGCCGGCGTCTATGGATCAGACGGCTTCGGCATGGGGGCAGGCTTTGGTGACGGCTCGATTCCAATGGGTGACCGTTTTGTCGGCGGCACCGAACACCCCGGCATGTTCGCTCCGGTTCACTTTGCCTACGACAGTTTTCAGGTCTCTCCGGCGGAACGCGCCAAAGTGGAAGCCGTTGCCGGCTACCTGAAACAGAACAACGCCTCCGCCGTTATTGTTGAAGGCCACTGCGACGAACGCGGAAGCAATGAATACAACCTCGCACTCGGTGAACGCCGCGCGCTCGCCGTTCGGGCCTACCTGACCGAACTCGGCATTACCGCCGACCGCATTCAGACCAAAAGCTTCGGCGAAGAAATGCCCGCTAATCCGGGACACGATGAAGCCGCATGGTCCGCCAACCGCCGCTCGGAATTCGTTCTCTACTACTAAACCCGGAGCGCTCTCCGGACAGTTGCATCCATGTTGAATCTCCCGGTTTATTCCGCACTGACTGCACAGCTGCCCATGGCTCAGGCCGGGCAGCTGTTGCTCGTGACGGGCATTGCATTCATTGTCATTACGCTGATTGCCAGCACCTACCGGTTCCACCGCATGATTCAGCTCGACGAAAGCGCCCTGCCGACCGCCGAAGACTGCAACGACTTTTTCTTCATCCAGGTCACCCGCTATCTCAGCAAAATCAACCGCTCCTCGCCCGGATTCGGCGTACTGATCATCCAGTTTCTTTCCGATGCCTCGACGCAGCAGCGGACCGTTCAGGAAGCCCTGCTCCACCGGCTGCAAAACGAATTCCGCCACACCTGTGACAAAGTCTGTCTGTTCCGCGCCGACTGCGTCGCCGTGATCATCGATACCGAAGAGGAACAGGTCCCGGCTGCTGTCGAGCGGATCGTGGACACCCTGTCCCGAATCCGTCCTGAAATCCCGGGCATGGGGTTCTTCCGCGCGGGCGCCAGCCGGTTTCCCATGCACGGGCTGAATTCGCGTCTCATCATCGACATCGCCGCCGAGGCCATGGAAGCCGCGGATTTCGAAAATCAGCCGCTCCATCTGGCTCCGCCGCCCAAAGACGAAACGGAAAACGACGGAAAAGAGGAACCGGTCGGCGAGCTGAGCAAAGACGACAAGAGCTCCGCCATCGATCCGCTAACCGGCGTACTGAAACCCGCGGTTGTCGGCTCCTACCTGCGCAAGTATCTGGCCGAGCTCCGCCGCAGAAAAGAGCCGACCGCCCTGTTCTGCATCAACATCAGCCGAATGAACCGGATCATCGAGCTGCACGGCCCGGCCGCCGGCGATGATATCACCGCCGGAGTCAGCCGGATCATCCAAAAGCTCACCCGGGACAGCGATCTGATCGGCCGCTATCAGCAGTACGACTTTCTTCTTCTCGCGCCCTGCACCCTGCCGCAGGCAGAACAGATTGCCCAGCGCCTGCGCGATGCCGTGCAGAAAGAGGTTTTTCTTTCGCAGGGCAAACGCATTAAAGCCGTCCTGAGTGTCGGCATCGCCGCCTATCCGGAGCACGGTCGCCTGCTGCGCGACCTGTTCCGCGGAGCGTTCCGCGCATTGGAAGTGATTCAGGAATGGAATACTGCCGCCTGTCTGGTATACGATCCAAAACAGCACATGAAAAAGGCAGTACAACATGAAACTCGGCGTTAACATCGATCACGTGGCCACCCTTCGACAGGCCCGCGGAACAACCTATCCGGACACACTGGAAGCCGCAGAAACCTGCGCCAAAGCCGGAGCCGTCAGCATTACCGTCCACCTGCGCGAAGACCGGCGTCATATTCAGGATCACGACGTCTATCGGCTCAGCCAGCATTGTCCGCTGCCGATCAACCTGGAAATGGCAAACGTCGAAGAGATCGTCGGAATCGCCCTGAATGTCAAACCGGCCGAAGTCTGCCTCGTCCCGGAAAAGCGTCAGGAACTGACGACCGAAGGCGGCCTCGACGTCATCAGAAGTTTCCAATCATTGGAAAACACCGTCAAGCGGCTCCAGGACAACGGCAGCGAAGTCAGCCTGTTCATCGAGCCCGACGAGCAGATCATTGAGGCTTCTGCAAAAACCGGGGCACGCGTCATTGAACTGCACACCGGATCGTTCTGCGATGCCGTCGATCCTGAAAAAGCCGATGCGCTGCTGCAAAAACTGATTTGCGGCGCCGAATGCGCCCACGCGCTTGGCCTGCAGGTCAACGCCGGCCACGGCATCAGTCTCCAGACCATCGCGCCGATCAAAACCGTGCCGTATCTGGATACGCTCAATATCGGCCACAGTATCGTCGCCCGCGCGGTTTTCCAGGGATTGGAAAAAGCGGTTCGCGAAATGATCGATGCGATGAATTCCTAGGGAATCCGCTCCGTGCGAATCCGGTAGAATCCCGTCGCTTCCTCGGTGGTGTGCTCAAAGAAATAGTTTTCTCCGTCGATCAGCGGCGTGTAGGCCGCCACGGTAAGCCACGCGCCGGAAAGAATATCCTCTGTAAACTCAAGACGGTAACGGCGGCCGGTGATAAATGACGGCAGATCGATGCGGTGCAGTCCGGCATTTTCAACCGCCAGCACCGGCAGCAGGACATCGGCCGGATCATTCAGATCCGTGCCTTCAAAATATTCCTGCAAGTTGGTGGAGCCATCCCCATCCGTATCAACCGACGCATCTCCCGGATCATCCGGATTCAGGCCGTGGGCGGCTTCAAACGTATTCGGCAGGCCGTCGCTGTCATCATCCGCAATTCCCAGAGCCAGGTTATCCACCCGGTACATATCATTGGCGCCGCCCGCCGTCGGCCAGTTGTCGGAGTTCCGGTACAGAACAATGCCGACCCGATCGGTTGACGCAACTCCGGCCGCCGCCAGGTCAGAGGCCGTTATTTTGAGAGAAAAGGAGCCGGAATCGCCGACCGCAGGAGAGTCCGGATCGATATGAACCCATTTGATGAACTGCAGGTCCGGCGCGGCTCTGGAGTCTCCCTCTCCGATGATTTCTCCGGCACGGCTGAATCGTCCGAGTCCGGCGCGAAAGCCCCGTTCATTCGAGGTATACTGCTCATCAGACCAGACCGTATCCACCACCCAGTCACCGCTCAGGCAGTATTCCTGATGCAGGTCATAGAACCGGTCGCTGTACCAGCGGACGGAAACCCGGTCCCCGCCGAATCCGAGCTTCAGCTGTCCATCGACAACATTCACAGAACTGTCGCTGGTTTCATCAACGCTCTGGGGCGACGCACCGATCGGATCCAGAGGCAGGAACCAGGTTTCTTCCACCGGAACGGAGTTGCCTGGCGCCAAGGACGGCAGCAGAGAAAAATCATCCGTAAAGAACGGAACCATCCCGAATACGGAAGGAGTCCGCACCGTCACGCTGTATTCAGAACTGGAAGTCCCCGAATGACCGGCGGAATCCCGCAGGGTCACCGTGTAGGAATAGGTCAGATCCTGAAGAAGACCCGTTGCCGCATACACCGGACTGGTCTGCCAGCCTGAGCTGCCGCCTCCCCAGTTTCCGCTGGTTTCGGTAAACAGATATTCCACCGGACTGCTGGGATCGATTCCCGTCTCTGCGGTCATGGTCACACCGGATGATCCGGAGACAGTCGGCACGACACTGAACCGGGCGGGATTGGGCGTGGGAGGATAGATGTCCGGGACACTGTAGGCAACCGTTGTCCGGGCTTCCCCGGCCTGGTCGTGCTGCCGAAAAAGCGTGAGCAGTTCTGTTTCAATGTCGAGGATGTCCTGAGAAGGAGTTCCCTCCAGCAGATTGGTGGACTGGGTCAGGTCATCGGCCAGATTGTACAGTTCACCGGCCGCACTGCGGGTGGCATCGATAAACAGAACGTAATCTCCTTTGCGGATAGCATACGGATACGCCCGGGTATTCTGGCTTTGGTGCAGAAGATATTCGTGAACCGGCACGGATTCATCCTGCTCGCCGAGCAGTACCGGCAGAATATTTGCGCAGTCCATGGCCTGATTGTCGACCATGCTCTGGCCAGTCAGGGCGTACATCGCACCGACCCAGTCATGGGTGCAGATCAGCTGCCGGCTGACCATTCCGGGAGCAACTGCCGAGCCGCTTTCCGTCCCGTCGCCCCAGCGGGCGATAAACGGAACCCGGTGTCCTCCCTCTTCGATCATGGCTTTGTTGCCCCGGAGAATTCCGGTGGAGTCATATCCCTCGATTCCGCGTTCGCTGGCCAGCCCACCGTTGTCGGACGTGAACATGACGAGCGTATCAGCAAGAATACTGTCGGACGAATCACCGTCTCCGTTCGGATCTTCCAGTGCAGCGATAATCCGCCCGACCTGCAGGTCGAGTTCATACACCATATCCGCCAGTTCATCGCCGCCGGTGACCCCGGCGACAGGGGCATTCGGCGGAGAACCCGGAACTCCGGCGTCATCTGGCTCAAAGTCGATCGGCGGCGTGTGCGGAACGTGGACCTGGGGCGCGCAGTAATACATCATGAACGGCCGGTCCGGATAATCTGCATGATGGTTCCGAATAAACCGGGCGGCCTTTTTGGAATTGATGATGCCGTTCTGGCTGGAATTCCAGTTCACATCGCCGAGCCCGTCGTGCGGATCGGCCTGAATCGTGCCGGTTCCGTTTGTGATGGTGTAATTCCCGCCGGTCCAGTCCTTGATATCAGACCAGGTTCCGGGCTCGGACGGATTCAATGGATCTGCCGGATCAATCCGGGCAAACCGGTCGTTTTCAAAATACAGATAGGGAGAATCCTGAATGCCGCCATGCGTACAGAATGTATAATCAAACCCGTAGGTGGTCGGGAACTCCGGCATCATGCTCACAAAGTTTGTCGACCCGCCGCCGAAATGCATTTTCCCAAAGAAAGCGGTTCGGTATCCGGCCGTCTGCATGACCTGCCCCACGGTAATGTGCCGCCGGTTCACGGAAAAGGCGCAGTCCGCTTCCAGTCCCCACGTCCCCCACTGCACGCCGTTGCGGTAGGGATTGGAGCCCGTCATCATGCTGAACCGGCTCGGGGCGCACAGAGCCGCCGGACTGTGTGCGTCCGTGAACATCATGCCTTCCGCGACCAGCCGATCCAGATTCGGCGTCGGGATGGGATCCTTCAGTCCCTGATAACGCCGGCATGCAGCAATATCAGACCAGCCCCAGTCGTCCGCCATAA
>JBFWJN010000109.1:0-10219 GCA_050253185.1 Kiritimatiellales bacterium | reverse complement strand
CGGAAGAAATTCTGCTCCTGCACCATCAGGGATTCTTCACGGTTATAGAGATCCTCCAATTTTTCCAAGGTTTGGAAAAGATCGCTCCGGACTGAGTCCTTCTGGACGAGGCCGACATCAAACGCGCCCGGCCGAAAAATAATGTTGCGACATCCGGCAAGGCGGTTCTGCAGGAAATCGATCGGCAGGTCGCTGGTCACAATCACGAACTGCTTCGGCGCAAGGCGGTGCATCGCGCGCAGCACATCGCAGGAGCGGGTGCCGTGTCCGTAGCCGTGAGCGGTAATGTAGTAGGCAATCGGTTTCATCTCTGCTATCTTTACATCGAACCGATGAGTTATGGAGAACACGAAATATGGAAAATCCGCCAACCGCTTACGAAAACATTCCTTTCCTCAACAGCGATGCCTGCCGCCCGGTGCGCCTTCAGCTCGAATACCTGCATCCGCAGGAAATGATGAAAAAGGAAAAGGTGAATTCCACCATCGTGCTCTTCGGCAGTGCGCGGATTCCTTCGCCGGAAAAAGCGGAAACCTGCCCGAACCCGAAACTGGCGGCGCTCACCCCGTTTTATGAAGAGGCGCGCAAGCTTGCAAACATTGTCAGCACCAGCTGCCAGACCAACCACGAATGCGAATACGTCATCATCACCGGCGGCGGCGGCGGCGTGATGGAGGCGGGAAACCGCGGCGCACACGAGGCGGGATGCAAATCGGTTTCCCTGAATATCACCCTCCCGCATGAACAGCGGCCCAATCCGTGGGTGACTGAAAACCTCTGCTTCCGCTTCCACTACTTCCACATGCGTAAAATGCATTTCCTGCTGCGCGCCAAAGCCGTCTGCATTTTTCCCGGCGGATTCGGCACGTTCGATGAACTCTTCGAAGCACTCACACTGATTCAGACCGGCAAAATCGATTCGATCCCCGTTATCCTCTTTGGTTCCGAACATTGGAAACGGATGGTTGACTGGGAATACCTGGCCGAATGCGGATTGATCAGCCTGAAAGATCTCGATCTGCTCACCTTCTGCGACACCGCCGAAGAGGCCTGGAACGTCATTACGGATTTCTACTCCGCCTGACGTCGGGCAGAGTTTCTGTATTGCGCGCAGACGCTGCATTGGCCGGTTATTTCGGATTGGTTTGTGGGGAAATCCCCCGCAATAAACTTTCTTTATTAAATCCTTAATCTCATTACACTTATAGCGTGCATTAAAGATATTGCTGTTGATTTGTGTAGTGAAGAAGAACGACAAGGAGGGGTGATGAGAAAAATTACTGGGATAGTGGCTATTATCGGTTCGCTTCTGATCAGCGGATGCCTGTCTACGGCACCCTATGACCAGCGGGCCTACGAGACGGCTGTTGACCTGAAGGTTGACTCGCTGCTGCTGATGAATGACGCTTCAGAACACTACACGCAGCATGCGGACGAAGCTCAAGCCATTCTGCTCCGTATTCAGCGGGCCTACGAGTATGCAAAAGGCAGGCCGGGTAATCTCGAAACCACGATGCAGTGGGCGAAGATGATGGATCCCGACGATAAACTGATGGCGGGATTTGTGGCCGACTGGCAGAACAAGGGAACCATCAAGCCGGTAATGATTGAGAACAAAAAGGAAATGATGGGAGATGCGTATGACACCATCATTGATCTGGAAGCGGCTAAAATCAAAAAACAGGGGATTCTGTGATGAACGATCTGATAGGCAGTATTCTCGATGGACTGAAAGATCTGGCGACAACCGCCGCTGCTGATGAAGTCGAAGCCTTTATGCAGGATGCCTCCGAATTCCTGGGAAATACGAAGGACGATCTCCTGAAATGGGCGAAACAGCTGAAAGACGGAAAAATTGACGAACAGGATTTTCGCGATCTGCTGGAAATGAAAAAAAGCGTTGCGGAAATGCATGCACTCAAGCGCAAAGGAATGGCCAAAATCCGACTGGAAAAGCTGATGGATCAGATGCTCGACTGTATCGTCGGTGCCGTGAAAGGTGCCGTTTGAGTAAAAGGAGGAATCATGAAACCGATCCTGCTGATACACGGATACAGTTCGGAAGGAAAGGAAACTCCGGTTGCTAAAATCTACGGAACGCTTCCCGATGAACTGCGGAAAACACTGGGAACAGAAAACGTAAAAGAACTCGATCTCAGCCGCTGGATTTCACTGAGCGACGGCATTTCGCTGGACGACGTCAGCCTGGCAATGGATCGGGCATTGAACACGGAATACCCGGAACTCCTGAATTCCGGGTTCCATGTCATCATTCACAGTACCGGTGCTCTGGTGGCCAGAAACTGGATTAAGAAATTCAGTCCCAAACCGTCTCCTGTAAATACCTTGATCCATCTGGCCGGAGCGAATTTCGGGAGCGGACTGGCCCATATCGGAAAAGGACAGATGGCACGATGGGGGCGTTTTCTAACGATTGGTACCGGGAGCGGATTCCGGATTCTGAACGAACTGGAATTCGGCTCATGGAAAACGCTGGACCTGCATCTACACTTTCTGAACGAGGGGACGCGCATGCTTCAGGATTATCAGGTTCAGGAATACTGCATGATCGGTTCGCAGGTTCCTGAACTGTTCCGTTTTGCGCCGATTCGCTATGTGAAGGAAGACTCGTCGGACTGTACGGTGAGAACCTCTGCCGGCAACTTGAACTTTAATTATGTGCGGATCGTCCCCAACCCCAAATCTCTGACGGATAATCAGTTGAAAAGGTTGGTGAGCCGGCGCCTGAACGGGAAACCGGTCTCAGGGAACCAGTACCAGATTGAGACCATTTCAGTGGCCGGTGAAAAAGACCGTCCGGGGATCCCGTTCGCAATAC
Organism: Kiritimatiellales bacterium; assembly: GCA_050253185.1. Taxonomy (GTDB): domain Bacteria; phylum Verrucomicrobiota; class Kiritimatiellia; order Kiritimatiellales; family Tichowtungiaceae; genus Tichowtungia. The sequence goes on along the minus strand of JBFWJN010000109.1, from coordinate 7,380 downwards.
CATACGAAATTGCTCATTCCGGTGATGAAATCGGAATTGTTTCCGGAGAAAAAAACCGCAGGGATATTCAGGCGCTGATTAAAATCGCATTGAATACTCCCCGTGATCCGGCGGCCTATGCAAAGGCCGAAAAGAAATTCAGTGAGACTCGAAAGGCAACCTTCCAAAAGGCGGCGAAGCTGAAATCACGGCTCACCGAATGGAATCCCCAGTCACAGTATGAAGGCCATGCGCAGATCATTTTCCGGATCCGGGACCAGGACGGACTGCCGGTTGAACATTTCGATGTCTTCCTGCATTCCGAAACCGCAGAGAACTCACTGGGAGCCATGATTGAAGATAAGCACTGCAATAAAAACGATAAGGGAACGATTACCTTCTATCTGCGTACTCAGCAGTTCAACAAACGAAATGGCACATGGAAGGAACGGCTGGACAACGTGATTCCTCTGGATATTGAAATCACCGGCGAAGAACCGCTCTCCGACAGAATTTCATATGTCCCGCTGAGCATTCACCTGAACCCCGATCAGATTCGGTCCGTCGTGAAAAGCTTTCAGACGACGATTATCGATATCACACTCACCCGGTTGCCTTCATCGCAAGTGTTTGAAATAACACGCAAATAGTCGGGCCTTTAGATCTGAAGCAATCCAGCCAGCAGCCAGATGCTCATTCCAAGCGTCAGGGTCGTTTTGATCAGGCTGACGGCAAGGCGTGCGCAGACCGCACCCCATGCAATATGCGCCGCACGGCCGTGATGTTTCAGCCGCAGCCATTCGGCAAGAAACGCACCGCTGAACGATCCGGCCAGCAGCCCGGCAAACGTTCCAAGGATTGGAAGAAATCCTGAGCCAACGGCAGCTCCGGCCAGCCCGCCGATGAGCGCAGCGAATCCCGCGAAGTGCGATCCGCCGCGCTTCCGGACTCCAAAGAACGAGGCGAACGCTTCGAGCAGTTCAGCGATGATGCAGAGCAGGATGAAAATCGCCAGAATTCCAATATTTGGAAAACCCAGAGTCAGCCGCGCAAGCAGTGCCGCGAGCAGAACCAGCCATGTTCCGGAAAAAGCCAGCAGCGAGAGAATCAGTCCGACCAGGCAGAGCAGGGCGGTCAGGATGCCAATGGCTACAGCCATTCCGAAAGCCTTTCCTTCAGCTGTTCGATGGTGAGGTCTCTGATGAGAAGGGTTTTATTTCGGCCTGTTTCCCCAGAGGCAACGGAAATCCGGGCGCGGGGAAGATCCAGCGTGTCACTGAGAAACCGGATGAGCGCCAGGTTTGCCTTTCCTTCGACCGGCGGGGCCTGAAGACGAATTTTCAGCGCGTCACCGTGAACGCCCTGAATTTCGTTTTTCGAGGCGCGCGGCACGGCCCGTACAGGCAGCAGCAGGCCTTTGGCTGTCTCCTTAATAAAATCCATAGCGACGTATTTTCGTTCGTGTTGCCTGAGTTTTCCAGTTTCAAGTTTTGTTTTTCGGGTTTCTGTTCCAATTATCCGCGTGCATCTGCGCAGATCCGCGGTTAAATTCTCCAGCACAATTCTGAATGAGGAGACTGAATGGCTGCAAGGATTCTGGATGGTAAAGCAATTGCGCAGGAGTTTCGCGCCGAGTTGAAGGCCCGCACCGCAGAGCTGAAAGAGCAGGGGATTGTGCCCGGCCTCGGGGTGCTGCTGGTGGGGGATGATCCCGCATCGCGGTCTTATGTCACAGCCAAGGAAAAAGCCTGCGAAGAAACCGGTCTCTATTCCCGCGAAATCAAACTGCCTGCCACGGCAACCCATCAGGAGATTCTGGATGTCGTCAAAGCGTTTAACGCCGATGATCAAATCGACGGAATTCTCGTTCAGCTCCCGCTGCCCGACTCCTCGATGGAACAGTCGGTGATCGAGGCGATTGACCCGGACAAAGACGTAGACGGTTTTCATCCGGTGAATGTGGGCCGCATGATGCTCGGCCTGCCGGCCTTTCTGCCGTGCACGCCGCACGGAGTCCTGCAGATTCTCAAACGCTCCGGCATCCCGGTCCGCGGTGCCCACGTCGTCGTGATCGGCCGCAGCAATATTGTCGGCCGCCCGCTCGTCAACCTGCTCAGCCAGAAAAGAGAACTGGGCGATGCAACAGTGACGATGTGCCATACGCGCACAAAGAACATGGCCGAACTGACCCGACAGGCCGATATCGTGATCGCCGCCGTCGGCCACCCGAATACGGTAACAGCGGATATGGTCAAAGACGGAGCGGTCGTCATCGACGTCGGCGTCAACCGGATCGAAGACGCCTCAAAGAAAAAAGGATTCCGGCTCGCCGGAGATGTCGACTTCGAAGCCGTCTCGCAGAAAGCTTCCGCGATTACGCCGGTTCCCGGCGGCGTCGGCCCGATGACCATCACCATGCTGCTCGCCAATACGGTTGAAGCCGCCGTTCGCCGCCACGGGGCAAAGTGAACTTATGCGCACACTGAACCGCTATATTGTTCTGGATTACCTCGTCATCTTTCTGTCCGCGCTCGGACTGATCACGTTTGTGATGACCGTCGGCGCAATGGTGAAAGCGGTTGACCTCATGTCGCGCGGAATTTCCGCCGCACTGATTGTTAAATTCTTCTTTCAGAACATTCCCTACATTTTGTCATTCTCAATGCCCATCAGCATACTGTTCGCGGCGCTGCTCCTGTTCGGGCGGCTGTCGATGGACAGCGAAATCAATGCAATGAAAAGCTGCGGCATCAGCCTGTGGCGCCTAGCGGCGCCGCTGCTGCTGCTCTCCGTGCTGCTCACCGGCATCTGCGTCTACATCAACTGCGAGGTGGCTCCCGTCGCCAAATACGCCAATAAGCAGCTGCTGCGTTCCGCCGGCGTCGAAGAACCGATCAATCTGCTCGAAGAGGGACGGTTCATCGACGACTTTCCCGGCCTGATGATTTACGTCGGCAAAAAAGACGACATGACCGTTCATGATGTCGTCGCCTACGAACTCGACAAACAGGGCCGCATTAAGCGCAGTGTACGGGCCAAAGAGGGCGAAGTGCTGGCCGACAACACCCAGCGAGTGCTGACCGTGAAGCTGCGCAATGTCCGAATCGAAATGCCGGACATCAACGATCCTCACGACGTCTCGAAAACCACCTATGTCAACGCCGAGTACTATCCCGTTCGGCTCGACTTCGAAAAAATTCTCGGCGACCGCTCTGTCCGAAGCAAGCCGGGCTATATGCGGATCGGTGAACTCGTGGACCGCATCCGGAACATCGACACGGTCTATCCGATGCTCAGCGCAGCCGACCGCGCCGTCCAGAAAACCAAGCTGGTCGTCGAAGCCAACCAGCGGATTTCCATTGCTGTCGGCTGCTTTGCCTTCATGCTCGTCGGTATTCCGCTCGGCGTAAAATCGCACCGCCGGGAAACCTCCATCGGAATGATCGTCAGCCTCGGCATCGTATTCGGCTATTACCTGTTTATTGTGATCGCCAAAGCACTGGCCGACTATCCGGCGCTGCACCCGAACCTGATTCTCTGGATTCCGCTGATCACTGCGCAGGGGCTCGGCTTCTGGCTGATCCGCCGTTCAAGCTGATCGCGCATTCATTGTTTTTCCAGGCATTGGAAAAATGGAAGCGCGGTTTTCCAACCATTGGAAAACAAAAAAATCCCGGCCGCGAACGGTCGGGATTTTCTGCATCAGCGTACGAAGTGTTATGCAATCGCGGCTTTTGCGGCCTGAACCAGCTTGGTGAAACCGGCCTCGTCGTAGATGGCGATTTCGGAAAGCATTTTGCGGTTCAGGGTGATGTTCGCTTTGCTCAGGCCTTCAATGAAGCGGCTGTAGCTGATTCCGTTGGTCCGGCAGGCGGCGTTGACGCGCACGGTCCAGAGACGACGGAAGTTGCGTTTTTTCTGTTTGCGATGAACATAGGCCATCGACTGAGCGCGGTCTACCGCTTCGGTAGCCTGGCGAAACAGTTTGCTGCGTGCGCCGTAAAACCCTTTGGCGAGTTCCAGACGGTTTTTTCTGCGGCGGCGCGAAGCCGGTGCGTTGGTTGCTCTTGGCATGGTTTATACTCCTGTGAAATTAAGCGTAGGGAATGGTTTTTGCGATGCGTTTTTCGTCGGTGGCTGCAACCAGATTGTTTCCGCCAAGGCGGCGTTTCTGCTTGCGGCTTTTTCCGGTCAGAATATGGCTTCCGCCCATGTGGGCGTACTTCAGTTTACCGGTCGCCGTTTTCTTGAAACGTTTCGCCGCGGTCTTCTTGGTTTTCACTTTCGGCATAATGTGCTCCTCAAAATAGTACGTAAAAGCGCAGAAATATAGGTAAGCAGGTGGGGGGAGTCCAGCTTTTAAATCAGATTTTCACATCAGATTCCAAGCCCGCCCAGCAGACCCGCCGTATCCCGCGTCCGGACCGAGACGCCGCTTCCGGTTTTGGTGACAAAACTGTGCGGAGGAACGCTTTCCATCAGAAACACGTTTCCGCCGACCAGCGCATGGTGGCCGATGACCGTATCGCCGCCCAGCACGGTCGTGTTGGCGTAGATGATCACATGGTCCTCCACCGTCGGGTGGCGCTGAACGTGCTTGATCGGATTGCCGTTCTCATCAAGCGGGAAGCTTTTCGCTCCGAGCGTCACACCCTGATAGATTTTCACGCTCTCGCCGATCTTTGCCGTTTCCCCAATCACCACCCCGGTTCCGTGGTCGATGAAAAACCCGCGCCCGATCGTCGCGCCGGGATGAATATCGATTCCCGCCTTGGCGTGCGTCCACTCATTCATAATACGGGGAATGATCGGCACATCGAGCCGGTAGAGCTCGTGCGCGATCCGGTGCGACGTGATCGCCAGCAGACCGGGATAGGCCAGCTTCACCTCGGCATAGCTCAACGCGGCCGGGTCGCCGTTATACGCCGCCTTCACATCGTCAATCAGCATCCGGCGAATGGCCGGCAGCTCATTCAGGAACGCCGCCAGAATCCGGCGGGCTTCGCCCGGGACGTCGCCCTGCGGTTGTTCGCCGGCGCGTTTGGCCGATGCCGACCGCCAGCGGTACGGAATCGCGCGCTCGAGTTCCGGCAGAAGCCGGTCCGCGACGGCCCCGAGCTGCTTCGTGAAATAACCGTCCAGATTTTCCTCTGCCGAGGAGTACATTCCGGGATACATCACATGGATCAGCAGTTTCAGGGCTTCGACAATCCGGTCGGCGGCCGGATAGTTCCAGAGCACATTTTCGGGCCGGTCTTCGGCGCCGGAAGAGAACAGGCCGGTCAGTTCAGCGGCCACAGCGGGGATTGGAAGCAAATCGTTTTTCATAACGGGAGCAGTTAAGTCGCCTTTTGAAACGGATGCAAGGATTTCCTGCACGCATCGCCGGAAAATAGAATCCGTCGGGTTTCCAATCCTTGGAAAATATGTTTCAGTACGTGGATGTTTTTCGACACACATGTACATTTTGACGATTTCGTGGCCGATGGAACGCTGGAGCAGATCATCGGGCGCGCCGAACTTTCCAATGTCTGGAAAATGGTCGCCGTCGGCGGAGCGCCGGACGCCAATCGCATCGCGCAGCTGATGGCTTCGGCATTTCCCGGCCGGATTTTTGCGGCGGCCGGCTATGACCGCCATTTGGCCGGCACGCCGGTCGACATCACCGCACTGCGCGAACTGGCCGCAAAACCGGAGACGGTCGCGATCGGCGAGACGGGGCTCGACTACTTTTATGAACCGGAAAAAGCGGCCGAGCAGCAGCGGCTCTTTTTCCAATGTCTGGAAACCTCGATTCAAAGCCGCAAGCCGGTGATCGTTCACACCCGCGATGCGGATGCCGACACGCTGGCGATGCTCACCGATTTTTCCAACCATTGGAAAGGCGATGCCGGCCGTTTGGGAGTGATCCACTGTTTCACCCGCGACCGGAAAATGGCCGAGGCCTTCCTCGATCTCGGATTCTACATCAGCTTCAGCGGGATCGTGACCTTCCTGAATGCCGACCCGCTGCGCGAGGTCGCCAAACTGATTCCGGACGACCGGATGCTGATAGAAACCGATTCGCCGTACCTTGCGCCGGTGCCGCACCGCGGCAAACGCTGCGAGCCCGCCTTTGTGGCCGATACGGCCAAACGGCTTGCGGAACTGCGCGGCTGTGCAGTAGAATCGCTGGCCGAAACCACCGCCGCCAATGCGGCCGAACTGTTTGGACTGGAGGACCCATCATGAAACGGATGCTGTTTGCACTGATCGCCCTGACGACCGCTGCTTTTGCGCAGGAGGATGACGGAACTGTCACCGTGACCGGAAACCGCGTGAGCCTGCGCGCCGCGCCGGACATTACCGCGGTGCTGCTTGACCGCGCGATGAAGGGCGACGAACTGGTTCTGAAGGATAACAGCAACCCCGACTGGGTCGGCGTGCTGCCGCCTGATACGGTGGAACTGTGGGTGAACAGTGAATACATCAGCGGCGACAGGGTGGTTCCGGAACAGCTGAATGTCCGCTCAGGCCCGAGCCTGAACCACGGAGTGGTGGGCGTCATCACCAATGGCCAGGAAGTTGCCGTACGCGGCGAGACCGCCGACTGGACGCGCATTGCGCCGCCGCCGCAGACGACAGTCTGGATCAGCCGCAGTTACGTGGACGTGAAAATTCCTGAGCCGGTCAAACCCGCCGAGCCCGCCGAAGCGGTGGTGGAGATTGAGGAGACCGAAGCGCCGGAGCAGGTCGCGACGGTGACGGAACCGACTGTGCAGGAAGTGGTGGCGGCTGCGGCAACTCAAGAAGAGGACTCCGGACGCCTGAAACCGGATTACACTAAAGTGCAGGGCGTCGAAAAACATTTTGACGGCATTCTTCAGCCGACCGACTCCATGCTCTACAAGCTGACGGATCCGGGGTTCAACGATATGACGATCTGCTATGTCTGCGGCAACAAGGCCCAGATGGAGGCCTATGCCCGCCTGCCGCTGAAGCTGACCGGCAAAGTGTACTGGGCGGACGGATTGGGATTTCCGATCATGGTTCCGGCAAAAATCCAGGTGCTCAACAAACTTCCGGCTGACTGATCAGCCGGTGCACGGTGATTTCCGGTGGACAGTTGAACCGCACATTCACCGACGAGGTTCCGGCGCCGCGCGATGTGTAGCCGGTCATTTCTTCGAATTTCCAGAGTCCGGAATGGCAGTCGCGCGGACACTTGGTGTTGGTGAGCAGCGGACGGCCGCCCGGCAGGCAGATTTGCCCGGCATGCGTGTGACCGCAGAGATAGAGGTCGATTCCCGCAAATGCGGCTTTGCGGCAGATTTCCGGTGAATGGGCCAGCAGGATGCTGAAGCAGTTGTCCGGTACGCCCGTGAGCGCTTTTTCCAGGTTGTCGGTTTCGTAGTAATGCGG